>JAKQCM010000490.1 GCA_029559155.1 Chloroflexota bacterium
GCAGATTCAGGCTTGCTTGTTACCGAAGGAGACGACATGAGCGCAAGCTCAATACCATGAATGAAAGGGACACGGATGAACACGGATTTTCACGGATTGTATCCGTGTTCATCCGCGTCAATCCGTGTCGCATTTTCGAAGAAGACGGACATGAGTGGAGGCTCAACACCATGAATGAAAATCCGCAGATTTCGCCGATGACGCAGATTTTTCTCTGCGCCTTTGCGCCTTTGCGTTAAATTATTTTCAGAGGAGACGACATGAGCGCAGGCTCAACACCATGAATGAAAATCCGCAGATTTCTCCGATGACGCAGATTTTTCTCTGCACCTCTGCGCCTCTGCGCCTTTGCGTTAAATTATTTTCGAAGGAGACGGACATGAGTGGAGGCTCAACAACATGAATGAAAATCCGCAGATTTCGCCGATGACGCAGATTTTTTCTCTGCACCTTTGCACCTCTGCGCCTTTGCGTTAAATTATTTTCAGAGGAGTGAACCATGCGTATTGCGTTTATGTCTACCAGATTGGCAGGCACAGATGGCGTCTCGCTTGAGACCCACAAATTGGCGGCCATTGTGCGCCAGATGGGGCACGAACTGTTTTATTGCGCCGGTGAATTGGAAGGCGATGTGCCGGGGATGCTCATCCCAGAAATGCACTTTCACGATCCGGTGGCCGTGGCTTTGGGCGAGCGGGCGTTTGGTCGTACGGAACCCGACCCGGCATTGTTGGCCGCATTGGCTGAGCGGGCAGAGGAATTGAAACGGCCGTTGCGCCAATTTCTCACCGATTACCACATCGACTATCTGGTGCTGCAAAACATCTTTGCCATTCCCATGCAGCTTCCCCTGGCCAAAGCCGTAGCCGACCTGATGCGAGAATTAGACCTGCCCGGTCTGGCGCACAGTCACGACCTGTATTGGGAACGAGATCGTTTCCTGGTGAACTGCATCCCGGATTTTCTGGACACCTATTTCCCGCCGGATTTGCCCAAACTGCGCCATGCGGTTATCAATTCCCTGGCGCAGCGGGCGCTGCAAAATCGGCGCGGCCTGGACAGCATTCTCATCCCCAACGTGTTTGATTTTGCCACACCGGCCCCGGGCATCGACGACTACAACCGCGATTTCCGGCAGGCCATCGGTCTCGCGGAATCGGACCGGTTGATTTTGCAGCCGACACGGGTAATTGCCCGCAAAGGCATTGAATTGGCGATTGAGACGCTGGCCCGGCTGGCCGATCCGCGCAATAAATTGGTGATCACCCATCAGGCGGGGGATGAAGGGCTGGCGTATTTGCACAGCCTGCAAGCCCTGGCCGTCGAGAAAGGGGTTGATTTGCGGTATGTTGCCGATAAAGTGGATGATGTGCGCCGCCGGGGGGCGGACGGCCGTAAAATTTACGCCTTGTGGGATACCTACCCGCACGCCGATTTTGTCATGTATCCGAGCCTGATTGAAGGATTTGGCAACGCGCTGCTGGAACTCATTTATTTTCGCAAACCCGCTTTGGTGAACCGTTACGCGGTGTATGCCGCCGATATCGGCCCGCTGGGTTTTCAATTTACCGAAATCGACGGGGTTGTGACGGATGAGGCGGTGGCATCGGTGCGGCGCTGGTTGGAAGATGAAACGGCCGTGCAAACGGCCGTCGACCACAATTACCAGCTCGCTCTGCGTCACTATTCCTATCAGACGTTGGCCGAGCAATTGGGCAAGGTTTTGCCCCGCTAACGGGTTGTGGCTGTAGACCTGGTGTGTGAAACGGCCGTTTTACCCAGCGCAGATTTCCATTTGGCGTCTCGTCCGTTCGGCAAGGTTTTCATGTCGATAGGCTCCGTTTTTGGTAGGGTGGGGATACGGCCGTTAAAAATCAGGTAAAATACGTCGCAGACATGGCGGCCGAGTTTGTAATCTTCTTTCTAATCAGAACTCCATCGGCCAGCCACCGGGAGACAGCCACATGATTTCTCCAGCACAATACCCCCGCATTGCCCGTGCGCTGCCCATCCTTCAAAACGCCGACGCCGACCTGGTGCGCATTTTCCAAGAAACCGCCTATCTGGCGCGTATCCCCGCCGGAAAGGATGTCTTTGTAGAAGGCGACCGCACCGACGCCATTGCGCTGCTCATTTCCGGCGTCGTGCGGGTCTACAAAATTGGCGACACCGGCCGCGAGATAACCCTCTACCGTTTTGGTCTGGGCGAATCGTGTATTCTCACGGCCAACGCCATCCTCAGCCAGCAAACCTTTCCGGCTATCGCCACTGTCGAACAAGACGCTGAAGCCGTGTTGGTCCCGGCGGCCGCCTTCCATGATTGGGTGGACCGTTATGCGTTGTGGCGTGGCTTTGTCTTCGATTTGCTGTCGCAGCGCTTGCAAAGCGTGCTGGCCGTCGTGGATGAGGTTACGTTTCGCCGGGTTGACGCCCGCGTGGCCGCACTGCTCCTCAATCGCCGCCGCCGCCAGCATCCCATTTCCATCACTCACCAGGAAATCGCCGCCGAACTGGGCAGCTCGCGGGAAGTTATCAGCCGGATTCTTAAGATTCTGGCGCAGGATGGGTTGATATTGCCTGCGCGCGGCCACATCGAGATTTTGGATCTCGATGGGTTAGAAAAACTCTCCGTTATGTGACATTGTCACCGACAGCCTGCCGCCTATCGCCTATACTAAGGTCAAGATACCAATTAACCTGACGTTTCAAGGAGAGTAAACATGAACCCCTTTATCGCTTTTATGGCTTCTTCCGCTGGTCGAATTGTACGCATCGTGGCAGGGATTGCCCTGATTGCCTGGGGCCTGATGGGGCTTACCGGCACGGTGGGGATTATCGTGGCCATTGTTGGCGCATTGCCGCTGTTGGCCGGGTTGTTTGATTTTTGCGTGTTTGCCCCGCTGTTTGGCAACCCATTCAAAGGCAAAGAAATCCGCGCCGGTAAGTAACCGCGCCCGGTAGACAGGTGATCTCAAAGAGCCTCATGCTCGCTGCGGGCATGAGGCTCTTTGTTGTGTTGGGGGTAGGGGAACGCGAAAACCAGGGTGGTTCACCAGGAACCTCAGGAGGAACCTCAGGGAGTTGACAGCCCCTGAGGCGTGAAGCGTGATACGTGGCCAGAGAGGTTTCACGCCTCACGCCTCACGCATCAGACCAAACCCCATGACGTTCCAAGATGAATTAAACTTCCAGCGTTGGGTTTAGCGTTTGGGCGATGGCGGCGATGTGTACGGCCGTGCTGCCACAGCACGCGCCGATGATGTGCGCCCCATTTTGGCGCACGGCCGTGGCATAAGCGGCCATCTCTGCCGGTGTGGCGTCGTAGACGGTACGGCCGTCGCGGTACTGCGGCATACCGGCATTGGCTTTGGCGATTAAGGACACACGGGGGTCAAAGGCGTGCATCTTAGAAATGACCTCGATGATTTCATCAGGTCCGTTGCCGCAGTTGGCCCCGATGGCGGCGACGCCCAGATCGCGCAGCGCGGTCATCGCTTCTTCGGGGCGCACGCCCATCATGGTGCGCCATTTGCGGTCGTAACTCATCGTGGCGGTGATGGGCATGTCGGGCGCGGCCTGTCGGCAGCCGGCCACGGCGGCCAATAGCTCGTCCAGGGCGTACATGGTTTCGATCCAGAAAATATCCACGCCGCCCTCGGCCAACGCGGCTGCCTGTTCGGCGAAAACGGCCGTTGCTTCCTCCACCGTCAGCGTGCCAAATGGAACCATCATTTCAGAGGTCGGTCCCATCGAGCCGCCCACGGCCACCGGATGCACGGCGGCGTCCGCCTCGGCGCGGGCGATGCGCGCGGCGGCGCGATTCAATTCGCCAACGCGTTCCCCCTGATCGTGCCGGTCCTGGCTGGTCCGGCTGCCGCCAAAACTGTTGGTAAGGATGATTTGCGAGCCAGCCTGAATATAGCCGCGATGGACCTGGGCGATGGTTTCGGGTTGTTCAACATTCCACAATTCAGGCGAGCGTCCGGCTTCCAGACCGGCAGCCATCAAAATGGACCCCATCGCGCCATCGGCTATGACCGGTTGCCCGCTGGCGAGCAGCGCAGATAACGTTGTTTTCATAGAAGGTTCTCCTGACCCGGATAAAAAGATTTAGCCGCCGATTTTGCCGCTGGCGCAGAGTGCCGGAAGTCCTTGTTACGGCCGTGCGTTCAGGCGCATGTCGGCGATGAGGGTTAAAAAGATGGTCGATTCGAGCTGGTTATAGGCGGCGGCGGGTGCTTCGGCCCAGGCAACCACTTCCTGCCCGGCGTCGGCGCGGGTCATGATGAAGCCCCAGATGTCTGTGCCATCAACGGCCGTATACTGCACATCCACGCGCTGCCATACTTCGCTGCCCAGCGAGAACGGGAATGGGTCGCCGGCCTGGAAATTGGTCACGCCTTGCCCGGCGTCGCGCACCAGCGCGGCCAACACATCGGGCGACGGCCGTGTCTCCGGCTGTACTCGCAGCGCCACAAACGTGTGCCCATCGGCCACAAAACGCTGCCAATCCCCCTGATTTTGCGCCGCAAACTCGGCCGGATAGGCTACCGAAAAGGCATCCAGATTAGCCCGCGCCCAGTTGCCCGGCTTCAGGCCGAAACTCTGGTCGGTAAACTGCCAGCTGTTAATGATCGCTTCGACGGCGGCGATGGTTTGCGGCTCGGCCGCCTGCGGGCCATCCACATCCACTACGTAGCCGCGTCCATCCTTCACGAAGGCAAAAAAGACGCCGGTGCGCGCTGCGCCATCCGGCCGGCTGTAGCCATAAGCCGCCCGATTGCCGCCTACGCCGGCGATGGTAATTTCGTCGGCATAGAGCAGATCGACCGGACCAAAATTGTTCAGGGTTTGATTTTTCAGGCTGACCGGATTCATCCCCGGTTCCAGGCGCGGGTAAATGACCACCTGGAGTTGGGTCTGGCCGCTGAAATCGCTGGTATAGAGCAGGGTGTCGGTGTAGACCGGCGTGTACCAATCATCGGGGTGCAGGAATTGGAAGCCGAGGTAAGGGTCCAGGTAAGCTTTCAGACCGGGCTGCACATCGCTGTTGACGATGGTGAGATCGGTCAGGATGCTGCCGGAAGCTCCGGCGGCGTTTTCGGCTGAAAAACCGAGGAAATAAGGGCCATCCGCCAGCGCGCGCCATTCGTAAGCCAGTTTCCCGGCGTCGTCAAAGGTTAACACTGGACCGGGTTCGCCGCTGATGGCGCCGATCTTGTCGACGGCCGTCTCGTCCAGGTAAAAGTTGGTCAGTTGGAAGGCGTCGCCGGGTTGGGGGATGATTTCTCCGGCGGCCGCGCCCTCACCCTGGCCCCAGATGCGCTGTAAGCGGCCCGTCTGGTGGTCGAAAACCAGGTTGGCCGCGTAGGCGGCGCCATCGGCGCGCAGGTAAAGGCCCTGCACGGTGAATAGGGCGCTGCCCGGCGCAGTCGGCCACATGACCACAAAATCGCCGTTTCCGGCCTCATCAAACACATACGTGACCCTGGTGTCCCAGATGAAAAAGTCGTCGTGGACGCCATCGCGCCATGCGTGCAGGGCGCTGCCATCGGGCAAATAGGTCGGTTCGGGGATAAGGGTGTCGTATTCCAGCAGGCGGCGACGGCCGTCCTCTTCATACCGCCCGCCGATGAGGGTGACGTTGTCTATCGCCCGTCCGACCACCTGAAAACCGAGGTACGCGGGGCGTTGGACGCCGACATGGTCCACGGCCGTGCCTGTGAGGTGAATTTCCGGCGGCGGCAGTTCGGCGTAGCTGATGGTGTAGGTGCTGGCGAGAAATTGCTGCCACAGGGGAAGCTGAGTGGCGGCGGCGTAATCGGGGTGGGCGAGATCGGCTGTGCGCGGGAAGTAGATGGCGACGCCGCTGCTGTGTTTGAAGCCGCTGCCCTGACGCTGGGCGAGAACGGCCGTTTCCAGCGCAGTTGTGACCTGTTCGGCGGCCGTTATGACCGGCTGCGTGGGGCTGCGCTGGGCCAAAATAGCGGCAAAATGTCCCAGATCGATGGCCGCGTATCGGTCGAAATCGCCGGCGTAGACGCGGGCAAAGGCTTCCGCGCCGCTGCGCGCATCGCTGACGGCGCCGGCCACAAAGGCGGGGTCGGCCAGCAGCGTTTGGGCCAGCGATTCCACGGCATACGTCAGGTCCGGCAGGCGTGTCAGGTCGATGGCCGCCATCGTCACAAAGTCGTCGGGGTTGGCCTGGGTGTAGGCGGCGGCAAAATCATCGACCAGCAGGCGGGCTAATCCGGCGGCGTTGAGCGCGGGCTGCCCATAGAGGCGGCTGAGCCAGCTGCGATAATCCCAGCCCTGGCCGGGGGTTACTTCTTCGGAGGCGATGGCGTAATGGGCGAACGGCCGTATCGCCGCCAACACGTCTAGCTGGCCCATCAGGCAGGCGTCGAATGCGATGATGTCCAGGAGCGGGCGGTTGGTTTGCGCCTGGGCAGTGGCCAGCGCGCCGCTCAGATCGCCCAGGCTGAGATTGTCGGGCAGGCGGAAATCGGCGCTGTCGTCGTCGAAGGCGACGCCTTGCCAACCTGCGCCGTGGTCCCACAGGATGAGGGCGGTGCGGTTAGCGGGGTAGGTTGTGAGTCCCCAGGCAATAAAGTCGGCCAGGGTTTGCGGGTCGCCCATGTTGACTTCGCCTAAGTCGGCCAGGGGTGGGGTGGATACGGCCGTTTCATCGCCGTCGCCCAGCAGCCGGTAACGCAGCGCTCCATCGCCGCCGGGCCGGTCTAGCTGCACCAGCAGGTTGACCGATTTGGAGCTTCCGGCGGCTTCCATCTCGTTCAGGTCGTTCAGGGCGGAGGCGGCCAGGTCGTTGTCGCCGTCCATATAGATAAGGATGGTCCAATCGGCCAGGTCCGGGCTGTAGGTGGCGGTGGGTTGGGGAACGGCCGTGGCCGGCGGCGTCAGGGTGGGCAGGGGCGTTGGCGAACTGACCGGTTTGCCGACGGGCTGGTCGGTGGGTACGCTGGCGGGTTGGATGATCAGCGGGGTGGCCAGTGGGGCGGGCGGTTGTTGGGCCGGCGGGAATTGGCAGGCTGCCAGCCAAATCGCCAGAATACCAAGCAGCAAGAAACGATACGGTCGGTGTGGGCGCATATGGGGATTATAACAAAAGGGCGGGGAGTGGGGAGTGGAGACTGGAGATTGGAGACTGGAGATTGGAGATTGGAGACTGGAGACTGGTTCACCCTCTACTCTCTACTCTCTACTCTCTAATCTCTAATCTCCAGTCCCCTGATTCCTAACGGTAAAAATCAATCCACTCGACGGTGAAAGACGTGTGGTCCCCGGCCAGAAAATCTTCGGGCAGGCGTAGGATGAAGTAGCCGTTTTCCAGGGGGATGGACACAGGTCCTTTGGCCGAGTAGGCGTCGACAAACATTTCGTACAGCGTGTCGGCCGCTTTGGATGGAGATGGCTGGTCGGCGACCTGCACGGTCTGGTCAATGAGATCGAAGCTGGAACTGGGTACGGCCGTGTGCACCGCCACATCGCCATACGTCACCGTCAACGATTCCAGACCGCGCAAGTGCAGCCGCAGCTCCACCCGGTCCGGCCATTGCCCGCCGGGAAGCGAGATTTCCGCGCGGCCAATGCCGGTTTCGCTGACAATATCGAATACCACTTCGTCTGCGGCGGGGGTGACTGTTACCTGGTCCGTGGGACTGCCGGTGGTTATTTCATAGCCGGATTGGATGTTTGATTTGGCGGCGCTGCCGCAGCTTACAGAAACGACCACAAGTCCCAACAGCCAGCTAAGTTTCCAGGCCGTTTGCCCGATAAACCCACAAGTTTTGCGCATAAAATTGTCTCCAAATTGCCGGTGGATTGGGTTGATTGGGGGCAAATTGCCCCGACAAAACCCGCCGGACGACGGGGCATTATAGCAGCAAAACGGCCGTCCGGCTTAAGCGTGGGGTGGGGTGGTCAGCTCGCGGAGGATGGCGGCGGCGACCTGGTGCACGGCCGTTTGCACTGGCTCGCTCAGCCCTTCTTGCCAGCCTATGTCGGCCGGCTGAATGCCGTAGACGATGACCTCTGGCGGCAAAATGCTCAGCGCGTCGCCCAGCGCCAAGGCTTCGGCCAGACCGGCAGTGTGCATGGTTCCGGTGAGATGGGTGTCGCGGGCGGGCAAACGGCCGTTGCCCGGCAAAAATCGCCGCCATTCGCCGGCTGCCAGCCCCATGTCGGCGGCGTCGATGATGATGGCCCGGTTGTACCCTTCCAGCAGCAGGGCTGTTTCCAGCCCCGGCGTACCGCCGTCTACCAGATCGGTCCTGTCGGGAAGAGTGGGGTGGGCGCGGATGGATTGTAGAACGGCCGTGGCTGCGCCATCGTCGCCGCGCAGCGTGTTCCCCAAAGCCAGCACTAAAGTTTTAGACACCATTGAAGGGGCAAGTGGGGCACAGATACTCGTGGATTTTCACGGATTCTAATCCGTGTTTAGCCGCGAATATCTGTGCCCCTGATGGCTTAAACGAACGCCACGTTGAGCAGGTGGGTGGAGCAGGAAATGCAGGGATCGTAAGCGCGTACCAGCATTTCCAGAGCGTGGGCGATTTCGGCCTGTGGTTTGTGCAGGATGGTGGGCACTAAAGCGCGCATGTCGGCTTCGATGTTGGCCAGGTTTTGCCCGGTGGGGATGATGCAGTTGGCTTCGGTGATACGGCCGTCTTCGATGACATAATTGTGGAACAAAATCCCGCGCGGCACTTCGCACGATCCCACGCCTTCGCCAGACAGCCGGGTTGGCGCAACCGGTTCTTCCCAGGCCAATTCCCGCCGCAGCAGTTCTTCAATCAGGTAAACTGCCTCATCGACGCAGTGAACAATTTCCACCACCTGGGCGACGGTGTTCATGAACGGATTGGTGCAAACAGGATGAATGCCCAGCGCGTCGGCGGCCTCCAGGGCCAGTGGATGGAGCAAATCGTAGTTGACGTTGAACCGGGCCAGCGCGCCGACCATATAACTGTCGCGTTGGTTGGCGGCGTGTTTGGCGGTTGAATGGAGTACCATCGTCTCGTTGGTTACGTCGCGGTATTGTTCCACCGGCCAGACGCCGCCGTCGGTGCTGACGATCTCGCCATCAATAAAGCCATACACCGGCGCGTTGTGCAGGGCGATGAATTCCGTATCGCGCTCAAATTGGGGGATGGGCAGCGTTTGGAACAGTTCAACCGTGGCGGCTACATCGTGGCGCGCCGCCAGGTAACGATCGCGCAGGGCGTACAGTTCGGCGGTGGTCGGATAGTGGGTGAAGCCGCCGACGGTCATGGCGATGGGGTGGGTGTGACGGCCGCAAATAATTTTGCAGGTGTCGCCGGCTAGTTTTTTCAGGCGCAGCGCCCGCAGCACCACATCTGGCGCGGATTTGGCCAGGGGGATGACGCTGCCCACGTTTAGAAAGTCCGGGGCGACGAGCATGTAGGCGTGCAACACGTGGCTGTCTAGCATTTCGCCGATGAAGTTGAGGCGGCGCAGCAGTTTGGTCTGGATGGTAGGTTCGACGCCGAGGGCTTTTTCGGTGGCTCTTAGCGAGGCGGTGGCATGGCCGACGGCGCAGATGCCGCAAATGCGTGAGGTGATGTGGGAGGCTTCTTGATACGGCCGTCCGCGCAGCATCGCTTCAAAAAAGCGCGGCGTCTCGATAATTTGCAGATCACACTGCGTTAATTCGCCGTTTTGCACATCTACCAGGATGTTGCCATGCCCTTCTACGCGGGTAATGTGATGGATATCGATGTGCAGATTAGACATATTCAACCTCCTCGGCGCCTGGAACAGGCATTTGATTGGTCAGAAATAGAGTCATTTTTGCTTCAACTTCGGCCGGTGAGAGGCCGTGTTCTTCCAAAACAGCGTAAAACGCGGCCATGCTGGGGTTGGCGATCAGGCCGCGGCAGGCTTCGCAGCCGGCCCCGTAGGCGGGGCAAACGGCATCGCAGCCAGCCCGGGTAATCGGCCCCAGGCAAACCTGCCCGCGATGGAAGACGCAGACGTTCTCTTTTAGCTTGCATTCGATGCACAGCGGGTAATCTGGCGGTTCTAACAGGCGTCCTTGCAGCAGGCCTTTTACCACGCGCACAAATTCCGCGCCGCTGATGGGGCAGCCGGGGATCACCAGATCGACTTTGATGACTTTGGAAATGGGGCGGGGTTTGTAGGTTTCGTACCAGTAGGCGCTACCGTTGTAGACGTATTCACGCACGTTTTTCAGGCTTTGGCGGTTGCGGATGGCGTTGATGCCGCCCAAATGAGCGCACGCGCCAAGAGCGACAACGGTAACGGCCGTTTCCCTAATTTTATGCAACCGCGGCTCGTCGCTTTCCCGCGAGCAAGAGCCTTCAATAAACGCAATCTGGTAATCGTCGCTGCGATCGCTGCTGGCTTCGCGGAATTCCACAATATCTACCACATCCAGTAGTTCCGGATGATATTGCAGCGCGTCAACCACCGTTAATTGACAGCCTTCGCAGCTGGTAAAATCAAAAAAGGCTACTCTTGGTTTTGCTTTGGCAGTCATGTGAGCGCCTCCTCTAAAAATTCAATCTCGGCATAATTAAACGAGGGACCGGACTGGCAGGTGTACACATGGTTAAGCTGGCAATGGCCACATTTGCCCACGCCGCACTTCATGCGCCGCTCGAAGCTAAACCAGATATTGCCTTTGGGAATAGCCAGTTTTTTGAGTTCTTTTAGCACAAAGCGATACATGATGGGCGGGCCGACGACCACGGCAATGGTGTTGCGCGGCTCGACCATGACCTCTGGAAACAGCCGGGTGATCACGCCGACACAGCGATTCCATTCCTGATCCGGGCAGTCTACTGTCAGGTGAACTTCCACGTCATCACGCGCTTCCCACTCGGCCAGCTCGTCCTTAAACAGCAGGTCGGCGGGCTGGCGCGCGCCGTAGAGGAGGATGATACGGCCGTAATTCCCCCGATCGTCCAATACTTCATTCAGCAGCGACCGCAGCGGCGCCATGCCCAATCCGCCGCACACAAACAACAAATCTTTGCCGCGAAATCGCTCGATGGGGAAACCGCGTCCGAATGGGCCGCGAATCCCCAATAAATCACCGCGTTCCAGCCGGTGAATAACCTTCGTCAGATCGCCTACCTTGCGAATGCACAGTTCAAACGTGCCGTTGCTGCGGCTGGGCGAGGAGCTGATGCTAATGGGCGCTTCACCCACGCCAAACACAGTCACCTGGACAAATTGTCCGGGTTCGTGGTTTAGGGTCAGGTCGTGGGGTAGCTCAATGGTGAATAATTTTTCCTGGGAGGTGAGAGGCTGAACGGCCGTAATCCGCGCCGGAACCGGCATATAAATCGAATCGGAATGCTTCACCTCTTCTAGTAACAATGTCATGGCGTCACCTCGGCAAACATTTCAAAAGCCACACTGGTTTTGTCATCGAGTGCTTCGGCCTGGCGTCGCGCCAAAAGCTCGTTAAACACCGCCGCCGGAGCAATATGCGCCAGGCAAGCCCGGGCACAGCGCCCGCAGCCTACACAGCCCACAATGCCATACGCATCCTTCTGGTACTTCCCCTTGCGCATAAACCGATGCCGCTGTCGAGCTGCGAGCCGTTCGCGGAAATTATGCCCGCCAGCCACCATCGCAAATTCATGAATCTGACAAGAATCCCACCGCCGTACTCTTTGCCCTTCGGCCAGCAGCAAATCAACTTCATCCGTCACGTCAAAGCAGTAGCAGGTGGGGCAAACCTGGGTGCAAGAGCCGCACGCCAGACATTGCTGCCCCAATTCGTCCCAGATCGTATCGTTGAAACTGGCATGCAGCAGTTCAGGCATTTCATGTACATCAAAATTCAGCCGGTACGGGAAGTGCTGCCACTTTTCTTGCAATGTCTCGTGAATCAGCTCCAAATCACTGTCCATGGCGTCGAACACCGGGTGGAACCCTTTGAAAAGATCATCTCCCTTGTCCGAGCCGATGGTAAACGCATAGGCATTACCCAGATCGACCATGTGCAAGTCGAAACCATCGGTGGCGCTGGCTGTGCCCATATCGCGGCAAAAAGAATTCGCTGAGCATGTTGTCAGGCACTCTATGCTCACCAGCGTTACATTTTCTCGGTGCGCCTGGTAGTGTTGATCGGTAAAACCCTGGCTAAAAATGCGGTCAAACAATTTGAGCGCGTGCAAATCGCAGGTGTGTACGCCCAGAATGACTGTTGGCGGGGGAACCGCGGCGGTTTCTAGCCGCCCGCCATCCAGGTGATAGTTCAGCAGAACTTCTTTTTGTGGTACCAGATACTTCTTGGGCGGCAAAATTGTTGTCGGGTATACCAAAGCAAGATCCGCTACGTTCTCAATCACATCGAACATATACTGTCCATGTTTTTGCTTCGGTCCCACTACTTGATAATGACCTTTTAATCGTTCGACCCAGCCCGGAAAAGCAGCCTTCGGCATGACCTTGAATTTCATAGACTATCCTCTGTTAATGGCGCATCTACTGCCCGAGATGCAAAGTTACAATAAGGCATACTGACAGTTATAGCTTTTGTGAACATTTTCACAATTGACATTTATCCAGAATGGATGTGACGAATGTCATATTGTGACAAAAATCACAAATATAATATTGGCTGAATCGGGTATGGAACGAGCAGAGGTGAGCGGGGAACGAAATGACGCAATCAATACTCGATTGATTGCGTCATTTTGAGGGCTGGTTCTTGGTTGTGCTTTTTTCCGGCGGTCGCAGCTTTGCGTGGTTGGGCAATTTTGCGCTGCTTTTATGGTTGTGGGGGCGGGCCGGCATCGGCGGGAATGGGCGTCCCGTTGGGGATGCTGCGTAAATCGTCACAGGAGATGAACTGGACGTCGCGCCAGACGTAGCCACGGCCGTTAAATGTGTCCATGTTGTTTATCCAGCGTTTTTCGCCATTCTCAAGCAGGTAGATGTGAGGGCTGTCGGCGCATTTCAGAAGAATTGGACTGGCGTGTTCGTATAAAATATCTTGTACGGCAGCGGGTAAGGTATCCACCGACCCCTGATCGATGCCAAACAGCCAGGGTAGGGCGAAGATCATAACCAGAGTCCAGGCGGCATAGGCAACCGTTCCCAGGCTGTAGGTGCGATACAACCCATCCAGCCACCCGGTTTTTACCCGCACCTGAAGGAGTAACAATAGGAACAGGAAGGCGATGTTGATGACATTCCAGCCTATAAAGGCCAGCCGGTTAGGTGTAAGCCGGTCCAGGGCAGTGCGGTAAAGTATGGCGGCCAGAGCATAAAGGCTCACGATCAGAGCCAGCGCCGCTACGCCAATAATCCCGACGCGCAGCCAGCGGGCCAGTCGGGGGGACAGATCGGCCAGATTGATGGGGGTGGCGCCGACCAATAGGGCGACTACGGCAAAGAGCATTCCGTTGTAAATAATCAGGACATCGCGATTGTCGAAAGGCGCGCGAAAATTAAAAGGGATGAAGGCGAGATAGACGAGTAATACCAGCAGTGTCAGGGGTAATAGAATGCGCATGAGCAGGGCTATCAGTTTGCTCAGTCCTTCATCAAATGCCTGTTTGGCGGGGGATACGGTGGGATTGTAAATGACGGCTATGGCCACAACCGGTATCAGCCCCGCGCCGCCGGCGATGAATAATCGCTGCACGACTTGCGGAAAATTCACATTGAGGGCTGAAAATAGGCCGATGGTGATGGCGGTGAACACCCCCCCAGCAATGGCCAACAACCCGCCCATAATGAATACTTCGAGCGATTTGATGAGGAAGGCGAAACGATTGGCCGGGTCGCGCTGGTCTGCGATCAAAAACGCGCCCACACCGGCCCAGGCGAGAAGGGGCAGGTGCATGGCCATGAGGGTGCGGTATTGTTCCTGAAACGGCCGTGTGCCCGCCCGCGGATACACCCACAGCACGTAAGCGCTGCTTACAACCATCACGATGGTGACGAGTATAGCCAACCGCCACTGTTTTTGCCCGACGGCCGTGAGATAGACCAGCGCAAAAATGGCGGAAACGGGCGCCGCCAACAAAAACATCGCCGGCAAAAAGCTGTCCGTGGTCCCGGCGTGGACGCCCCTTAACTGGATCATGTACCGATCATCCGACAGCCACCAGATTACCAGTCCGTTGCATAGAGCCAGCGGAATGACCCAAGCCCAGGCTATGACGAAGTTTTTTGCCTGGGTCGCGTTATATCGGAGACGATGGAACCAGGCGGCGTAAAGCAGATTTTCCGGTGCGCTTGTGTAACTGTGGTCGATGGCTTGTTTGAAGGCATCCGTTTGGTCGGCTTTGAGGGCTGTTTGGTAAACTTGCTCCAGTTGTTCGGCGTCGCTGGCCAGGGCGCTGATTGTTTCCTGGTAGGAGAGGGCGCTGGTTGGGGATACGGAACCACTTGTCTCGGTCATGGATTTCTCCTTGTTCTCTGCGTTGCAGGTTGTTTTACTATTTCTGGCGCAGGCCTGCCGCTTTTCGATTGGCAAACTCGCGCCAAACGCATGAACTAAACTAGAGCATACCATAATCTGGGAGACAATTTCTACCACCCAACTGCCGGTTGCCAAGCACCTGAGCGCTTGACAAAGTGCATAATTCGTTGGTTTAACGCGGCGGTGGAAAAGTGTAAACGGCCGTTATCACCCCATTATCTTTTGGGTGCGCTGACCACTAAAGTCCCCACCATCCCCGCTTCCTTATGACCCACCACCGTGCAGAAAAATTCATAGTCTCCAGGCGTAATGGGTGTAAAGGTCACGCTGAGGCTTTCCCCCACTGGCGACGCAACATGAATTTCCGGGTCTGGTCCTGCGGTGTTCATATCATGCCCCTCCATCCCATGATCTGCTTCTTCCGCTATAACTTCACCGGAATGCGGCATCTTCTGGATACTAAAATCATGGATTAAGGCTCCCTCATTATGCAGCGTCAACCTGACCGGTTGCCCAGCCACCACATCAAACTGATGGGTGTCGTAGGCAATATCTGTCGCTGTCAGTGACAATTCCATCAAGGGAGGCGGTGTGGGTTTGGCCGACCCACAAGCTGCCAGCAAAGCTGCTAACACTGCCCATAAAACGAAAGTCATTCTGTTCATCAATTTGGTTCTCCTTGGACTGAGCAAGTTGTTGCTCGATTAGATATGACAGCTCATTCTAAGTCAGACTGGCTTTTAGTACGCCCGCCGTTTAGCGCTAAAACGACACGCCAAATGGCTTGGGAGGGCACAAATCAAATAAGCTGCGTGATTGAGATAAGTAATCGGCCAAGTCACCGATCTCCTATCTCTCGCAGCTTACTTGTTTCCTGTTCTTTAAGGGTTGCTATGTTGTTAACTTGAGTAGATTGGGTCAATCTTCAGGATTGGCCCAATGTGAAAACGCCAAAGTTAAATGGGAGTGGACCCTAAGAACCTGCCGGGGGTAGTATGTTGGCCGTCAACTCCACGGTTATTTCTGGCTTCTGGGGATCGTTGGAAGCGATAAACACTTGGCGAACAAGTGGTCCGGTTAATGCCGGTCCGTGCGCGCCAGAGTCAAATGAAATGGACAGCGTGCCGCTGCTCCCTGCAGGAATGATCAGCGGTTCGATGGTCGCCTGCGTGCAGCCGCAAGATGTAGTTACCGCATCGATGATCAAATCTGCCTGGCCATTGTTTTGCACACTCACTTCTCGTGTGACTACGTCCCCATTTACAACATCACCTAACACCAGATGGCTGTCTGTGACTGAAATGTCTGGTTTGCCGCTACAGGCGCTCAGAAAAACCGCCAGGATTGACACCCCAACGAACAAAGCGAACCGGTTGAAATATTTTTTCATGACGTTTTTCCAGCCTCGAGTTTTACAGTGGGTGGGCCGAAACGGGCATAATCCAGTTCGATTTGCGTGAATATGTCGGCCGTGGTTTTGCCTTCGTCCATCATGCGCATCGTGTCCTGGGTAATATCGAGGCAGATAGAACAATACTGGGCGTGTTCATCGAACTGTGTATCGCCGCTCTCTGTGATGCCTGCCACGTAACAATCATAGTTGGATGTATGCCCCATGCTGGCGCAGCCGCAGTAGCACGGGATATTATCTACAATCTGTGGATTAGCGACGGCGAATTGGTACGCTTCTTGCATCTTGCGTCCGGAGCGCTGGACTTCCATGGGCATTGTGTCTAAGGGGGCCATGGGGTGGTTGTGGGCAACGGCCGTTCCCCGCCCATTTCCCCCACATCCGGTCAAAACAAACCCGGTCATTAACAAAAATATTAGCCACAAAGAAAATAGTCGTTTCATGGGATTACCTCTCACTGGGATCGTACATTTGCCTGAATCCACACCTCAGCCTGAGACTGTTCAGGATCATTGTTTTCAATAATCAACCCACGGCGAACCGTCTGGCCCGCTGTCTCGTGGAACCCGGCGTCAAAAATAAGCCTGACAGTGGCCACTTTGCCCGGCGGAATAATGCTGGCGGAGATTTCGGCCGTCGTGCAGCCACAAGTCGTGTAAGCCCGACTGATCGTCAACGGGGCGTCACCCATGTTGCGAATAATAAACGATTGCTCCACCACATCACGCGGGCCGATTGTGCCCAAATCGTAAAATGTTTCGGGAATCTGAATTTTGGGTTGGGGCTGATTTTTGGGCAAGAAGGGGATGGGCGGCCCGTCGTTCATTTCGTGGACAGCAAAAATAGGCTGTCCCACAGTCACATCTGCCTGCGTGTACGCGGCGGTAGCGGCGGATGGACCATCTGCCTGACTGATGAGGCTGTAGCTTAACAATAATAACCCGGCGATCAGCAATCCTACCGGTATCCAGATGCGTTTTTGGCCGGTTTGTTTACGGCCGTATCCCTGTCGATGTTTCGCTTTCATCAAAAACTCCTTTGGTGATTTCGATTCACCCAATGACAACTTCATTGTTGTCACAAGCATAAAGACGAACCACGCGAGCCAGTAGCGCCAAATGGCCTATCACCTATAAACAGGTGACAAATGTCATTTTGCCATACGCCAAATGGCCTATGCCCTGCCGGGTATTTGGCTCTGGTTGATACGGCCGTCTTACGCAATAATCCCTTCGTTTCTTCAACATCCCATAAAACCATATTGACTGGCAGGCCATTTGCCGCTACCGTCTATCCCTAGCTTCCGATGACACCTTCACGCCCGCCAATCCATCGGCTTTTTATCAGAACCCTTCAGAACAAAGGCAGCCATGAGCAACCTCATTCGTGTTTTACTGGCCGATGACCACGCGGTGGTCCGTGCGGGCATCCGTCAATTTTTAGAACAAGCCAGCGATCTCCTGATCATCGCCGAAGCCGAAGATGGCGAAATGGCCCGCGACCTTATCGCCCGCCACTTACCAGATGTAGCCGTATTAGATATCCAAATGCCCAAAGCCACGGGCATCGAAGTGACGCGCTGGGTACGCGCCAACCATCCAGAAGTAGGCGTCCTGGTGCTCACCGCCTATGACGATGACCCGTACGTCTTGGCTGTTTTGGAAGCCGGGGCCAATGGGTATGTTCTAAAAACCGCTTCCCCACTCAGCATTGTGCAGGCTGTACGCGATGTCCACGAAGGCAAATCGGCGCTGGACCCGACGATTGCCAGCCGATTAATTGCGCATATTGCCGGCCGTGCTGCCCCCGGCTTGCCGGATTATGAAGAACTGACCGAACGTGAATTGGAAGTGTTGGCCCTGGCCAGCAAGGGATACACCAACAAAGCGATTGGCGTCCAGCTGGGCATCAGCGATCGTACTGTACAAGGCCATCTGGCTAAAACTTACCAAAAGTTAGAGGCCAGCAGTCGCACAGAAGCAGTCATGAAAGCAGTGTCTCTTGGTCTGATTCCATCGGAGATTTCAGATTGAAACCGCGCCGCTGGCCCAGTATTTCCAACTTGCCGCTGCAGCTATTTATCATTACCGTTTTGCCGCTGACTGCGCTGCTGCTAGTTATTGCCTTTGGCAGCCTGGGGCTGCACCAACGCGCCATGCGCACGATGGTCGGCGAACGCGATGAACGTGCTACCCGCGCCGCCGCTGCCGCCATCACCGAACAAATTAATCACCGCCAATCGGCTATCCGCAGTGTGGCTCTGCAGGCGGCTAACACTGTTGGCCTGGACCATGCCCTGGCCGATGCAGCTTACCTGCTACCTGATTTTGAAGGCGGCATTGCCCTGTTTTCGAGGGATGGTGCCTTGCTGGCATCTGCAAACGACGCGGATTTTTGGCAAACGCACGCCATGAGCGCGCGTTTGAGCGCTTTGCCGTTTGCCCCGGCTGATGGGGAGGCATATTTTTTGCCTTCACTTATCGATCCGGCGAGTGGGCAGGAATTAACGTTTGTGGCGGCGACTGTGGATGGGGTTACGGCCGTTGGCGCATTCTCCCCCGCAACCCTTTCACGCCGGGCCTTGGCCGATATATTTGGCAGCGGCGAGCTGGCAGCCGCTTATGTTGTTACGGCCGAGGGCGACATTTTATACCAGACAGGAACGCCGCCCTGGACCGACACCCCGCCCCAACAACACCCCGGCGTAGCCGATGCTTTGCGGGGCGAAAGCGGCGCCACCTATCTCACCGAAGCCGGCGATGAATATGTCGTGGCCTTTAGCCCCATCATGCCAGTTAGTTGGGCGCTGGTGATTGCCGAACCGTGGCGAGAAGTGTCTGACCCCATGCTGCGGACTACCGAAATGGCCCCGCTTATCCTCATTCCTGTGCTGGTGATTGCCCTGGTGGCTCTGTGGTTTGGCGCGCGCCAGGTGGTGCAGCCGTTGCAATCGTTAGAGCAAAAGGCAACAGAATTGGGTTGGGGTGATTTTGCAGCCATTGAAGAACCAGTGGGGGGCATCCACGAAATTCAGCGCTTACAAACAGAGTTGATTCACATGGCCCGCAAGGTGCAGTTGGCCCAGCAAAGCTTGCGAGGGTATCTGGATGCGATTACGGCCGGTCAGGAAGAAGAGCGTCGCCGGTTGGCCCGCGACTTGCACGACGACACGATACAATCCCTCATCGCCCTGAACCAGCGCATTCAGCTGGCCCAAATGTCTGCGCCGGACGAGGCAAGCGCCGCCAGGCTGTCTACAATGCAGCAAATGGCCGAACAAATTGTGGCGGACCTGCGCCGCCTGACGCGAGATTTACGGCCGATTTATCTGGAAGATTTGGGCCTGATCCCTGCCCTAAAGGTATTGGCGCGTGATATGAGCCAGGCGATGGGGCTGCCGGTTTCCTTCCGCACGGTGGGCAAAGAACACCGCTTGCCGCCTGCGGTGGAATTGGCGCTGTATCGCATTGCTCAGGAAGGATTAAACAACGTCGCCCGCCATGCACGGGCTAAAACAGCAGCCGTTGGCCTGGAATTCACTGATAATCAGGTGTGCCTGCTGGTTCATGATGACGGCCTGGGGTTTGTGCAGCCGGAAAGCCCGGCGGAGATGGCTCCGGCAGGTCATTTTGGGCTGCTGGGGGTGCAGGAACGGGCGGAGGCGATTGGGGCGCGGCTGCAAATTAAGTCGGAATTGGGTGTTGGGACTGAACTGACCGTTTGTTTGCTGCAGTCGGACTTGAAGCAAGCATGAGAATGGGCGCTGCCGGAGATCATCGAGTGTGGGTTATGGTGATCGTAAAGCCTCAATTAGAAAACCGGATCTTCCAATGGGAAGCTGACTTGCGCGAGCAGCAGCAAGCGGAATAATCGATTAGAACAGATCGTAAAGGAATAATGTTATGAAATCGAGATGGTTTTTGTGGGTGACGGCCGTACTCATCCTTCTGGGCATCACGGCCTGCGCCGAGCAGCCTAACCCGGACAAAGTAGATGTAGGCATTCATGGGCCGGCGCTCATCGTGTTTTACACCGACAACTGAGCGCCCTGACTGCAATTTGCCCCCATCGTGAATGGGATAGAGCTAGAGTTTTCCAACCAGGTCACGGTTGTTCGCCTGAATGCCTACGAGCCGGAGAATGAACAGATTCAGCAGCAGCTTGGCGTCCGTGGCCATCCATCGTCCGTCATACTTGATCAAGAGGATGTGATAACGGAGCGGTTTTTGGGTCCTGTTTCAGCCGAGGCGCTGCGAGAGGCGCTGACAGCTGTCATTCCTTAGGCCATTTCTCTCCAGGCGGATGCGTGGCGAAGACGGCCGTTTACCAACCAATCATTACGGAGAAACGGCCGTGCCTGCCTCACCTCTTCTTCTTCCTTTGCGCCGTCAATTTTTATAGAACACTTGTTTTGTTTTTGGTTGTGTGTTATCATATATGTAACTTATCGGTTACATATTATGAGAAGAGACGTTTATCAAGCTATAGCTGACCCCACACGAAGAGCCATTTTAGACTTGCTGGCGGCGCAACCCCTGACTCTCAACGGGCTTGCCGAACATTTCGAAATCAGCCGACCGGCCGTTTCCAGGCACGTCAAAATTCTGGCCGAATCTGGTCTGGTGACAATTCGGAAAGAAGGCCGCGAAAGATACTGCGAACCCCAGTTGTGCAAGTTGGATGACGTTGCCCATTGGATTGAGCAGTACCGGCAAACTTGGGAACAACGGTTCAATCGACTGGACGACCTGCTGCAAGAAATGCAAAACAACGAACTATAGCGCCGGTCGGGAATTGAGCGTTCATCTGGCTTCACCAGCCGATGACATTTAAAAGGAAAAATTGGATGACGAACAATCAAACAAAAATTCTTGCCGAACCCGGCAAACAGGAACTCTTTATCATCCGCGAGTTTGACGCGCCCCGCGAACTTGTCTTCAAAGCCTTCACGGACCCGGATTTATTTGTCCAATGGCTCGGACCGCGGGAACTGACTATGGTTTTAGAGACATTTGAGCCGCGAAAAGGCGGCTCCTGGCGCTATATTCATCAAGACAGCGCCGGCAACGCGTACGCATTTAACGGCGTGTTTCATGACGTAACAGCCCCGGAAAGGATTATCCAGACATTCGAGTTTGAAGGGCTGCCGGAAAAAGGGCATGTCATCCTCGACACCCTCTTCCTGGAAGCGCTGACTGACGGCCGTACCAGAATCACGACCCAATCGGTGTACCAGTCGGTAGCAGATCGAGATGGTATGATCCAGTCGGGCATGGAACGTGGCGTTAACGATGGGTACGAGCAGCTTGATGTACTGTTGAAATCGATGTAGGCGGAACGGCCGTTACACCTACGCAATAAAAATAATCGAAACAACCTCCCCCAAAGGTGTAAAACAAATTCAAGGCCGCTGCCACCACATAAGGAAAATCCGACCGTGTCCCATTTTCGAAGGAGACGAAATGAGCGCAGGCTCAACACCATGAATGAAAATCCGCAGATTTCGCAGATGACGCAGATTTTTTCTCTGCACCTTTGCACCTCTGCGCCTTTGCGTTAAATTCTTTTCAGAGGAGACTTCACCGGCTGCCGCCGACCACCATGAATGAAAATACACCGCAACGCACTATCAACGCCTGGTGCTAAACTGTTTAGAACCTACTGGTCTGAGGACGAATTGT
>JAKQCM010000200.1 GCA_029559155.1 Chloroflexota bacterium
GTCTGAAGTGTAAGGTGGGGTCGGTTTGCAGCATGAAACGCAAGCGGCCCCATAAAAATCATGCCAGGCGACAATCAGCTTTGCAGCCCATGCTTTTGCGCCAACAGGGCAGCCTCTACCCGGCTGCGCACCTGCAGCTTCTGCAGTACATTGGTCATGTAATGCTTGATCGTCTTTTCAGCCAGATGCAGCTTCTCGCCAATTTCCCGATTGGTTAATCCATCGGCCACCAACCCCAAGATTTCGCGCTCCCGATCAGTTAGGCTGCTCAGCGGATCATGCTGTTGGGTTGGGGCATGGGTCATTTCGTAGAGAATGCCGCCGGCCAGCGAAGGCGAGATGTAGACATCCCCTTCAGCTACTGTGCGCACGGCGTTGGAAAGCTCCCTAGCCGACACGCCTTTGAGCACATATCCGCGAGCGCCAGCCTTTAAAGCGGCGATCAGATTATCCTGATCTTCGGATACGGTGAGCATGATAATGCGCACGACAGGCCAGGCGGCCGTGATCCGGCGCGCCGCTGCGATGCCGCCTTCACCGGGCATGGTGATGTCTAACAGCAGCACGTCGGGCAGAAGCTCGGCGGCCAGGGTGAAGGCCTCCTCGCCGGTTCCGGCTTCGCCGATGACGGCGAAATCGGCCACGGTGGCCAAAGACATGGCCACGCCCTGACGAAACAGGGGGTGATCATCGGCGACGAGAATGCGAATTGTATCAGTCATAAGATTCCTCTGGCATGGAGAGGGCCAGGCTGGCGCGCACGGCCGTGCCATACCCTGGCGTACTCAGCACTTCAAACCGTCCACCCAATAACTCCACTCTTTCGCGCATGCCAACCAGGCCCAAACGGCCGTCTGTTTTAGCTGTTTGCGGATCAAACCCCGGTCCGGCGTCCGTTATCTCCACCGACAACACCTCATCGCTCACATACCCGTGAACTGTCTGCGCCTTGCCGGCTGCATGACGATACCCATTGGCCAGCGCCTCATGAATCAGCCGGAACAGGGTTATTTTTACCGGCAGCGGCGCATCCTCCGGTAGGCGGCCAAGAGTAAGCGTTACGGCGCTGCCGCTTTTTTGCTCATAGTCATGAACGGCGCGCTGAATCGTCTCTGTCAGCGAGATGGGTTCGATGGCCGGCAAACGCAGGCCGGCGGAAATGGTTCGCAGCTCGCTCATGGCCGATTCGATGGCTGTGTACACAATGCGAAAGTCCTGTTGCGCGGCCGATGGCACCTCGGTGCAGGCATCGGCCAGCGACTCGATGCGCAGCAGGGCCAGCGCCAGGTCTTGGGCCGGACCATCGTGCAAGTCGGCGGAGATGCGGCGCAAGTATTGCTCGTTGAGGGCAGTGGTGCGCCCGGCCGCCCGGCGAACTCTTTCGTGTAGCTGCTCGTTTTGCGACAATGCGGTGTGCAGTTGGTCCAGGTTGGCTTGCAACGTGGTTTGTTGGGCGATGATGGTGTTGCTGGCCCGGCCGACAAGTCCGGCCAGCAGCAAATAGACGGCCAACATAACCATGCCCACTACCAGCCAACTATAGTATTGGGCGGCGCGAATTTCGGCCATCAGGTCTTCAGTTGTCTGGTAAAACTCGGAAACGGCAATGATCTGGCCGCTGCCGGCCGCGCGGGCCGGGGCGTAGGTTTCGATGAGTGTGTCCCAATTTTGGCGTTCGTAAGCCTGTTCATTCTTTTCCAGGCGGCTGACCTCCGAGACGACATCCCCCTGGAATGCTTCGGCCAGCCCCCCCTGAATGACAAACTTTTGCCCGATCAGGTCCGGGTTGGGGCTGTACACAATCGCCCCGTCTGGCGACCAGACTTTGAAGGAGACAATTTGCTGTCCCAGGCTGGTCTTGGAGAGCAGACTTTCCAGTTCTTCCAGATTCTCAGCCGAGAGCGTGTCGCCGGCGGCCAGTTCTTGTAAGTAGGGGGAGATGTAGCTGTTAACATAAAGCGCGGTAACAGCGGCGGTGCGATTGGTAACGGCCGTTTCAATCTGCTGGCTGATCCAAAAACCAATAACCACCATGCCGCCCACCATCACCAAAAAACTCACGAGCATATATTGGCGAGCCAGGCTCAATTTTGTAAACGCAAACATGATCTTTTCTCGATACAAATATCAGGCCGGTGAATGATCCAGGCTGCAACGGCTTACCGACCGAATCTCTCGTCGCTGGTCTGATTATAACGACTGCCGGTTGTTGTGGATATGGACGAAGGTCTGAAAAATGATCGCCCGTAGTCTCAGGGCTTCTGCGACCTGTTCCCATTATCCGGGCTGCGCCAAAATTTTACACTGTGCTGGTGATATTCTTTTGCTGGAGGTTTTGCCTTGGACGATGAAATGCAACTGCTCCGTCGGGCGCAAAAATTGGAGCCGGAGGCGTTGGGCCAAATCCATGATTTGTATTACATGCGGATCTATCGCTATGTGGCTTTTCGGGTGCAGGACCAACATACCGCCGAAGATTTGACCAGCGAGATTTTTTTGCGTTTGCTGACGGCGCTGCACGATCGGCAGGGGCCGCAGCACACATTGCAGGGCTGGCTGTATGGCGCAGCGGCCAACGTGGTGAAGGAATTTTATCGCCGCCAGGTCCGGTTGATGACGGCGCCGCTGGCGGAGAATATGGCGGAAAACGGCCGTACCCTCGACGACCAGTACGATCTTACCCTGCTGCGGCAAAATCTGGCCGCCGTGCTGCAAGACCTGACCGACGACCAGCAAAATGTTCTGGCGCTGCGTTTTGGTTACGAACTGCCCATTCGCGAGGTTGCCCGTTTGTTGGGCAAAAGCGAAGGTTCCATCAAAATGCTGCAAGCGCGGGCCATTGGCTCTCTTTCGCACCGGCTGGTGGTGCTGGGGGTGGAAGCATGAAAATCTTGCAAGAAAGTATTTTGGTAGACTGCCTGGACCGTTTGGAAGCAGGCGCGACCGTGGCGGAAATTTTGGCCGAGTACCCGGGTCTGACAGAGGAATTGACGCCTTTTTTGACAACGGCCGTTGCTCTTTCCGCTTATATCCCGCCGCCGCCCGACGCCGCCCAGACGCAGGCGCGGCAGCAATTTCTGGCCGAAGCCGCCGCCTTGCGCCGCCAGCGTCGAAAAAATTCACCGGCGCAGCGGCTGACCCGCATGTTACGCGCGTTGGTTCTGGGGCAGGCCGTGGGGTAGGCCGTGGGGTAGGTTGGCGGCCATCCGCCACAGCAAGGGCACAGCGCAGCCGATCAATTTTCAGGCTGCGCGTTACTTTTCTGGCCGAGGCGTCACTATTAGCTGAACGGCCGTTTCGCCACACGTTTTCTTCCCCCGGCGGCCAAAAATTCAAACTTCCTTTGCGCCACAGAATTGAGAGACAAACCGATGACTGACCATTCTCTATTTCCCACCAACTCAGGACAGCCCGGAGCCATTTGGCCGGCGCTGAAGGCAGGCATTCGCCGCCTGGATTGGGCCGCGCTGGCCGCCTTTGTGCTGCCGCTGCTGCTCTACCGGCAAACGTTGGCTCCCACAATTTACAACCTGGACAGCGCGGAGTTCACCACGGCCGTGGCCACCAACGGCCTGGTGCGCGCCACCGGCTACCCGCTCTATCTGGCGTTGGGCAAACTGTGGACGTGGCTGCCTCTCAGTGCCGACATGGGCTACCGGCTCAATCTGTTTTCGGCGGTGTGCGGCGCAGCCACCATCTTTCTGGCCGATAGAATTTTGCGCAAGCTGCACGTGGGGGCTTGGGCGCGGCTGGGCGCGTTGGGATTACTGGCCACCGCGCCTTATTTTTGGTCGCTCTCCCTGGTAGCGGAGGTGTACACGCTGCATACGGCCATGATGGCCGGCGTCATCCTGGCGCTGCTGCATTGGGCCGATGCGCCATCTCCGGCGCGATTGGCCCTGCCTGTGCTGCTGATGACCCTCAGTCTGGGCAATCACGCGGCCACCGTTTTGCTCGTTCCCGGCTGCCTCTGGTTTGTCCTGACACGCCATCCCCGCCAGCTTGCCGATGGGCGCATCTGGTTGGCCAGCAGCGCAGCGATCATTTTAGGCGCGGCTGTCTTTCTAACGCTCCCTTTGCGTTATGCCCAGCAACCGGCCTTCAATTATGCCGGCGTCTATGACGCGCACGGCCGTTTTGTCCCCGTCAACTTGCAA
This sequence comes from Chloroflexota bacterium, assembly GCA_029559155.1. Classification (GTDB taxonomy): domain Bacteria; phylum Chloroflexota; class Anaerolineae; order Promineifilales; family Promineifilaceae; genus Leptovillus. The sequence goes on from JAKQCM010000200.1 coordinate 4,158, forward strand.
ACGGCTGAGGGTCTGGTCTGGCTGCTTACCGGAGAAAGTTTTTCCGGGCAGATGTTTGGCTATGCGTGGGCTGAAGTGGGCGGGCAGGTGGGGGCATACGGCCGTCAATTGGGACTGGCGTTTTTAGGCATCGGTTTGGGGCCGGGCGTGGCCGGGTTGTTTGTGCTTCTGCGTCGTGATTGGCGGCTCGGCGGCCTGTTGCTGCTGATGTTTATCGCTAACGCCATTTTCTACATCAATTACCGCGTGATAGATAAAAACACCATGTATTTACCCACTTACCTGATCTGGGCGTTGTGGCTGGGCATTGGCTGCCAGGTTTTGTTGGATTTGTGGGGCTCTGCGGCGGGGCGTGTGTGGGCGCTGCGCGGTGTGCTGGCAACGGCCGTTCTTCTGGCCGTCATCAGCAATTGGCATTTGGTGGATTTATCGGCCGATTGGAGTACGCGGGAGCAAAGCGAAGCCATTCTGAGCGAGGTTGAACCGAATGCCCTGGTGCTGGGCTGGTGGGACACCATCCCAGCCATCCAATATTTGCAGCTTGTGGAAGGCCAGCGTCCTGACGTGCTGGCAGTCAACCGCTTTCTGATCAGCGGTGAGGATATGAATGCGCTTATCTTACAGGAAATCGACCGTCGTCCGGTCTACATCAACAATCCGTCCATCGAACTGCTGGGTGTGGCGCGGGCAACGGCCGTTGGTCCATTGTATCGTCTCGAATCGCGAGAATAAATCACAACCTGAGGAGGTATGTATGAAACGAGTTAATCGCGAAACCACTTTTCGGTCAATCATTACCCTGACCATTTTGTTATCCGGAATGGCGCTGATCCCGTTCATCGATCGGCCCGTAACAGCTATTGGCTGGAAATCGTTTGCCGGTATTTACGCGCCGGTTCTGGCAGTAAACGCGGCGACCGGCGCGCCGGGCAGTGTGTTTGGCTTTAGCGGCAGTAATTATCCGCCCAACAGCCCGGCAACCATCTATGTGAATGGCCAGTCGCGGGGAACCATCACCACAAGCGCGGCGGGAACGGCCGATTTCCTGGTCAGCACCTACGGCGCGCCCATCGGCCGGTATGATGTCACTCTGGAAGTGAACATCAACGCCTCGGCCACCAACGGCTTCGACCTGGACGACAGTGCGCCGCTGCAAACAGCGCCGCCTTCATCCGCGCCGGTTGTTTTTGTGAAGAGTACGTTGTTTTTACCCGCTATTCTCCAGTAATGGTTTGACAATGCGGCGGAGATAGACGGCCGTTGGCCAACGGCCGTCTGTCTTGCCAGGGGCAACCTCAACATGGCAGATTTGCAGATTGAACACGCCACCGCCACCGAGCCGAAATGGGCAGCGGCACGAACGCGCAGCCTGGCGCTGCCGCGCTGGCTTTGGCTGCCACTGCTGCTCTTTGTGCTAACCCGTCTGGGCATTGCGCTGATCGTGTATCTGGCCGTTCCACTCATTCCGGATTCAACCACGCCGCCGATTTACCATCTGCGGCCGCCGGACAACATTCTTTTGGATGCGTTTGGCAGTCGGTGGGACACCGGTTTTTATGTGAGCATTGCCGAGGAAGGTTACCGTTACGAGGGCGTGCCGCTGCCATCCGTGGCTTTTTTCCCACTGCTGCCCCTGCTGATGCGGGCCTTGACGGCGTTCGGCGGCGACGCAGTGACCGCCGGTTTGTTCATCAGCAACGCTGCGTTAGCCCTGACGGCCGTGCTCTTTTACCGTCTGGCGGAAGAACAGTGGGGCACGGCCGTAGCCGAACGCGCCATTTGGTACTGGCTTATTTTCCCCACCGCCTTTTTTGGTTCGGCCATTTATTCCGAATCGTTGTTTTTGTTGACGGCCGTGGGCGCATTTTACGCCGCCCGTCGGGGATATTGGGAGATTGCGGCGCTGCTGGGCATGTTGGCGACACTCACCCGTTTTGTGGGGCTGATCATTGCCCCGATGCTGGTGGTGGAATGGTGGATGCAGCGGCGACTATCCTGGCAAAACAGACCAGAAGGGGAACGGCCGTCCTTTTTAGCCTTGCTGGGGTTAGCCATCATTCCTCTCGGAACCGGCATGTACATGGCCTACCTCTGGCGCACCTTTGGCGATCCCCTGGCCTTTGTGCATGGCGCGGCCGCCTGGCAGCGCGTGCCTCAGTCCCCGCTGATCACAATCGCCACTCTGCTGCAGCGCCCCGCTGAAGGCTGGTTGGCGGCGTTGTGGGCTGGCCGCCTGCACATCGACAACTGGCTCGATTTCACCTTTGTGCTTCTATTTTTTGTTTTGGGGTTAGTCTTGTTGGCTAAAAAGCGGTGGAGCGAAGCGGCGTTTGTGCTGTTGGGCGTGTTGATTCCCTTCAGTTCCGGTTTGCTGATGAGCCAGCGGCGGTATGTGTGGGTGTTGTTTCCGGTGTTTGTTTTGCTGGCGCAGTGGGGGAAACGGCCGTGGTTGGATAAAACCATTAACATACTCTTTCTTCTCGGGCTGGCCCTGTTCAGCGCCTTATTTGCCAACGGGTATTTGGTGGGTTAAGCCCGGACAAACCGCGCCATCGTGATTCTTTCAGGCAGCCGGCTCAATTGAACTTGGCTTGATGCGAGAAATTCATGACCGGCGTCGGGCCAGCGTAAACCAGAAGACCGCCCCCTGATCCGGGGCGCTTTCCACGCCGATTTGCCCACCATGCGCCTCCACGATAGACCTGGCCACAGCCAGGCCAAGGCCGCTGCCGCTGCCATCCGCTGCGCGCGCGCGCCCCTGGTCGACACGATAAAAGCGCTCGAACACGTTGGTTCTATCTTCTGGGGGAATGCCGGGGCCGGTATCTTCCACCGCTACCCGAATCCAACCGGCTTCAAGCGCCAGCCGAATCGTCACCGATCCGCCATCTGGCGTGTACCGCAAGGCGTTTGCCAGCAAATTCATGAACACCTGCTGCACCCGCTGGCGGTCGGCATTTACTGCGGGCAACCCATCAGGGCTGTCGATGACCAGAGAAATCGCCCGTGCAGCGGCCGTGGACTGAAACGCTTCGGCAGATTGGGCAGCCAGGGCATGGAGATCGGTTGGTTGCATATTCAGAGAAAGCTGGCCTGTTTCGGCCAGGGTAAGCTGGCGCAAATCTTCCACCAGCCGCCGCAGCAGCAGCGTTTTATCCAGGATAGGATCCAGCGCATCAATCGTCAGCGGAAAAACGCCGTCTTGCAGCGCTTCGATATTGCCTTGAATGACGGTTAGAGGGGTGCGCAGTTCATGGGCGATGTCGGCGGTCATTTGGTTGCGTAGTGTTTCGGCCCGCGCCAGGCGTTGGGTCATCTGGTTAAACGCCAGGCCAAGATCGCCAATTTCGTCTCCCGGAGCGACATTGACTTGTTGGGTCAGGTTACCGGCGGCGATTTTCTGGGCGGCGTCTGTGAGCTGTTGTAACGGCCGTACCACCTGCCACACAATCAGCCCGCCGAAAAACAACGCCAGTGCGCCGGCCGCCAGCAACGACAGCAAAATTGCTTGATTGACGTGTTTGATGAAAACCTCGTTTTGTTTGGTGGATTGCAGGGAGGCGGTGACCAGCACTGTGCCGACGGTTTGTTCGCCGTGCAAAATGGGCACGCCATTTTGTTGCAGCAAATCGGCGGGCAGCTGCTGCCCCACCATTTCGTTTTCGGTGTCGGCCAGGACACGGCCGTTCTCATCCACCAGCAGCAGACGGTTGCCCATCATCGACCACATGCCCAACATGCCATTGCCTTGCCCGCGACGCATCATACCGCCCATGGTATCGCGGGAATCAGGCGCGAAAAGCGCTTCCACGCCAGACCAAGAGTTTTGCCCGGCGTAAAAATTAGACAAAACCGGCGCCAACAATTCGGCCTGATGACGGCTGCTGCTGGTGGTGTAGACGGTAAATTGAGCGGCTGTGGTTTGCCGGGTCAGCCAAATTGTGACCAATCCGCCGGCGATGATCACCATCAGGAAGGCTAGCATGAGCCGGGCAAACAAACCCAGGCGAAAGGGATTAGAGCGTTTCATTCAATTTATACCCTACGCCAAACACTGTGAGGATCAATTGCGGTTCGCCAGGGTCTGGCTCGATTTTGGCGCGCAAATTTTTGATGTGGCTGTCGACGGTGCGTTCCAGGCCGGCGTAGTCGATGCCGAGCAAGTCGATGAGTTGGCTGCGGTTAAAGACGCGCCCCGGCTCGCTGGCCATCGCTTGCAGCAAAGTGAATTCGGTGGGCGTGAGATTGGGGGAACGGCCGTCTATTTCGACCACGTGCCGCGCCAAATCGATCATCATCGGTCCCACAACAATTTGCGTGGGCGCGCTTGCGACAGGAGTAATACGCCGCAGCACAGCGCGGATCCGCGCCACCAGTTCACGCGGGCTAAATGGTTTGGGCACATAATCGTCCGCGCCCAGCTCCAGGCCAATGATCCGGTCAGTTTCTTCCACTCTGGCGGTGAGCATTATGATAGGAGTTTGGCCCAGCGGCGGCGGCATTTGCCGGATGGCGCGAGCGACATCCAAACCGTCCAGCGGTTGTCTGTCGGCTGGCGTAGGTAAATTCAGGTCCAGCACCACCAGGTCTGGCTTTTCCTGGCGAAAAAGCTGTAAGGCGCGGGAACCATCGTAGGCCGACACCACGCGGTATCCGGCCTGCTCCAGATAACCGCGGGTAATTCGGATAATTTCCGGTTCGTCGTCTACGAGGAGAATGGTATTCATGCGTCTATTATGCCTCAGATCGCACGCGGAACCATGGGCGCAAAAAAAGCGGAGATCGCCTGGGTTTAGACGATCTCCGCCTGTTATGCCTGGGTAGCAACTCAGGCGCCGGTTCCCTGGAAAGCGGTTTGCCCGCCGTGGCAGCCGCCCGGCCCATTACCGAAGCCGCGCCCACCGCCATTGCCGTGCATGCTTCCCCACGGTTCGTTAACGCGGGAGGTTATCATGGCGGCCATGTTGACTTGCATCCAATCGGCCTGTTCTTGCGAGAGTGTGCCAGCGGCAACGGCCGTATCCAGCGCAGCCTGATGTTGGACCAGCGCCGCGTCGATGATAACCTGCGCGTCTACCTCATAATTGGCGGCCAGATCAGCGATGGAAATGCCGGTGGAAAGTTCGTCCCAAACCTCATCCACCGTTAAATTCAAGGTTTGGGCTACAACGTCTACCAAAGAGAAGCCGCCCATCATGCCGCCGTGGGCGCCGCGCCCCATGCCACCCTGTTGGCCGCCCATCATGCCGCCTTGCAGACCGCCCATTATGCCCGGTCCAAACCCGGGCGCGATGGGGGGAATCGGGGGTTGATTGCCCTCCTGCGCCAAGACGGAAAAAGCGCCAAAAACGAGAACGGCCGTGACAACTATCCCAATAACAATTAATTTTGCGTATTTCATTCCAATGCTCCATTCTTAAACCGCCGCTGCGGTTAATCAATAAGTTGTTGACATGAAGAAGCATAATCGACCATGATGGAGATCTTATGGAGATGGCATGGAATTACCGTGCAGCCCGATCAAAAGCAGGGTGGTGGACTTGGATGTCTTCAAAATAGGCCAGCCCTACCCTTACAAAGGAAAAACGATGTCAGATAACCCGAAAAACGACTTCCCCGACAAACAATGCGGCATATGTTCTGGCCTGTCGAGCGAGGAATATGCTTCTCAAAAATATGGGTGGGAACAAGACAACACTTATTTTCCGGCGGCCTCCGGCTTTCTCATCGTTGTGCGAGATTTCCAGCCCTATGGCAGCCGGAAGTTACAACTCCAACAGTGTCCCGAATGCAGCGCCTATTACCTTTACCGGAGTGACTATGAATATCTGGTTAACGGCAGCGAGGATGAGGAGTTTTTGACTCGCCTCAGTGATGAGCAGGCGGCTGAATATTTGAACCGGCCGACGCCGGAATCATGAATTAACAAACAGTTGGCATGAAGGTGTGCGCCGCGTCACAAAGAAGCCCTCGCTGGCAATTGTGCGCTATTCATGGCCGATTTTGCCGACACTTTTTGGGGGAACCCCGTTATATCGTTGGCCTTAAGCGTCGATGTCGGCGCCGGCAGGATACAAACGAGCGGGGCATGGAACTGAATCACCGTAAACTTGGCCGTTGGCGCGGGCAGGTCAGGGAACAACAGCCTCGGCGGGAAGTCCATTATTCAAGCGCTGTAGAGCGGTGATGGCTTCCTGGCCATCCGGGCGAAGCTCAATGGCGCGCTTGAGGTCGGCTTTGGCTTCTTCTGACTGTTGGGCGGCGGAAAGCTGGTAAGCCCGGTAAAGATAAGCTGCATACAGCCGCGTTTGCATATCAAAATCGTCGGGAGTCAGGAGCAAAATTTGCTCCAAAATGCGGATCGCTTCGGACCAGTTTTCGGCCATCCAGGGTTCGTAGAGGCTGTTAACCAGCGTTGTCAGGTCGGCCGTCGGCGCGGCGTTGATGGCTGCTGATGCGCCATTAACGGCCGTTCCACTTACGCCGTTAGGTGATATTTCCATTAATGGCGCTGCTTCGGGGGCCGCGCCGGTAGCCAGAGGCGACGTATAAAGAGCCAGACTCATGTCCAGTGTGGATTGTCCTTCCCCTTGGGCAAGCCTAACGTCTTTCAAGGATACGCCAGGCCAGGTGGTCTCCTGAAAACGGCCGAGAAAATCCAACAATTGCAGCACAGGTCCTGTCATCTGCACGGCGAACGACTGCACGCTGTACAAAGCGTCGGGGGCAACCGGCTCGGCCGCAGATTGCGCATGCAAACCGGTGATGGTGACGCTGCTGCTGGCCGCATACCGGTAAAGGCTGTCTAAAATGGCCGCTGCCTGAGCTTCGCTTAAAAACGCGCCGCTTGTGGCGTTAAGTTTCGTCTGAGAATCGGTCAGTTGTGCTTGCAGCGCGGCTGCCGAATCTTGTTGCGCCTGTTCACCCTGGTGCGTGGTTTGCTGCATGGCTAAGACCTGGGCAGCCAATTCCTGTCGCGCCGCCCATTGGGGCAGCACGTTAGCAGAAAGGAAATAGGCAAACCAAATCAGAGTAATGGTGATGAAAGCGATTGCCAAAACAGACAACATGTTACTGCGGATCGTGTCGCGTAAATCGTATAAAACGTCCATGGGTTATGTACTCGCTGCTTCGTTACTGCCCCTGCAATTCGACAATGATGACAAAAGCGACGGTGTTCAGGGGGACGGCGCTGGTTAGGGGTGGGGCGATTTGCTTCGCCAGGATGAGGTGGCGGGAAACGACCGTTTCCCGCACTCGCCCCATCGCCACAGCCAGCCCGCTTTCCTGTCCGGTCTGATTGTTGCTGACCGCCGGGGGATCTACCTGCAACGTCACTTTCACGTCGCGGCGGCATAACGAAGCCCAGGAGAAGGTGATGGTCCCTTCATACGTGCCTTGCGGCAGCCCGGTAATGTTCGCCGTTACGTCCATCAGGCTGGGCGCGCCGCCCTGATTGGGGCTGATTTGCAGCCAGGGCGCACTGGTAACGGCCGACCAGCTCAACGTACTGTCGCCAAAGATTTGCACAGATTGGTTGGGTGGGTTGGCCCCGCCAGCGGTGGCCGGACCAAAGGCCAGCTGGTCCAGATTCAGACTCAGGGCCGGCACTTCCAAAACGGCGATGTTGTACGTGGCGCTGGGGCTGAACTGCTGCATTTTGTTGGTGATATTGGCAACGGCCGTGCCGTCTACTGACGCCGCCGGAAAACAAACCGACGAGGCAAAATTACCGGTACCCGCCGGGGAATAATCGTCGTTTTCCCATTGAGCGCCGTCCAGCGTCACGCGCAGAAAGGTATCTACGCCCAGCGCCAGGTTCGACGTGGCGACCTGATAAAAACGACCGCCCTTGGTGATAAAACTGGCATTGTCCTGGTCTCCCTGAGGGAAGAAATTGCGCGTTTGCGTTTCGCCTACCAGGATAACGGTCGGAGTGGTTTCGTCGGGTTCAAAGGCATCGCGCAAGTCTGGGGTATTGGTGGGGTCTGGCTGGGCGGTGGGCGGCGGCGGCGTATTGGTAGCCGTTGGACCCGGCGTGGGAACCATTTCTTGCACAAAAAGCTGATAGCCCATCTGAGGCCCAAACTGCCCGCGATTGGTCACCTGGATAAAGACTTGTACATCTCCGGCAAGGCTTTGGACGCCAATTTCTGAGGCCAGGGTTCCATCTTGCCGGTCATCGTTGACGTATACCTGGTTATTGATGGTAACAGTTAGCACTGTGTCTACGCCGGGAGAAAGGTTGGTGGTGGCAATGGTGTAGAAACGGCCGTTCTTGGCTAAAAACCAGGCGTTGTCTACATCGCCGTTGGGGTAGAAGTTGCGGGTCTGCACTTCGCCGACAAAAATGGGTTTGGCCTGGTTGTCGTCAATTTCGTAGGCGTCGCGCAAATTGGGGGTGGGGGTGATGGTGGGCACGGCCGTTGGGTTTGTCACCGGGCCGGCGCTTGTTGCTGTTGCTGCGACTGTGGTTGGTGAGGGCGCAGTTGTTGCCGTAGGCGAGGGCGACAACGTCGGCGTGATGACCGGTTGCGGTGTAGGCAGCAGGGTAATCGACTGCACCACAATCCGCGAAAACTGCCCGGAGGCTTCCAGTTCCTGGGCATAGGCGATAACGGCCGTATCATCGGCCGCTTCACCTGAAATGGTCAGGCGATTGTCTGTCTGTTCTACGCCCATTAACGTGATCTGATTGGTGTCGGTTTTGATGGCATCTACTACGGCCGGCCAATTCACATGCTGCGCGCCTGTGCTCGACTGTATGGCGGCCAAACTATCCGCCTCCGTTTGTGCTTCTGCCACTCTGGTTTGCAAGGCGTTTATCGTAGGGTCGCCTCCCAGATTGCCGATCTCGGCCATTTGCAACTGGCTTAATTCGCTCTCCAAACGTTGGGTGTCGGCCCGCACGGCCGTGGCTACCAGGTACATGGGCACAAACAACAGCAGCAATCCCAAGGCAACCAACCACAAAATGATGGGGCGCCGGGAGTTTGTGGATGCTTGATCGTTCAGAACTTTGTCTAAATCATAAGAAGATTCGCGCATAATGGTTACTTCACTTGAGTTGTTTTGTCTTGCCTTTTGGCAAACAAAACGCACAAACTACGCTCGCCTGGAGGCTGTTTGCAACGATTGGTAATGTCTACAGCTCCCAGGGATTCAACCGCAAATCACAATGACCCGAAAGACAAACGTCTGCATGTGGATTAAAAAATGAATCTGGTAATCGAGAAGTATGTCATGCTGAGGTCCTCCGAAGCATCCCACTTGTGTGGAATGACCGAGCTAGAGAGATTCTTTGCTCCGAAGACTGCGCTCTGTCCGAAGACTGCGCTCTGAGTGACCTGTTCATTACCTACCTGATTATTTTCTAAAAGAGTAACCAGACGTTTGTCTCCTTTGGCGGAAGTTCAACCATTATATGAATAGATTGGCGCGTAAAGCGGAAAATAAACGTGAATATTACGGGTAGGAAGCGATAAGATACGCGAGTTTGTTGCGCGTTAGAGAGGGGTGTAAAGGAGAGCGATGAAGACGCCGAGGGACAAAAAAGGAGCATACGGGATGTGGTAGCGACGGCCGTATCCGCGCAGCAGCAGATAGGCGGCGGCCAATCCACCCAGCCCTACACCCAGCAGCAAAGGCCACAGCACACCGGGGAAACCAAAGATCAGGCCAATCAGCGCCGCCAGTTTTACGTCGCCGCCGCCCAGGTCGCCGGGGCGCAGCCAGGCGGCCAGGACAAAAGCAGCCAAGGCCAACCCACCGCCCAATAATACGGCCGTCCAAGACTGCCTCCCATCGACCAGATGATAAGCCAGCGTCAGGGCGATGGCCGGGTACACCAGCACGTTGAGAACCAATCTGTATTTGCCGTCGATCAGGGCAATCAACAAGAAAAATGCATACAAGGCCAGAGACACCCATTGCCCGCGCAGGCCGAAGTAATAACAGACCACGGCCGTCGTCGATCCTATTACCCAGGGCAAGCCGGCAGGCTGTTTCTGTAGAATGGCCGAACGCGGCGTTTTTGCCAGACGGCACGGTAAAAAGTCGCTTAACCAATTCAACAACCAGCCCAACAAAAACCCCAGAACCAGCCATAAAAAACCCATGTCAGACCATCTCCTGATTCTTTTGCCGCAGTTGGCGCAGCATCTGGGCGCTGCGATCTGCCAATCGAACCATGTCTACGTCGCCCATGTTGTGCAGCAATGTTTCGTAATGGGCAAGCTTGTCGTCTTCGTCGAAGACGCTGTTTAGCAGGGTTTGAATGTCGCCGGTTGCTTCGGCGAGTAGTTTTTCGGCCGTTTCTTCAGGCGGCGGCTGATTGACGACTGGCGCGGGGGGAGTGGCTGGGTATTGCACGGCCGTTGTCTGCTGTTCGGGTGGCGGCGCGGCGGCGTTGGCCGGGTTTTGCTGCGCCTGTTTCCCGCCGCCTGCGGCCGGGGGCGCGCCGGGCTGTCTGGCCCCACCGCCACCGGCGTTTGCCTGGTCGCCGACGTTTGGTTGTGGGGTGGCGGTGGCCGCCGAGTCTGGTGGATTGCCCTGGCCAGTATTAGCGCCTGTTTCGGTTCTGGCGCTGGTTTGCCGGGCCGCGTCGTTGGAAGAAACGGCCGTTTGTTCAACTTCATCCATGGCTGTTTCCGCTTCGGCGCTGTTCAACAGGCGCAGCTCTTCTTGTTGGCGCGCTCTGGTCTGCTGCAAAATAGGAAACAAGGCCATCCCCAAAGCAGCCAAGAAGAGGCCAACGGCGGCGACGGCCGTTATCAGAATTGCTTTTTGCCCTAAAATCACATCCATCAGGCTCAAGTCTACTTGCGGCATGGCCAGCGCTTCTCCCAATGCGACGTACCGATCGCGGGCCAGAGGATCGGTCGTTTCCTGAAGCAGCATAGTCAAGGTCGCAGCCAACGCCTCATCGTCCCAGGTTGCCAGCCGGAACTGCGCCTGAGCTGCGTCGCCCGTCAGGGCATATGCTTCGGCGGCCATTGCCACGTAAGTCCGCTGATGGTCTGGCGATAGCTGCGCTGGGGCCACGTTGGCCCACTGGACAGGCCACAACCACCAGCCAATGACCAGCCAGCCCAACAACAACCCACCGACAAAAACCAGGGGAAGGAGAAGATGAAACGGCCGTGTGGATTTAGACATGGAGCGATGTTCCTCAGTCATCAGAAAGGGATCGATTGAAAAAAGAAACTTCCTGCCGCCCAAACTGCGCATAGTATCATTTTGCGTAAACCTTCATTCAACCTTTGCTCAAATGGTTAACAACTGCGCGACCAAAGGCGGCACAACCCAGAAGCTCATGCCCGACATAAAAAGCAGCACCGACAGATAAAGCGTGAGCTTAAATTTATATCCGCCATCACTGGCGACGATCGCCATCGCGCTAATTACCGCCAACAAAACCACCATCATGATGGTAATGGCGTCCAGAAACTGCATTTGCTGCGGGTTAAAATTGGCCAGCGGCATCGCCAGGTTTTCCGAGGCCATTGCCGCCTGATCCGCCGTCATGGCAGTTTGCATCAGGAGTACAAAGTTGTGGATGATGTGCAGCACAAATACCATCAACGCGGCGACGACGATATGCATTACCAGCGTCAGCCAGGTAAATGTGCTGACTACGGTGCGTCTTTTGGCGCGCAGCATCGCAGTGCGCGAGGCAAACAGAGAGCAAAGAAACCCCACTTGTTCCGGGTCGCCGCCCAGGCGTACCGCTTCGTAAAAAATGCCGGTTGCCTGCCGAATGAGCCGGCTGCCAGTTTCGTTGCCAAAACGCTGCCAGCAAACCGTCGGGCTGACCAGAGCACGCAAGCGGGTATCTAATCGCTTTACATCGGGCTGAAGCCTGGGGAAGGAGCTGATGTCTATTTTGGTGATGGCTTCTTTGAGGGTGGTACCGGTGGACGTGGCTATGCCGCCTACCGAGCGTAAAAACGAACTGATCTCGGCGTCTTTTTTGGTTATTTCGGCGTCAGCCCGGTAGCTGACAATGCCTAAAGGCAGTAACACGGCCGATACGGCTGCCAGTACCCACGCCTGGTTAAACCCAAGAAATATCAAAACTCCGCCCATGAGAACGGCCGTAGGGATAATCACGCGGCTTACTTGCAGGGTGCGCCGCTGGCTGTCTGACCCGATAGCCGACGGGATGATCATCTCTTCCTGTGGCGCAGCGCGCGAGAGAATCCAGGCGCCAAAGAAACCCATGATAACGGCCGTTACCACCAACCCGGTAATCATGCCCGTGCCCATCGAATAAATCATCGTCGACACCAGATTAATGATCACAATCAGAGCCACCGAAACCACAATCGAAGAAAACGCATCCGACCACTTTTTCAACGATTCCAGGTCGCGTTCATAAGCATTGTCGTACACATTTGCCTGCACCGCCGCTTCACGGGCCAGAAAAGCGGGCAACGGCTCACCAGACCGCATCGCGTCGGACAAACGCAGCAGAAAGCTTTTGATTTCCTCGGTAGGCGCTTTGTCGGCCACCGTGCGGCACGCTTCCGGGTAGTCGAACCGGAGTTCGTTCACCAGTAAATTGATGGCGATAAAATAATTCGCCGCCGGCGAACCGGATTCCGCAGCCATTTCAAACGTTTTGCTGCGCGAGATGCCCGCAGCGGCCGTGGCCGACATATAGGTCAACTGGTAAAACTGGTCAAAAGCCGTAACGTTTTTGAATTTATAAGAGCTTTTGGCGATGGGCTTCGGCAAGGATTTGGAAGAAGTCATCAAAACCACGCACTCCTTTTTCTTTATGCAGCCGTTGAAAAACGGTTGCCCGGCGTTTCAATTCGGTATAAATCATTTTGCGTTTTTGGGGGGGAATACCCCGCCTCATGGCAATGCGCTCCTCCAGCAAGAAGCTGTTCATGTAGCCGGGAAACTCGAACGTGTCATTGGCCGGGTTCCAACGAAAAGCCTCCAGAAAGGAAAAACTTTCTGTATAAGGGTCATAGCCGATTATTTCGTTGATGCTGAGGACACGGCGAGCCATTTTTTTGTCGGCCAGGCGCACAGCCGACTGCACAATAGCCACGTTGAGGTTGTCGATGTAGGTTTTGGGCACGTTGATGGGGTCGCCGGTCAGACGCTGAATAAGCTTTTCAACAGACGCGGCGTGAAAGGTAGACATGACGCCGTGACCGGTCTGCATGGCCTGGAAAGCGATACGCCCTTCTTCGCCGCGAATCTCACCGATGATAATGCGATCCGGCCGCTGCCGCAGAGCAGCCCTGAGTAGATCGAACATGCCCACGCTGCCACCTGCGGATTCGCGCCCCATCTCGCGGGTAACTTCCCGAATCCAGTTTTTGTGGGGAACCATCACTTCAGGGGTGTCTTCGATGGTGATGATTTTGGCTTCCGGCAAAATGAAGGTGTTGATGGCGTTCAACGTCGTCGTTTTGCCGGAGGCTGTGGCCCCGACAACAAAGACATTCATCCCCTCCTCCATGATGAGTGAAAGATAGGCGGCCATGGTGTAGTCTAGTGTGCCAAATTCGATGAGTTCCAGAATGCTGGTTGTGGAGCCGCCGAATTTACGGATGGTAAAGTTGCTGCCACGTTTGGAAATTTCACGGCCGTAGACAATGTTAATGCGCGACCCATCCGGCAACACGGCGTCTACAATGGGATTACGCACTGTCACCGGGCTTTTGACCCATTCACCCAGCCAGACGGCGAAATCGTCGAGTTGGTCCAGGGTTTCAAAATTGATGGTGGTTTGCAGGCTTTTGAATATTTTGTGTTCAACGAAGATGGCCCCGACGCCGCTGCAACTGATGTCCTCTATGTAAGGGTCCAGAAGCAGCGGCTGCAATGGCCCAAGCCCAACTTTGTCGCGCAGGACGCGGTAACGCACGCCTTCTAGTTGCTGCGCGGTAACGTAAATGGGATCGGTTTTGCTTTTTTTGGCGGCGGATTTGGCGGATGGAGAACGGCCGTTTCCATTCCCATTTGCATGAGCCTGTGGCGGTTCCGTTGTACAAATCTGGTCAAGCAACTTGAGCAATATCTGCTTCTTTTCTTCTTCGTCTACAACTTCCCCAATGTCTTCGGCCCATTCCACCAGACGCTCGTCAATCTTCAACATTACCTCATCCAGATTCACCATCACAGTGGGCTCTATCGAGACGTAATGGTCGCGAGCAGCGAAAGCGTCCGGGTAAATGTGGACAAACAAACCGCCGTCAATAGGATAAATGAGGTTGCGCCGTTCTAACAATTGCAGCTTGCGTGAAAGCGTGGGGTAATACATGGGAATTCCAATGTCGCCCAACGGAACCTGATGCAAATAATCTGCCAGGAAATCCGCCTGTTCGCAAGCGTCGCGCAGCGGCGGCGGCAGCACCATTTGCAGGCTGCATCCCACACCGTGGTTGCACTGCGCGCCACCTGTTTGAACGGGGAAAGGAAGGATTGATTGAGACATAATTTTTTTGTCGTATGGTTGTTTAGTAGCGTTGTCGAGTCATCCTGGCTGCCAGACTAACCTTTCACTTTGCTTACCGGGATGACGCGCATACCCCATCCGGGTTCCACTTCAAAGCTGACGATGTTGCCGGTGGTTTTGTCCGCGCCACGAACTTTGGTTACTTCCAACGTTTTAACCAGTTTTTTGCCTACTTCTTCGGTGCGAAGCTGCAAATGCGCGTCGCACAACGAACGAATGCGCACCAACAATTCACTGTTGAGCGCGTGGGAATGTAAGATGAGGATGATGCTGCTGCCGCGCGCGCAGAGCCGCTTGCATTCTTCAAAAAAGCCCAATACTTCTTCAAGGGTGGATTGGCCGATTGCCAGGGTCAACGAATCTACGATGATCATGTCGCGGCTGGTTTCCCGGCTCATGGCCTGAAGAAGACGGCGGGGGGCCGTGTTGCCTAATTGAGACAACTCCATCGGGTAAATACGGATTTTGCCCAGAAGCAAATAGTCCAGAATGTCCAGGTCCAGGCTGCGCATTTGTTTTACCAGGCTCTTGACGCTGTTTTCGCTGGTAAAGAGCGAAAGCGTGAAGCTGTCGTTTAGGGAGCCAAACATCATTTGCTGCGAAAGGACGGATTTACCGGCTCCGGAACTGCCTTCGACAAGGGTGAGGGAGCCTAAGGGAATGCCGCCGCCCATTTTGCTGTCTAATTCGCCGTTGCCGGAGGAAATGACGCTTTTTTGCGGTCCTTTGCGACCGAGGTAGGGGAGTATTTTAGTGACCAGCGTAACGGCATCGAAGGGCTTGATGAGGTAATCATCTACGGGCGATTCGTGGCCGATGGTGAGGCTGTCTAGCTCGCTGTCGTTGGCGAGCATGATGAGGGGGATTTCGGCCGTTTCGGGGTCGGCGCGCAAATAGCGGGCGACTTCTTCGCCGCCCATGCCGGGCAAAAAAATGTCCAGCAAGATGAGATCGGGTTTTTCGGACACGGCCGTTTTTAATCCTGTCCCGTCGTCGATGGCTACCAGCACATCATAACCTTCGTCTTCCAGGAGGCCTTGGGTCCACGCCAACATCTGTACATCACCTTCGATGACCAAAATCTTATGCGCCATTTTAATTCTTACCACTCCAGATTAACGAGCGTACTCTTTCCACCAGAACGGCCGCTTTTACCGGCTTGGTTAGAAAATCGGATGCGCCTACGCGGTAGCCGTTTAGCTGGTCACGCACCCGCTGGGCAAAATCTACCGGGTCGTTGGCCGGTTTGTCTATGGCGCCACGGGCTGTAAGCATGAGGATGGTGGTAACGGCCGTTTCCGGGTTTTCGCGCAGTTTGCGGCATACCTGGAAGCCGTCCAAACCCGGCATCATAATATCCAAAATCACCAGATCAGGTTTTAGAATAAAGGCCAATTCCAGGCCATCGTGGCCGTTGTAGGCCGTAAACACCTCATACCCATGCTTTTGCAGCACATGCTCTACGATATGCAGCGTCAGCGGATCGTCATCTATAGCCAGGATGCGATGTGGTTGGTTCATTGCGCCTCGTCGAACGTTGCCCAATTCTCTGCCTGTTCCGCCCAGTCCGGCTGCGCAAAGAAGGCAATGATGTCTTCTATGGCGGCCGTCAGGTGGAATAAACACTCCTCTGCTCCGCTTAGATCATTCCTCATCCCCATGAGTTCAATCTCGCAGGCCAATTTATAAGCCTGCCAACCGCCGATGTTGCCCAGGCTGCATTTCAGGCGATGGGCTTTGGCTTTCACATCGGCTCCCTTGCCACAGGTTGCAGCTTCTTGCAGGGTTGCCATCTGGTCTGAGCAGTCGAACAAAAATAACGCCACGATCTCCTGCAATAATTCCAGGTCGCCATCTACTATGTCGCGGGCATAGGCCAGATCAATCGGGTACGAATTGTGGGTTGATGGTGATAATTGAGTCATTCTTTTTCCTCGGCTGAACTTGCCAAAACTGCCAATAATCGGTTTCGGTCACCGCGCTTAACATATTTGCTTTGCGCCGGCGCCGGATGCTTCTAAATCAACGAACAAACTGCATACTGGCGCTTACGCCGTTTTCGGCGGCAATGGTTACCATATTTGTGGTGTTGGGCCCGACCGGGGGCAAGACGCGCAAACGCAGCAAAACTTCCTCGCCGGGGTTCAGGATTCCGGGTTCAAACACTTCGCTCTCGGCCGTAGCCGCGTCCAGATAGATGCCGATCACGCTCCATTCGCCGGCGGCCGGTTCGCCGGTGTTGTAGCTGTACCAGCCCACCGCAAGGTCGCCGGGCGGGGTATAGTATTCGGTGATGACGTCCCAATTGGCGAAATCGGCCAGGCGGGTGTCGCCATCGTTGCGCAGTGTCAGCTCGATGACTGCGCCCGAACTTTTGGTTTGCGCCAGAATGGGCGTGAGGTCGGTGTGCATCTGGTCGCTCAGGCGGGTCTGCATCTCTTGCCAGGAGGCGCGCAGCGTGTCTTGCGCGCCCAGGTAGCCGGTGAAAATGGTGAGGCTGGCAAACAAGATGAGGGCCAGGACAATAAAAGCGGTCAGTATGGTTTCCATAAAGAGCTATCCCATTTGTTCAACAGGCTTACATGCTGAAGAAGTATTCGGCGTCTACGCCGTTGGGAGTGATGACCTTTAGGAAGTAACGGCCGTTTCCCAAAGGCACGCCATAGTGAATGGTAATTTTCAAGGTGGCCGTTGGCGTCCATTGGCCGCTGTTTTCCACTTGCCAGGTCCAGTACGGGTAGCCGCTGGCGGCGCTTTGATGCGGAATGCGATTAAATGCGCCTTCAGGGCCAAAAAACACGTCGGTCTGTTCCAAAGCCACAATGCGCGTTTCGCCTACATTCTTAACCCAGGCAAATACATCAAAATCACCATCGCCGTTGGTGTCTTGCCACCAGCTGCTGCTGTCCAGCTCGCCCACGGAATGGATGATGGTGATCTGGCTTTTTAGCTTTTCGTCGGCGCGGCTGGTCATGCTGGTCATGGCGTCGTTGCTTTCGATGATGGCCGGATAGGCGGCGTTAAACAGAAGAACTCCCATCACCATACTGATGACGATGAGCATTGTGGTCATGATTGCTTTGTCCATATGATGCCTCTGGTGTTTTTGTAGGGATTAGACCCGGCGAAGAAATGGGACCAATCTGTCGGTATTTAGTCTAGTAGTTGGGTGAGTTGCTGCAGCAGAACGGCCGTTTCCGCCGCATCTGCCCCTTCATTCTCGTCACACAACACAATCAGCTGCTGCAGGGTATCGTAGATGTCCGGGGAGATTGCGCCGGAAGAAGCGCGCAGGTCCAACAACTTGCGAGTTCGCTCGGCGCCAATCTTGGCCACGCTGCCCCCAACCCAATCCACCAATCCGGCAAAAGACTGGTTGACGGTCGCGGGAGGGGCGGCGGCGGGAAGCTGTTCGGGTAACGGCCGTGTCGCCTCCCGCAAATCGGCCAGCGAAACCTGACGCATCTTCAACCCTGCGGGCTGGTTCGGCTCGGAATCCGCTGCTGGCTGCCCATTGTTGTGTGCCGGTCTGGCCGCGCCCTGCGCCAGCACTCCACTATCGTCATACGAATCATCTTCTGTGCGGAGCGCCGGATGGTAATGAACGAGAATTTGTTCTTGGATTTCCAATAACGTTTTCTGAATTTGATTCTTCAAAATCTTCATTTCTTGTTCCAGAGATTTCACTCTTTGTTCGATGTCCATCAGGCTGCTCCTATTGCTGACAACAGTTTAGCCGGACTCGTAAGCCCGGCTGAACTGTTCATTCATGTGGCGACTTGTGATTTGTTATTTCAGGTCCATCACCGAATCGAAGTACGGCGGGGTGGTCCGTTGGATGCTCAGCGCCGCGCCCTTGGGCGGTTTCATCTCCACCGAGAACTGCGTGTTGATGCTCAGAGCATTGGTCAGGCCGCTCAGGTCTACGGTAATCTCGACCAGTTCGCCTTTATCCAGCAGTTCGTCGCCATCGTTGGTTACGATCCAGTTCGTTGTCCAGGCTACGTCATTCTCGAACTGCGAGGCATCGACGTAATTCACCACCATGACCGGGGTTGTCGTGTTCAGGTCCAGCGGTTCGCCGCCAACCACGTTGCCCAGCGTAAAGACCAAGGTGTCAATTTCTGCGCCGGTGGTGCCGCTAACGGCGGCCGTGGCGATGAGGGAACCCTTAACTTCCATTGAGGACTGCACTTCGCCTAAGCCGGAGTAGACGGCTTCTTTGCCACGCTCGGTGGAGAATGTACCGGCTGACAGGATGGTAAAGGCAAAAACCGAAGCTACCACGATAAAGGCGATCAGGATGATGGCTGTTTCCAGAGCGGTGATACCGCTTTCATCCCGACCCAACTTCTTCCAAAAATTGTTGCTGTTCATTTTTTGCTCCTTTTGCAAGATATGAATGTTGATTTTTTCTCGGCGCGCTGCTCATTCGATTTTTGCGCTGCGCCGTTTTTGTTCGATGTGGTTACTGTACAACAGACTTATCTTGCGGAGCGTGGGCCTGGCGCGAGGCTTGCGTGAGGCTTGTGTGAGGGCCGCTCTACCCGGACTGTCGCTCCTTTATCAATCCGGAACCAGCATGTAGCCACGGCGTGACACCGTGCGGATGAGTGATGGCTGGCTGGCGTCTGGTTCTATCTTGAGGCGAAGGTTTTTTATGTGCCAGCGTACCAGACTGGGATCGGCCGTGCCGGGCGCGTAGGCCCACACTTCTTCCAACAGGTCTTGGCTGGAAAACGGCCGTTTCGGATGCGTCATCAGGTGGTACAACAGCTCAAACTCGGCCGGAGTAAGCTGAACCATCTCGCCATCGCCCCGGCGCACCCAACACGCCTGTAAATGCAGCGTCAGCCGCCCCAACGTCAGTTCTTGCGTGCCGGTCGCTGGCTCTGCTGCGGCAGCTTCACGCCGACGCAGCAGAGCGCGTACCCGCGCTTTCAGCTCTTTAGATTGAAAGGGCTTGTCCAGATAATCATCGGCCCCGGCGTCCAGGCCGGTTACATGGTCATCCACACTGTCTTGCGATGTCAGAAAGAGGATGGGCACATAACGCAGCGCGGAGTCGGTGTCCAGGCGCAGGCGGCGGCAAACCTCCAGGCCATCCATCCACGGCATGTTCACGTCTAGCACTATCAGATCGGGCTGCATCTGGTGGGCAGTTTGCAGCCCTTCCAGCCCATTATGTGCCGTTAGAACTTCATACCCGTCTTGCGTCAGCACCAACCGCAAGCTGCGGACCAATTCGGTGTCATCGTCAACCAATAATATGTTTGGAGCCATCTATAAACCTTCCTAAAGAGTGCGGAGTGAGGAGTGCGGAGTGCGGAGTGAGGAGCGAAGAAAAAGAATGCTTATTTCTTCCTCTCGCTCTCGCTCTACCCTCTCGCTTTACGCTTCTACTGTGAAGATTGCGCCGTGGGGGTCGTTGGCATGGACGGCGATACGGCCGTTATGCGCCTCTACCACCATGCGGCAAAAAGCCAGCCCCAGCCCTACCTGCTTCACGTTGCGCTGTCCGGCGGCCACAATCTGGAATTTATCGAAAATTGTCTCTTGGTGTTCCGGCGGAATGCCTGGCCCTTCGTCGCAAACTTGCAGGCAAAAACGGGCGTGGGGTAACGGCCGTAACTTCACTATGACACGGCCGTTTACCGGCGAAAACTTCAGCGCATTAGACAACAAATTATCCAGCACACGCTGCCACAGGTTTGCGTCCAGGCTGGCGATCAACGGCTCAGGCGGCGTTTCCAGGGCCAACGTCACCGACCTTTGCGCCGCCAGCGGCTGATAGGCGTCGCAAGCCGTTTGCAGCAGATCATTCAGGGTAACGGCCGTTTGCAGCAGCGTCAGCTTGCCATGCTCCATCTTGGCCATCATCAGCATATCCGTCAGGTACCCATTCAGCCGGACCACCTGGCCGGTAATGGTATGCAGCGCCTCCTGCGCCTCCGGTTGGGGTGTATAGCGTCGTAATAAATCGCAGTACATGGTGATGGTCGTCAGCGGGCTGCGAATATCGTGGATGATCATGTCCGACAAATCCTGGCGCAGACGCATCATCGTTTGCAGGTCGTCGTGGCGCTGCTTAATGCGCAGCATGGAGCGCACGCGGGCGCGCAGTTCCAGGCCGTTCACCGGCTTGTGGATAAAGTCGTCGGCTCCAGCGTCCAGGCCGCGGGCCACATCTTCTTTGCTGTCCAGCGCTGTTATCAGGACGATCGGGATGTGTTGGGTGGCAACGGCCGTTTTCAAGACCCGGCACACCGCAAACCCATCCATGCCTGGCATCATCACATCCAACAAAATCACATCCGGGTTTATTTCCGGCAGGCGTTCCAGCGCCTCCGGCCCGCCGGCGGCAAAATGCAAGGTATACCCTTCTTGCAACAGCAGCATCTCCGCCGTCTGTCGCGCCGTAAAGTCGTCATCTACAATCAAAATTACCGGTTTTTCGCTCATTGTCGTTACGTACATCACAGAAGGTAGTCAGGCGATTGTGGCCAGCTACTGGTTTTGCGTTTTGGGAAATGTCTCGATCACGGCCAACAACGCCTTCAGGCTGAGAGGCTTGCTTAAATAAGCGTCGGCTCCGGCGGCCAGACAGCGCTCGCGGTCGCCGGGCATTGCCAGAGCTGTCAGGGCGATGATGGGTAAAACGGCCGTTGCCTCATCCGCGCGCAGCCGTTTAATCGCCTGTAAGCCGTCCATTTCCGGCATCTGAATATCCATCAGGACCAGGTCCGGCTGCAAAGCCGCCTGCTCGATGGCTTCACGGCCGTTACGCGCCACCAATAACCGATACCCCTTCACGCGCAAATAATCGCCCACCGTCTCAATAAAAATCTCGTTATCTTCGGCCAACAAAATGAGTTTGCCCTCTGTGGCCTGGACGGCCGTCGGCAGCTGCGCCGTTTCGTTTACCGGCCGGCCCAGCTTATCCGCCGGCTCCCACGGCAGCCTCACCGCAAATCGGCTGCCGCGCCCCGTCTCGCTGGACAAGCTGACGCTGCCGCCGTGCAGTTCAGCCATGCGATACACCAGCGAGAGTCCCAGACCGGTGCCGTTATATTCCCGCGACAGGCGGCTGTCTAGCTGCACAAACGGCCGAAACAGCTTTTGCATATTCTCCGGGGCGATGCCAATGCCTTCGTCCCACACCACAAAACACACAGCCTTTTGTCCCAGATCGCCTGTCACCTCCAGGCCAATGCGGCCGCCAACGGCCGTAAATTTCACCGCGTTACTCAATAAATTCACCAAAATCTGCTTCACCCGCCGCTCATCGGCCCAAATAGTGGTCACAACCGGGTCTACAGACAAATCAACCTGCAATTCCTTTTTGTGCGCCTCTTGCCGGATAAAACGCAAGCTCGCCTGGCACACCTCCCGCACCGACACCGGCCCCGGCTCTAAAACCAGCTTGCCGGCCTCAATCTTAGACAGGTCCAAAATATCGTTGATCAAATTCAGCAGGTGACGGCCGCTTTCCTCAATGCTGCGCAGCGACCGGCTCTGGTTGCCGTTCAGCGCGCCATACACGCCCTCCTGCAGCGCCTCGCCGATGCCCAGCAGCGCATTCAGCGGTGTGCGCAGTTCATGGCTCATCGAAGCCAAAAATTCATCCTTCAACCGGTTGGCGCGCGCCAGTTCGGCATTTGCCGCGCTCAGGTCGGCGGTGCGCTCCGCCACATGCTGCGCCAGTTGGGCGCGTTCCGCCTGTAAGGCCGCCTCCGCTCGCAGCCGCTCTTCAATTTCGCGCCGCGCCTGTTCGTACAACCGCGCATTTTCGATGGCCGCCGCCGCCGGACCGGACAACAGCGTCAGCAGGCGTAAGTCGGCCTCGTCAAATGGCCCGGTCGCTTTGTTGATGGCTTCTATCGCGCCAATCGTCTGCCCCTTCACCTGAAGAGGCGCGCATAAAAGTGTGCGCGCTGTGAATTTGCTCATCTCGTCAAAATTGGGAAAGTGGCGCCGGTCGGCCTTGGCGTCGGTGATCAGCAGCGGTTCGCCATGCTCGGCTACCCAGCCCACAATGCCCTGGCCCAACGCCAGCCGCTTGCCGCGCACAAATTCGGCCGCCTGCCCAAACGCGGCGGCAAACCACAAATCGCCCTGCTCTCTATCCAATAGCACCACCGAGGTGGCATCTACGTCTAGCAGCCGCGTAGCCTGCGCCGTAACAATGGTTAACGTAGTTTGCAAATCCAGCGACGAGGTGACGGCGTGGCTGATCTGATTCAGGGTGGTCAATTCGGCGACGCGCTGTTGGAGGGTTTTGTACAGGCGGGCGTTTTGGATGGCGATGGCTGCCTGCCCGGCAAAGGCGGTCAGGCGCGTGGCGTGGGCCGGCTGGTAGAAGTTTGGCTGGCTGTAATTGAGCGCCAGAAAGGCGATCACTTCTTGTTGTACGGCGATGGGAATGCCCGCCCAGGAGCGCACGTGGGGCGATGCGTCAGCGCGTACCCAATCGGGATCAGTGGAGATGTCGGGAATGACGAGGGGTTGGCCGGATCGGGCCATGCGCTGCAAGCTGGGCATGTCGGCGAGGGCAAAGCGGGTGGTGGGCGGGGTTTGGGAACGGCCGTATCCCCGCGTACACACAATGTCCACTTCCTGGCCGCGCAGCAGCATAACATTGGCCGTGTCATAAGGCACGACATGGGCAATCTGGTCCAGCAGCCGATCTAACAACTGGTCAAAATCCAACGTGGCGCTGAGGGCTGTGCCCACATCGCGCAGCGCTTCGGCCAGGCGGCGCTGTTCGTATTCAGCCCGCTCCGCCCGCTGCCGCTCGGCTATCTCTTGCTGTAAAGAATTGTTGGCCTGCTGCAATTGGGCGGCGCTGCCGGCCGCCTGCCGAAAGATAATGACAATACTGCTCATCAACCCGACCAATACGCAAAGATAACTTACTAGCTTCAAGGTTAAAGCGACTTCGAAGTAGGCGTCGAACAATTCGACAGAGGAAAACATGAAAAATATCTGCCCGGAGAAGCTGAGAAGTAAGGCTACAACCAACCAGTGTTCGAAGGCGTCGTGCTGCCAATAGCCTTTGGCCAGATAATTAACCAACGCCCAGAGGTAAAACGTGGTGGAGATAAATAGTTCGATGCGCGCCAGGGGCAGCGTGGGCGCGGCTTCGCTTTGAGCTACCAATACAAACAGCAGCAAGTTAACCAGCGTGAGGCTGACTATGAGGATAAATAGGCGACGGCCGGTCATACGGCCGTACCACCCCGTTTCCACTTCCCGCCGCCACGTCAGCCAGCTGCCAAATATCAAAATCGAAAGAAACGTCGGTGACGTATTCCAAATCCAGTGCGGCGCATAATCTAGCCAGGGTAAAATATCGGCCAGATACGGATAGATGGCCAGCACATGCAGGCCATCCAACAGCCCTGCTCCTACAAAGCCAACGCCAATAAACAAAAACACGTTGTCGCGGCGGGTGAAATAGCGCACCAACGCCAACATCCCCACAAAACCGGCCAGCATGGCAGCCATAAACTCCAGCGTCATGTGTCGCGTCAGGTTGCCTTGCCAGGCGTCGGGCGGCAGCAAGAGGCGCGCTGCCGCCACCAGGACAAACAGTATCCCATAGATACGTATTCGGGTGGTTGCTTTGGTGGCTGAAGAAAATGACATGATGATTCCCGTAAGCGCCGGCAGGAGCAAAGTACGCAGCTTCGCAACGGGGCCAAAATGCATCGAATGACCGGGTTTGTGCGGTAAGACTCCACACATCCGTGTTTGTGCAACTTACGGGTTCATTGTATCCACTTATGAGGTTGGGCTTCGTGAAGGAGCCGTAGAAATAAAGTTTGTCTGAGGGCGTAACGGGGTGGAAAATATAGCCTATTAGTCCTATGCGCGCGCAAATTGCCCGCTGGATTGTGAATTAAAAGCGGTAAAGCCCAGAAGCCGCGTTTTTAAAAGAACGCGATTTTGGGAGTGAATTGGTTGATTTTGGTTAGGCGGTGATGGGAGACGGCCGTTGCCATCGCCGCCATCTGTTTCGTACAAAACACTTGACTTGGAGCTAACTCTAAGTGGTAGACTATCCCTTGGAGGTGGTACGACAAAAAATCTCAGCGGCAAGTGAACAACGAGGGCTTTTAGAAGATGCGCTCCGCTGCTACGAAAAAATCAACCTGCCCTACCGGGCAATTGAACAGTTAGGAACGGAGGCAAAATAGCCTGCGAAACTGAAAAAGTGGCCCGATGGAGGCCGCCAGCTTACACCCATGTTGTTTTTCCGGGCGTTGTCAGGACGCCGATAATAGGTGGTTATACCGCATAAAGGAGATAAATCATGCACATTGGCTTACAAATTCCGTCTTTTAAGTACCCTGGGGGAACGGCCGTTATCCGTCCGAAACTGAGAGAAATCGTCACCAGCGCCGAAGCGGCCGGTTTTTACAGCCTCTGGGTGATGGATCATTATTACCAAATCAAGGGGTTGTTCGGCGAAGCATATACCGACCCGATGCTGGAAAGCTATACCACACTAGGCTATTTGGCCGGACTCACTGAAAAAGCGTATCTCGGCGTCCTGGTCACGGGTGTGATTTATCGCCACCCGGCAGTGCTGATGAAGATGATAAACACGCTAGACATTCTGGCGGGCGGTCGTACCTATTTTGGCATTGGCGCGGCCTGGTATGAAGATGAAGCCCTCGGTTTTGGCATTCCCTACCCATCCACCTCAGAACGCTTCGAGCAGTTGGAAGACAACCTGCAACTGGCGAAGGCCCTTTGGGCCAGTGACGAAATCGCCTTTGAAGGCCAACATTTTTCTGCGCCGGCGATCACCAACAATCCCCGCCCGCTCTCCACGCCACATCCGCGCATCATGATCGGCGGCACCGGCCCCAAAAAGACGCTGCGCATGGTGGCGCAATACGCGGATGCCTGCAACATCGGTGATTGGGTAGGCGCCGAAAACATGCAACAAGCGCTCGACGCGCTCAAAGCACACTGCGAAAGGCTGGGGCGCGATTATGACACCATCGAGAAAACATCCCTTTCCACAGTAATCTTTCTGAAAAAGATACGGTAGAAAGTGTTACCAATCGCCTGCACCAACTGTCTAACATGGGCTTCACCCACGCGATTTTCAATATGCCAGATGTGTACAAAATCACCCCGCTGCAAACTTTTGCCAAAGAGATCATTCCGGCAGCCGCAGAACTTTAAGCTGGCGCGGGCAGCAGAATAGATTGGTCCAATCTCTAAGATTGGACCAATCGCACAAGTAAATTTTCAAAACGGTTTCTCGCCTATCATCCCCTTTACTTTATAATGAGTCCATGTCTAGCAATTTGTTACAAACGAAATTATATGTCCCCCGGTTACGGCCGTCTTTCATCCGCCGTCCGTCTCTCATCCAGGCGCTCAACGGTGGGCTGCGTCAGGGCGGGCAACTCACGCTCATCTCGGCTCCCGCCGGTTTTGGCAAAACCACCCTGGTGACAGAATGGCTTGCCGGCTGCGAACGGCCGTCTGCCTGGCTCTCCTTAGACGAAAATGACGGCGACCTGCCCCGGTTTCTGACCTATGTTATTGCCGCGCTGCAGCGCATTTTTCCGGGCTTGGGCGCAGACGTAACGGCCGTGCTGCAAGCCACGCCGCCGCCGCCAATCGAAACCAGCCTGGCCACCCTGCTCAATGAAATTGCCGGCCTGCCGGACCATTTTCTGCTCGTTCTGGACGATTACCACCTGGTTGAAGCGCCGGACGTTGACCAGGCCCTCGCCTTCCTGCTCGACCACCTGCCGCCGCAAATGCATCTGGTCATGACCACCCGCGAGGACCCCAATCTGCCGTTGGCCCGCCTGCGGGCGCGCGGCCAACTGACCGAACTGCGAGCCGCCGACTTGCGGTTTACCATCGATGAAGCGGCGGCGTTTCTCCAGCAGGTGATGGGCCTGGAACTCTCGCCGGAAAACGTCGCCGCCCTGGAGGCGCGCACCGAAGGCTGGGCGGCCGGTTTGCAAATGGCCGCGCTGTCGATGCAAGGGCAGCAAGATGTCACCGGCTTTATTCAATCCTTCACCGGCGGCCACCGCTTTGTGCTGGATTATCTGGTGGAGGAGGTGCTGCACCAGCAGCCGGAGGGTGTGCAGCGATTTTTGTTGCAAACGGCCGTTCTCAACCAATTGACCGGCTCCTTATGCGACGCCCTAACCGGCGGCAGCAACGGCCAGGAAATTCTGGAATCGCTGGAGCGGGTCAACCTGTTCCTCGTGCCGCTGGACAACGAGCGGCGCTGGTACCGCTATCACCACCTCTTCGCCGATTTGCTGCGGCAGCGGTTGCAGCTATCCCCCCCATCGGGGGGGAAAGAGGGGGGGATAGCCGCCCTGCACATCCGAGCCAGCCAATGGTATGAAGGCAATGGGCTGGAACTGGAAGCATTTCATCATGCAGCTATAGCCAATGACATTGAGCGTGCGATACGTTTGATCGAGGGTGAAGGTTTGCCCCTTTACTTTCGGGGCGAGGCGATTCCGGTGCGGCACTGGTTGGAATCTTTGCCAAAGGCCGAGTTTCAGACCCGACCAGCGCTGTGGGTAACCTATGCCTCTGTGCTCACCCTCACTGGTCGCCTACACGGCAACATCGAAGAAATTCTGCAAGCGGCCGAAACGGCGCTGCAAGACGCAGCGCCAGATGACAAAACAAACGATCTGCGCGGCCAGATTGCGGCCAACCGGGCGATGTTGGGCGTTGTCAAAAACGAGGTTGATAGAATTATCACCCAATCTCGGTTGGCGCTGGAACTGCTGTATCCTGACAATGCACCCATGCGCACCACCACAACCTGGACACTGGGCTATGCCTATCAAGTGCAGGGAAAACGGGCGGCAGCCATCGAAGCGTATGCCGAAACCATCACCCAGAGCCAGAAATCGGGCAATATCATGACCGAACTGGCGGCCACGACTTGCCTGGGGCAAATTCAGGAAACAGAAAATCAGATCCATCAGGCGACAGCATCATTCCAGCGTATCCTGGAACTGGTGGGTGACCCGCCGTGGCCGGCGGCTTGCGAAGCGTGTGTAGGGCTGGCCCGGATTCATTACCAGTGGAACGATTTGGCGGCGGCGGAGCGGTATGGGCAGCAGGGCCTGGCGTTGGCGCGGCGGTTGGAAAATGTGGATACGCCCGCGGCCTGCGGTGTCCTGCTGGCCCGCGTGCAGCTGGCACAAGGGGAGGCGGAGGCGGCCTTAGCGACCCTGGCCGAAGCGGAGCAATTTGTGCAGCAGCATCATTTTAATCATCAGATGGGGACGATAACGGCCGTGCGCCTCCAAACGCTCTTGCACCAGGGCAATCTCACCGCCGCCGCCCAGTTAGCCGAGACGCATGATCTCCCACTCAGTCAGGCCCGCGTGAAGCTGGCGCAAGGCGACCCCACTGGGGCGCTGGCGGCGCTGGAACCGGTGCGCCGGCAGGCGGAGGCGAAAGATTGGGCGGATGAGCGGCTGCAAGTGCTGGTTTTACTGACGTTGGCTTATGACATGGCGGGCGATAGGGAAACGGCCGTGCAGTTATTGGGTGAAGCGCTGGCCCTGGCTGCCCCCGGCGGTCTGCTGCGCTTGTTTGTGGATGAAGGGCCGCCGATGGCGGCGCTCCTGCGCGATGCCGTGAAGCGGGGGATCGCTCCGGTATTTGCGCAGCAGGTGTTGGAAGCATTTGGGGAAACGGCCGTTGCCCCACCACCCACCACTCAGCCCCTTCCTGATCCGCTGTCCGACCGGGAGCTGGACGTGCTCAAGCTGCTGGCAACCGCCCTCACCGGCCCGGAAATTGCCCGCGAGCTGATGATTTCCCTGAACACGATGCGCACCCACACGAAGAATATTTACTCGAAGCTGGGGGTGAACAGTCGGCGAACGGCCGTGCGCCGCGCCGCAGAACTCAATTTGTTATAACGAACATCAGCGAATTGCATAGCCATGTAAAAACCACTCAATGTGCGCGGGTAAATCGATTGGCGGAATCGGTAAACCAGTTTCTGCCGAACGCAGCATGGTATTGACAATAACCGGTCCTAACAGCGCGCCAACAACCAACAGCGGTTCGCCGGGTTGCAGCCTGCCTTCTTTTTGGTACTGCGCTACGATCTGCCCAAACCGTGATACCAGCATGAATGGTACTTGCATCGCCTCTTGCAGCTCCGGATAACGCGCCACTTCCGCGAGGATCAGCATCATCAGCCCGCTCTGCCGGTGCGCCGCCTCCGCGTACATGCGCACCATGCCCAATAAGTCAGCCGCCAGATCACCAGTGTAATCGATTGGGGTTTCCCCCTCTAGCGCTGCCCGTTCGTGCAACAGCGCGGCCGTCACCAGCTGCGCCTTGCTGCCGTACTTGCGGAAGAGGGTTACCTCATTGATATTGGCCGCTTCCGCAATGAGCTTTGTCGTCGCGCCCGCGTAGCCGTTTGCCAGCAGCACATCCACCGTCTTTGCAAACACGTCTGCATCATCAATTTGCTTGGCCATGCCTGTATTGTACCGGCAATTTGACTTCCAATGCAAGTATTGACTTGCATTGGAAAGGCGGGTAAAATGCAAGTGATTACTTGCATGAATCCGAGTACTGCGCAAGGAGGAACCTATGTTGCGCGATCTCTTCAATACCATCATTCGCGGCAGTCGCGGTGGTGCGTTCAAACCGTCGTTGGACGGCATGTTGAACCAAATGGATGCCCACCTGGATAAGATCCCCAACTTGATCACGCCGGCGCTGCGGTCGCGTCCGCGCACCCCGTTCGACGATAATACGGTTACGCCGGGCGAGATGGCGATGCTCAACCTGTCGCCGCGAAACAAGCTGCGCGCCCTACAGAAAGGGGCGCCGTTGTTTCGTAACATGACTCGCGGGGCGAAGCTGTATGACGACGAGTTTCGACCCAAAGACGACACCGCTTCTCCTGATCTCATCGCCGAATTCGAAGCCCTCGCCCATTTTTTAGGCGCTGTCGATATTGGCTATGTCGAAGTCCCACGCTACGCCATCTTTCAAGAAAAAGGAATTCCCGCCCCTTACGCCATCGTCTTCACCGTCGAAATGCGGCGGGAGCCAATCGAAACTGCGCCCAGCTTCGCCTGCCAGCTAGAGGTGATGGATGGCTATAAGCGTATGGCCGACATCAGCCTGCGGCTTAGCTTCTGGCTGCGCGACCACGGCTATGCGGCCTATCCGGGCATGGCGCTCGGCGGCGTCACCGATTACCCCCATTTGGCGGAGTTGGCCGGATTGGGCGCTATCGGCTATCACGGCCTGCTGATTACACCGGGCGAAGGGGCGCGCGTGCGCATCAACACCATCTACACCAACATCAGCAATCTGCCGACGCTGGCGGCAACGGGTCGAGAAAATGAGCATCTCTGGGTGCGCGATTTCTGCGCCATGTGCCACAAATGCATCCGCCAATGTCCGGTGGACGCCATTTTCGACACGCCGCAGCCGCGCGGTGACGGCGGTATGCAGACCATTGACCATGCCGCCTGCCGCGGCTATTTCCACCGCAACAACGGCTGCGCCGTCTGTCTGGCGGTCTGCCCGTTCAGCCACGCCGGCTACGACAAGGTACACGGCCGTTTCAAGGGCAATCCCGACGCGCCACAGTTCCGTATCCCGCTGCCGGTGGTTGACGCAGCGACCGACTTCGCATCCGTTTAAGCGATCACTGTGCTGAAGAACTCAACTTACTCTAAATGAACTTATCCTCTATAATGGCCCCATGTCCGGCGACTTGTTACAAACGAAATTGTATCTGCCCAGGTTACGGCCGTCTCTCGTCCCCCGCCCCCGCCTCATCGAAACCCTCAACCAGGGGCTGACCGGCAAGCTAACGCTCATCTCGGCTCCCGCCGGTTTCGGCAAAACAACGCTGATCAGCAGTTGGATACACCATTTACAATTGACGATTGACGATTTACGATTAGACGCTGCACAAAGAGTCACAATCGCCAAGCCAAAATCCACAATCGTCAATCGAATCGCCTGGCTGTCGCTGGACGAAAACGACAGCGAGTTGGCCCCTTTCCTCGCCTACATTATTGCCGCTTTGCAGCGCGTTGAACCGCACATTGGCGCATCGGCGCGGCCGCTGCTGCAAGCGTCGCCCTTGCCGGTGACCCGTGTCTTGACAACCCTGCTCAATGACATTGCCCAACAGCCGGAGCCGCTCATGCTGGTGTTGGATGATTACCATGCTGTCGATTCGCAACCGGTTGACGAAGCGATGACGTTCTTGCTGGATAATTTACCGCGGCAGCTGCATCTGGTAATTACATCGCGGGAAGACCCCAACCTGCCGCTGGCGCGGCTGCGCGTGCGCGGCTTGCTGACGGAGCTGCGGGCGGCTGATTTGCGCTTTACGGTGGCGGAAACGGCCGTTTTCCTGCAAAACGTCATGGGACTGAACCTGACCGAGGACCAAATCGCCGTCCTGGAAACGCGCACCGAAGGCTGGATTGCCGGGCTGCAAATGGCCGCTCTTTCCATGCGCGGGCAGGAAGATGTGTCTGGTTTCATCCAATCCTTCACCGGCAGCCATCGCTTTGTGCTGGATTACCTGCTGGAAGAGGTGCTGCATCGGCAGACGGATGAGGTGCAGGAATTTTTGTTGAAAACGGCCGTTCTCAACCGCTTGTGTGGCCCACTTTGTGATGCGGTGGTAGGGAGATTAGAGATCGGAGATTGGTTGCCGGGAGACGATAATAATCTCCAATCCCCAGTCTCCAATCTCCAAAGCCAGGCGGTTCTGGAATCATTGGATCGCGCTAACCTGTTCCTTGTGCCGCTGGACAATGAGCGGCGCTGGTACCGCTACCACCATCTCTTTGCCGAGTTGTTGCAGCAGCGCTTGCAGCAAAATCCCCCCCTTACATCCCCCTCATTGGGGGGGAAACAGGGGGGGATAGCTGACCTGCACATTCGGGCCAGCGTATGGTATGAAGACAATGGCCTGGAGATCGATGCTTTTCACCATGCCGCCGCTGCCAATGATATGGAGCGCACCGAACGCCTCATTGAAGGCAATGGCATCCCCTTGCACTTTCGCGGCGCGGGTCTCCCTGTGCTGCATTGGCTGGCATCGTTGCCCACAACATTACTCGACGCCAGCCCTTCGCTGTGGGTAACCTATGCCTCGGCGTTATTTTTTGTGGGCCAACACACCGCTGTAGAACAGAAATTGCAGGCGGCTGAAGCTGCCATGCAAAGCACAAAACCAGACGAAAAAACGCAAGACTTGGACGGCCGTATTGCTGCCATTCGCGCCACGTTGGCTATCATCCAGCAGGATGTGGACGCCATTATGCGCCAATCAAGCCGGGCGCTGGCGAATCTACACCCCGACAATCTGCTTTTCCGTACTGCATCTCTTTGGACGCAAGGGTATGCTTATTATTTACAGGGAGACCGGGCGGCAGCCAGCCAAGCTTACGCCGACGTCATCGCTATCAGTCACTCGTTTGCGGATTCCATCTACGCCATCGCGGCGGCCATTAGTCTTGGTCAATTGCAGGAAGCAGATAACAAACTGGTGTTGGCGGCAAAAACCTATGAACGGGTTCTGCAAGTGGCGGGCGATCCGCCGCAGTTGATTGCCTGTGAAGCGTTTCTTGGTCTGGCCCGCATCCATTACCAATGGAACGATCTGGATACCGCGCAAGAATGCGGGCAGCAATGTGCGCAACTGACGCAGCAGATAGAAAGTATCGACACCTTCGCCTCGTATGGCGTGTTTCTGGCCCGCCTGAAGCTGGCTCAGGGAGATGTTTCTGGCGCGATGGCTGCTTTGGCTGAAGCTGAAGCGTTCGCCCGCCAACATAATTTCCTCTTTAGGCTGCCTGATGTTGCTGCCGCGCAAGTGCTTGCCTTGCTGCGGCAGGGCAAGCTGACCGCGGCGGCGCAGCTGGCCGAGAAACACGACCTCCCCATCAGTCGGGCGCGCGTCTGCCTGGCCCAGGGTGACACATGCGGCGCGTTGGCGCTGCTGGACCCGTTACGCCAGCAGATGGCGGCCAAAGGGTGGCACGATGAACGACTCCAGATCATGATTTTGCAGGCGCTGGTTTTGCGGGCGCAGGGGGAAACGGATACGGCCGTACACCTGCTGGGTGAGGCGTTGGCATTGGCAGAACCGGGCGGTTTCATCCGCATCTTTGTGGATGAAGGGGCACCGATGGCGCAGCTGTTGGCGGAAACGGCCGTTCGCCAAATGATGCCAGACTATTGTGGCCAGCTGTTGGCTGTATTTAAAGCGGAAGGGCAGCAGATCGCACATGACCCGGAGCCATCACCTGCCCAATCCCTCATCGATCCCCTCACCCAACGTGAGCTGGAAATTTTGACCCTCATCGCCGCCGGACTCAAAAACAAAGAGATTGCCGAACAGTTGGTTATTAGCCTGAATACGGTCCTCTATCACATCAAAAATATCTACAGCAAACTTGGCGTCAACAAGCGCACCCTCGCTATCGCCAAAGCAAAAGAACTGAACCTCATTTAGATTCCCCACAGTTTTTTCACCCCAAACCACACGATTTATCACAAAACCTACAGTTTCCTGTGGCAACATGTCGCGCCGCTTGCCCTATCCTAGGAACATGACAAACGAACACCCCAAACAAAAGGAGCGTGACAAATGAAAGCGATTGTTTACACAAAATATGGATCACCCGATGTGCTGCAATTCAAAGAAGTGGAACGGCCGTCACCCCAAGATGATGAACTCCTGATCAAAATTCACGCGGCCGCCATCACGGCCGGCGACGTGATTGTCTTGAAAGGCGAGCCGTTCGTAACCCGCTTGGCAACCGGGCTGCTGGAACCAAAGAACGCGATTCCCGGCAAAGAGATGGCGGGGCAGGTGGTCGCCGTTGGCCAAAACATCACCCAGTTTCGACCTGGGGACGAGGTGTTCGGCGACCTGTCGGTGGCCAGCTGGGGCGCGTTGGCGGAATATGTCGCTGTTCCCGAATGCGCCGTCGCCTTGAAGCCGGCCAATTTGACCTTCGCGGAAGCCGCCGCCGTGCCGGAATCGGCCGTTGTTGCCCTGCAGGGATTGCGGGACAAAGGCAAGATTCAGCCGGGGCAGAAGGTGTTGATTAATGGGGCCTCTGGTGGCGTTGGTTTGTATGCGGTGCAGATTGCGAAGGCGTTTGGGGCAGAGGTAACGGCCGTTTGCAGCACCCGCAACATGGGGTTGGTACGCTCGCTGGGAGCCGATCACGTCATTGATTACACCCAGGAAGATTTCACCCAAAACGGCCAGCAGTACGACCTCATTTTGGCCGTCAACGGCTATCACCCCATTGCGGATTACCGCCGGGCGTTAAGCTCCGAAGGCATTTATGTTGCCACCGGCGGCTCCATGAAGCAATCCCTCCAGGCGACCATGATCGGCCCGTTCATCTCCATGACCGGACGCCAGAAAATGGGCGGCATGTTGGTCAAGCCAAACAAAAACGATCTCGTTTTTATCAAAGAACTGATTGAATCTGGCAAAGTTAAACCTGTGATTGACAGACAGTACCCGTTAAGCGAAGTCGCAGACGCTTTTCGCTATATGGGAGAAGGACACGCCCAGGGGAAAGTGGTTATCACCGTGGAGGAAAACAGCCAATGACCAACGGGGATTTCTTAACCGTACGCTGGAACAACTTGCTTTCGCTAGGCGTGGGATTTCCCACCCTGATCTATATCGTCGTCGCATTTTCCACCTCGATTTGGTTAGGCAGAGGCGGCTTGATCGGACTTTCGATTTTCGGGGCGCTTTTCTGACTGGTCATCGAATTTCATACAGCCATGCGGTTCGCGTGGCTTCGGAAAAATAGTTCCAACACGGTTTTAGTCAAACAGGCATTCACACACCCACTGTCACTGATCAGACAAGCTTATAACATCACATTCTGGGTGTTCTTGCTGCCTTTTTTTACGACGATGGCCTACAGCACAGGCTTTCTCACCTTTACCGTCGTCATCTTTATCAGGCTGGCGCTCAATTTGTATACGAACAACTTCCTCAATCTCACCCCTGCGCAGCACGAACGTTATCCGTTCCGCATTTGAATCGTATCAGGGAAAAAATATTGAAGAGGGAGTATGAGCCCACATCCTGCCACCCCATAAATCACCACGTCAATCACCAGATGTGGTGATGACCTTTCACCACATTCACGAGTATCCTCCAGGCAATGAAAACAAGACAGGGATGTGGCCGCAAAGCCACATCCACAGGAAAAGTGAGACAGCGCATGAAAACCAACCATCCCCAACCAGAAATTTTTGAGATTCGCCTCCAGGGACATCTGGGGGAAGAGTGGGCAAGCTGGTTTGAAGGCATGGCCATCACCCTGACAGAAGACGGCGACACCGTCCTCACCGGTCCCGTCGCTGACCAGGCTGCCCTGCACGGGCTGCTGAAAAAGGTGCGCGACTTAGGTCTTCCGCTGCGCTCGCTCCACTGCCTTCCATCCAACCGGACGACCCGTTAAGCAGCTTCCTGAAGTTTTTTTAACAGCCATTTAAATCCAAGGAGAATCTGAAATGACAACCCGTGTTCGTGAAATGTCCCCGTCCGCTTATGCGCGCATCGCTGGTGTTTTGTATCTGATTATCACCGTCGCCGCTATTTTTGCCCATATGGTTATTCCCGGACAGCTGATTGTGCCTGGGGATGCGGCGGCAACGGCCGTTAACATCACCACCTCCGAATCCCTGTTTCGCTTTGGCCTGGTCGGCCTGGAACTGATTGTGCTGTTGAGCGAAATTGTGCTTTCTGTGGTACTGTATGTTCTGCTCAAGCCGGTAAACAAGACGCTGTCGCTGTTAGCGGCCGTTTCCCGGCTGGCCATGACCATCATCCATGGCCTCAACCTGCTCAACTACTACTTCGTCTTGCAGCTGCTGAACGGCGCTGATTTCCTGACCGCCTTTAGCCCGGAACAGGTCAACGCGCTGGTAACGCTGTTCCTCGACGCCCACAGCATTGGCTTCACGATAGGCATCGCCTTCCTGGTTCCCCACGTCCTGATTTTGGGCTACCTGATCTACAAATCTGGTTATTTCCCCAAAGTGCTGGGTTTCCTGTTCATCGCCGCCGGGATTGGCTACCTGTTGGACGCCTTTGGGTTGCTGCTGGTCCCCAGCTACACCACAACCCCCGGCTTGATTGCCATGGTCATCGCCGCTGCCGAAATTGCCTTTCCCATCTGGCTGCTGGTTAAGGGTGTGAATATGGCCGGCTGGCAGCAGAAAACGATGGAAGTTGGTTCAACACGGCCGTTGCCCCAAAGCTTATAACCGCTGACTTTTAACGCTACCAGATTGGTCCAATCTTGAAGATTGGACCAATCTATACCCCAAAAATGAAAGGGAAATCTCATGATTAAACAACTGATACTGGCCTTGACTTTGATGATTTTAATGATTGGCTGCACCACTCCCGCCCAGAATGACCCGCAGGCGGCGCCGCCGGAAGTCGTTGTGGAGACACAACCAGAAATAGACGACACAACCACCCAAGACGACCCACAGGCGTTCCCGCCAGAGGTCTTGGCGGAGATACAAACGGAAATGGACGGCCTGACCGCCGGTGAACTCCCGCCCGGCATGATCGTGTGGATCGACGCGCCGGCTTACCAATTCGCCGGGGCCAGTGGTTCCGCCGACCTCGCGAACGACACGCCCATGCCGGCGGAAGGCGCGTTCCGCATTGGCAGCATCACCAAGATGTTCACTGCGGCGGTGATTATGCAACTGGCGGAGGAGGGTGTGTTATCCCTGGACGATCCGCTGGCGCAGTGGCTGCCGGAAGTCGCCGATCAACTGCCCTATGGCGACCAGATCACCCTGCGCCACCTCCTGACGCACACCTCCGGTCTGTTCAACGTGGTTGAACACGAGGCTTATTACACTGATATTTTCACGGAGATGATTGTTGATGAGGCTACCGGGAACGTCACATTAGCCTGCGTCCAGCGGGACCCCCACGATACGCTCGCTCGCTACGTCTATGGCAAAGATGCCCAATTTGCGCCGGGGGCGCGATGGAGCTACAGCAACACCAACTACACGCTGCTCGGCATGGTCATTGAAGCGGCGGCGGAAATGCCGCTCGCCGAAGCGTATCGTACGCACATTTATGAACCCCTGGGCATGACATCAACCTTCCTGGATTGCTACGAAGAACCGGTGACGGATGTGGTACACGGTTATACCGGCGTTGGGGACGCCATGGCCGATGTCACGGAACTGCACGAATCCATCGGCTGGGCGGCGGGCGGGCTGGTTTCCACCGCAGCAGACCTGACTACCTTTGCCCGCGGGTTGTTCGGTGAGGCGTTGTTTGACAATCCGGAAACGCTGGCCGCCATGACCACGCCTGCTCCCGGCAGCTCCTACGGTCTGGGCGTCATGCTCCAGGGAGACTACATGGGGCATGCAGGTTATATTGCCGGTTTTCGTTCGGCGCTCAATTATGCGCCTGAGTCCGATACTGTTGTGGTGATGCTCTACAACCACGATGCGGCCGATCCCGAACAGAATTTGGCGGATTTGCTGAACCCGGCGCTGCCGCTGCTGCAAGTGGCGGAGTAAGCAGCCCGAAATAGTAACCAGGGCGTGTAGGCTTTAGCCGACACAGTTGCGGCTAAAGCCTACACGCCCATCCATCTTTTACGGTTAACCCCACGGGTTTCCGAAAAGTCAAAGATAGTGAGGAGTAAAACAGTCATGGAAAATCCCAATAAGCGTCGCGCGGTGCGCATTCTGCGAATCATCATGCCCATCGTGGCCATCATCATCGTCATCGTGATCGCTCCCCTGGACCTGGTACCGGCGTGGATAGCT
This sequence comes from Chloroflexota bacterium, assembly GCA_029559155.1. Lineage (GTDB taxonomy): Bacteria > Chloroflexota > Anaerolineae > Promineifilales > Promineifilaceae > Leptovillus. The sequence goes on from JAKQCM010000200.1 coordinate 41,515, forward strand.
CCCTTGCCAGATACCGTGCAAGAGCAGGTCGATGAGGCAATTGATTATGGGCTGGATGGCATCATCGTCTACGTCGATCAGGCAGGCAAGGCGCCACAGTTTTATGCGGCTGGCTGGAAAAATAAATTGACCCAGGAACCGGCCGATCCGCACGCCTTGTTCAGAATTGCCAGTATCAGCAAGCTGTACATCGCCACGGCCGTTGCCAAATTAGCCAATAACGGGACTTTGTCGCTGGATAAAACCCTCGCCGATTACTTGCCTGAACTGGCCGACAGGATTGAAAACGCCGATCAGATTACCCTGCGCATGATGGTGCAGCACCGCAGCGGCATTCCCAACTTCACCGATGCGGCAGGGTGGGATTGGTTTGCTTCGCAGACAGACATCGACGAGGCTCTGGCGTTGGTCCTGGATAAACCGGCAGATTTCGAGCCTGACGCACGCAACAGTTACTCCAATACAAACTATCTGCTAATCGGCCGTATTCTGGACAACGTGTTGGGCTACAGTCACCAGCAATATATCGCTGACGAAATAGTGGCGCCGCCCGGGCTAACGCACACGTACAGTTTACTCAGCCAGGTGAATTACGACGATGTTGCCAGCGGGTACTGGTATGAATACAACGACGATCTCAGGCAGCTTGATCATGTCATCCCTGGTGGATCGATGATCGCCACAGCGGAAGATGTCGGTATCTTTTTGCGCGCCTTGAATGACGGCTCATTGCTCAATGACGATGAGCAAGCGATCTACTCCTCAATTTACGAATACGAACATACCGGTTGGGTGCCCGGATATCACAGTATCGCCCGCTATTTCGCGGACATGGATACGGTTGTCGTTCAGTTTGTGAGCACAACCGGCGGAGACACCTGGGGCACAGCGAATATAGTCGGCGGCAAGGCCACAGGCATCTCCACGATCATTTATAACCGTATTGTTCGGATTCTCTCGCGGTAAGAGAGTTTTCGGGGGCAGTGAGCGGATTAATTGGCTGAGCGAGAGTGCGCTCTCGACATATAACTTCTCCAAGACCCGGCAGTATAAAGTCGCGTCTTAGAGGAAAAGGAAAACCTGATGAAAGCTATTGTGTATACAGAATATGGATCACCCGATGTGCTGCAACTTAAAGAGGTGGCAAAACCGACGCCCAAGGATAATGAACTGCTGATACGCATTGAGGCGACAACGGTAACGGCCGTAGACAGTACCTTTCGCCAGGGAGCGTCCATGAGCGGCCGGTTTTACACCGGTCTCACACGCCCCAAACGACCGGTGCTGGGGTCCACGCTGGCCGGAGAAGTGGAAGCAGTGGGCAAAGATGTCACCTTGTTTCAAAAAGGCGACCACGTTTTTGGGGCCACCGCCAATTTTGGCACGCATGCCGAGTACATTTGTTTGCCCGAAGATGGGGCTTTGGCTGTGAAGCCGGCCAACATCACCCATGAAGAAGCGGTCGCCACCAATCCGGTGCTAACCGCCCTGCCGTTCCTCAGAGACACCGGCCAAATTCAGAGCGGCCAAAAAGTTCTGATCAATGGGGCTTCCGGCAGCGTCGGCAGTTATGCGGTGCAGCTCGCCAAACAGATGGGCGCTGAAGTGACCGGGGTATGCAGCACAGAGAAAATGGAATTTGTAAAATCTTTGGGCGCTGATAAGGTCATTGATTACAAGACAGAGGACTTCACCCACAGCGGCGAGAGCTATGACATTATTTTTGATGCGGCGGGTAAGAGTTCATACGGCCGTTGCCAACACATCTTAAAGGAAAATGGCGTCTATCTGTCCACCGTGCTTTCTCCGGGGATTATTTTTGATGTGATCCGGACCTCACTCGTAGGCCGCAAAAAGGCAAAAATTACATTCGCCGGTCTGCGGCCGGCCAGCGAACAGGCCAAAGACCTGCGTTTCCTCACAGAGCTTATGGAGGCTGGTCAGGTAAAATCGCTCGTTGACAGATGTTATCCGTTGGCGCAAACGGCCGAAGCCCACCGCTACGTGGACACAGGACGCAAAAAAGGCAGCGTCGTCATTACGGTAGCCTCATAACAAACTTGATAAAAGGAGAAATATCATGACTTCAGATCCAAATAATCAAAAGAAAGGAAAAGCCAGAAACGACAAGCTTGGCGCTGGTATTGCCATAGGCGTTGGTGTGGGACTTGCCCTAGGCGCTGCATTGGGCAATCCCGGGGCGGGATTAGCGATTGGGATTGCGCTTGGTCTTGGTATCGGCGCAACTATGCAAAAAAAGAAAGATGCTGAGGAAAATGACGTTTGATTGTTGTACACGTGCCGCCGAACAAGACAACTAAAAGCTCATTTGGTCGATAAGAGGGTTGGTTATGAAAGCAATCGTTTGGACAAAATACGGATCACCGGATGGCCTGCATCTCCAGGAGGTCGAAAAACCGACTCCCAAAGATAACGAAATCCTGGTGAAGATTCGGGCCACAACGGTCACGGCCGGGGACTGCGAGATGCGCCGCCTGCAACTGCCGCTGATGCTGTCGTTTCCCATGCGGCTCTACGCCGGGCTTATCAAACCGACCAGAATACCCATTCTGGGGCAAGAGTTGGCCGGGGACGTCACGGCCGTTGGCCCAAACGTGACATCCTTCAAAATAGGCGACCCGGTGTTCGGCGTGACCGGCTTTAAGTTTGGCGCGTATGCCGAATACATTTGCCTGAAAGCAAATCCGAATGAGACACAAGGGGCCCTGGCCCTCAAACCGGCCAATCTGAGCTACGAAGAAGCCGCCGCCGTGCCGACGGCCGGTTTTGAGGCGCTGCACTTTCTCCGGCAAGCGGCGGTTCAGCCTGAGCAAAAGGTGTTGGTGTTTGGCGCGGGGGGCAGTATTGGCACGTTTGCGGTGCAGTTGGCCCACACGTTTGGCGCGGAGGTAACGGCCGTTGACAGCGCCCCCAAATTAGCCATGCTGCGCGCCCTCGGCGCAGACCACGTCATCGACTACGCCCAACAGGATTTCACCCAAAACGGCGAAACGTATGACGTGATCATCGACGTGGTGGGCAAAAAGGGGTTCGCCCGCCGCTTAAAATCGCTCAACCCGGACGGCCGTTACTTTTTAGCTAATGCCGGACTGTCCCACCTGCTGCGCGATTGGTGGACTTCAAAGACCAGCGGCAAAAAAGTTGTCATCGGCTCATCGAGCCAATCGAAAGAAGATCTGCTTTTTCTGAAGGACCTCATTGAAGCGGGAAAGATCAAGCCGGTGATTGACGAGCGACGCTTTTCGCTGGCGCAAATTCCTGAGGCGCACCGGTACGCCGAGACCGGGCGCAAAATCGGGAATATCGCCATCACCGTGGGGACCGATGACGGATCAAGAACCAGGAGATTTGACTCGTTTGGGGGCTGATTTATTTGCGGGGCACGGCCGTCACGCATCTCATCATGCGCTCGAACTGAGCGGGCAGGTTGTCTACCGCAGCCAATTGCCGTTACCACTCACTTAATTTCCAGATTTCCGGCTGCCAGTCGCCTATTTCCCGCCCAATTTCCGCATAAATGGAGACGGCTTGCTTCAAATGAGCCATCGACGCTTCTTTCTGGCCGATTTCGTGCAGGAAATCGGCCAGATTGCTGCGCAGGGCGGCTTCCCAATGTCGGTCGCCGTACCGTTCACAGAGTTGGATAGCCTCTTCCAGGCTGGCGATAGCGGCGTCTGTGTGGCCGCCTGCGCTCAGGGCGAGGGCCAGGTTGTTGCCGGCAGCAATCTGAATATCCAGGCGCTGGCATTCTTCGGCCAGGTGACGGCTATGTTCCAGAAAGGCAACGGCCGTTTCCAATTCCCCCTCACTGCGCGCCAACATGCCCAACATATTTTCCGCCAGCGCCAGCATCGGTCCATCGGCGGCCTGCTCGGCCAAAGCGCGGGCCTGGTTGGCCAGCGCCAACGCTTCGGCGGGCTGCTTTTGGCGGTGAGCGACCAGACTTTGATCTAATGTGAGGTGAGCCAGGGTGGCGGGATTGGCGGCAGCGGTTAGCCGCTGCCGGGCTTGTGCCAGTTTGTGGGCCGCCAGCGACCACTGTCCCTGACGCTGATAAACCTGAGCCAGTTGATGTTCCAGCCCGCCTAATGCGTCCTCCGGAGCCAGAGCCGCGGCCGTTTCGTAACTGGCCAGCGCAGCCGGATACGCGCCCAGCCGCACCGACAACTCGCCGCAGGCAGCGTGCAGCCGCCAGCCGTCGTCGGCTCCCAGGGCCAGCGCGGCGCGGTAATGGTGGATGGCGTCTTGATGGGCAAATAGATCGCGGGCTTGGTCGCCGGCCCGGACAAAATAGGCGGCAGCTTCGGCTTCCAGCCCGGCAAGCTGGTAATGGGCAGCGATTTGGGCGGAAACGGCCGTTGTCGTTCCTCGCTGCATTGCCAGAAGATCGGCCAGGCGACGATGCAGCAGCCGCCGCCGGGCCAGTCCCATTTCCTCGTAGACCAACGTTCGCAGTTTGTCGTGGCTGAAATCATAGGCGGCCTGATTGCGGACCGAATGCTCAACCAGCAAGCCGCGCGCAGCGAGCGTCTCCAGCGCAGTCACCGTTTCCTCATCACTGCGCCCGCTGCCGGCTTGCACCAGCATCGGGTCAAAATTGTGACCGATGGCCGCGCCGGTTTGTAAAATCTGACGTTCCGTTTCGCCCACCTGCGCCAGCCGGTGATGGAGTAAATCGCGCACCGACGCCGGAACCGGCAGCGTGGTTGAAAGCGCCAGTTCGTTATTGTCCGGCGGCAAAACATCCAGATATTCCACCACAAACATGGGCAGCCCTTCCGTTTCGACAAACAGGCGCTGCAAAAATTCGGCTGTAAACGGCCGTTTCCAGGCGGTCAACAAATCTTCAACCTGCGACAGGTTGAAGCGGGTGGGGCGGATACTTTCGCAGGCCCCTTCACGACGCAGCCTGGCAGTGAGCATGGCGAGGGGCGCAGCCGGGGGGAGTTCTTCGCCGCGCCAGCAGAAAATGGTGAGAAACGGCCGTTTTTGCCAGCGGTGCAGCACATAAAGTAATAATTCCTGCGACGCCGAATCCAGCCAGTGGGCGTCGTCCAGCCAGAGGATGCCAGGGACCGGACCATGAAGCAGGGTCGTTAAAACGTGGGTGATGCCTTCATAAAAACGCACCTGTTCACCGGGACCGCTCAGGGCTGTTCGTGGGGGGAGCGCGCGCCCTGCGGCCACGGACGGCAAAAGACGCGCCGCTTCGGCCAGATGAATATCGTGTAGCGCTTCTAAGCGTTGGGCGGCTTCCGCGGTCAATCCTTCCTGCAGCGCTTGAATCAGCGGGGCATAAGCCAGATTGGTTTCGCCTTCGTAACAGCGGGCGGCGAGCGTTACTGCGCCGTTGGCCGCGGCCCAATTGATCAGCGCTTCGGCCAGACGTGTTTTGCCGATGCCCGGTTCGCCTTCGATGATGAGTAAACGGCCGTCCGGCCCGACCTGCCGGTACAGCTGCTGCATGCGGCCCATTTCTTCCTGTCGGCCGATAAGCGGGGGCGCAAGCGAGAGGGAGAGCAGGGGGGAAGGGGGAGCGCTTGTTTCCTCGTCGTCCTGCCAGCCGGCCAGCCGGTCGTTTTGGATGGCGTGGTAGAGGTTGGTGGTTTCCGGCAGGGGAGCGACACCCAACTCGTCATCCAGAATGCGGACACATTCGCGGTATTGCACCAGGGCGGCAGCGGAACGGCCGTTTTCGGACAACAACCGCATCAACGCCCGATGGGCTTCTTCACGCAGGGGATCCATCTGGCACCAGCGGCGGGCATAGGCGACGGCCGTTTCGCCCGTTGTCGTTTGCGTTAGCTGGGCCAGCGCCTGGGTTAATTCGCGCCGCAAACTTTCTTGCTGCTGCAGCTGCCAGTCGTCGAACGGGATGCTGTCGCGCAGGCTAAAGCCGACCAGGAAGTCGTCGCGGTAGAGCGTAACGGCCGTTTCCAGATCGCCGTTTGCTATGGCCTGCCGGAATTGGACCACGTCGCACCAAACGGCGCCTGATTCCAGCCCGACGTTTTCGCGGGTGGCAAAAAGGGCTTCGGGACCAACGGCAGCTCTGAGGCTGGACAGGGTGCGGCGCAGGGCGGCTTTGGCGCGGCTGTCGTCGAAGTCGGGCCAGAGAAAGGCGGCGAGAAAATCGCGCGACGGCCGTTCGCCCGACAGCGCCAGATGAGCCAGCATGGCAATCGCTTTGCGCGTGTCTACTTCTACAAGCTGTCCATCTTGTTCAATACGGGGTGACCCAAGAAAAAAGAGTTTAAGGGACGGCATATCCCCATTTTACTCGCATTTTCATAACGGCAAATGCTTCGTAACGTTTTTCGTAACGATGGGAGGACGGCCGTTCGCTA
>JAKQCM010000203.1 GCA_029559155.1 Chloroflexota bacterium
ACCCAATACCAGGAACAGGCCGGTGGACCAATCAACCCCGTTCAAAAATGGCGCGGCGGCCGTGGCCACGGCCGTTTGCGGCAAAGTCTGCAAGGTTGTCTCGCCTGCCAGGGGGTATTCCAGCCGGTAGCGGTGGTTGGCGGCGACGTTGGACATGGTTTGGAGACGGCCGTCGGGCCATTGGATGCGCAAATCGGCCGTTTCTGCGGCGCCCAGGCCAAAGTTGAGCGCCAGTTCGCTGCCGCCGCCCAGACCGACGCCGTTGATCACGTCCTGCATCTGGGTCAGGCCATCCGGGGTGGTGAGGTAGACGCGCGCGCCGACGGCGTCGCGGTTAACGGGACCGCCGCCGATCAGTTCGAGGGAGAGCCAGTGGTGGGGTGCGGGTTGGGAACGGCCGTACTGATTCTGATACAGCCGGTAGCCTTCGTCCATGTTGCCCACCACCAGGTCCGGCCAGCCGTCCTGGTCATAGTCGGCGGTGGCGGCGCTGAGGCTGGGGCGCACGTCGGCGGCTTCGTTGTCGCAGGTCACCAGGGTGAAGGTGCCGTCGGCATTGTTGCGGAACAGCTTGTTGGCCCCGATGTCGCGGTGATTGGCCGTGTCGGCGACGGCCAGGTAGAGGTCGCGCCAGCCGTCGTGGTCGTAATCGAAGAACAAGGCTCCCCAGCCAATGTCTTCAGGAGCCTGTACGCCGGCGGAAACGGCCGTTTCCACAAATGTGCCGTCGCCCTGATTTTGCAATAATTCCATCGGCCCCACGTTGGAGAAATAGAAATCGACGTGGCCGTCGTTGTTGTAATCGCCCACGGCCAAGCCCATGCCAAACAGTTTGGAATCGGCGCCGGCCTCGGCGGCCACCTGGGTAAAGCACCAGCCGCTGCAGCCGGGGCCGTCGTTGCGCCACAACTTGTTGCCCACCGGATTGATGAATTCGTCGTTGACCAGGTAAATGTCGGGGTCGCCGTCGTTGTCGTAATCGACAAAACTGGCAATAAAGCCCGCGCCGTTTAAACTGCCGCCCAGGTAATCGGAGACGTCGGCGAAGGTGCCATCGCCGTTGTTGCGGTACAGGCGGTCGGGGTCGCCTTCAAAAGTACGGCCGCATTCGGGATAACACGACCAGTTGGCGACGTACAGGTCCACCAGCCCATCGTTGTCGAAATCGCCCCATGAGGCCGACTTGCTGTTTTTGTCATCTGTCAGCCCGGCCTGCTGGGTAACATCGACAAAACGCTGCCCGTTTTCGTTGTGGAACAGGGTATTGACGCCCCAGTTCACGACCAGCAGGTCGCGCCAGCCGTCGTTGTCGTAGTCGGCGAAGGTTGCGCCGCCGCTGTAGGCCTGGGGCAGCGCTACCTGGGCAGCCAGAGGGGAAAGGACAAACGTGCCGTCGCCGTTGTTGTGGTACAGGGTGTTGGGGCCAGCGGGGTCGGTGACATAGAGGTCGAGACGGCCGTCGTTGTCGTAATCTCCCCAGGCTATACCAACAGCCATATCCAAACTGGCCACCCGGTTGTTCACAACGCCAGCCGCACGGCTAACATCTTCAAAAACCACAGCCGCAGCAACAGATTGTGGTTTAATAAGAAACAGATAGCCCTGCTGCATCAACAGGGCTATCCCAACAAACGTTACACAAAGCGCCAGGACGCGCCGCATAAATTATTCCTTTACAGCGCCCTGGGTCAACCCACCGGCGATTTGGTCTTGCAGCGCCAGATACGTAATCAAAATGGGCAGCGCCCCAATCAACGCGCCGGCCGCAAAAACACCCCACTTCTTGTCGAATTGTCCGGCCGTAAATATCTGCAAACCAACCATCAAGGTGTATTTATTCACATCAGTCAACAGGATACGAGCCAGAATAAAGTCGCCATAGGTGCCAATGAACGACAAGATGCCGATAACAACCAGCATGGGACGCAAAAGCGGCAGTAGCAAACGCCAAAAGATTTGAAAATGCGTGGCTCCATCCATCATGCCAGACTCATCAATAGCCCGAGGAATGGTGTCCATAAACCCTTTCATCAACCAGATGTTCAAGCCCATGGAGCCGCCCAAATAAACCAGAATCAACCCCGCATGTGTGTTTAAACCAATCGCCGGAATGATTTCGCCAAACTGGAACACCAGCAAGTAAATAGCTACCAACGCCAACAAGTTCGGGAAAACCTGAATGAGCAGAATCCCCTTCAACATTGTGACGCGCCCAGTAAAACGAAGGCGTGAAAAAGCATAAGCCGCCATTGTGGTAATAGAAATACTGAGTACCGTAGTAATCGCGGCCACTTTTACCGAATTCCAAACCCATTTCCAGTAATACAAATCACCAAATTGGTAATTGGGATTCAGTCCAAACAGATCGCGGTAATTGTTTAAACCCGCATTGGCAGGAATTAAAGTTTGAGTCGCCAATGATTGTGAATTATCAAAAGAAGCCGAAATAATCCACAGTACCGGGAATATCGAAAAGAAGATCAAAAACAAAGCAATGAACAATCTGACCCAAATGCTAAACCGTTTCCGAAATTTTTGGGATGACCGAAGGTCTTTGTAAGATTGCATGACACTAAGCATTTTCGCTAACCTCCTCCCACATATTGGTGAAGCGGTATTGGAACAAAGTGATGGTTCCCACAATCAGAAAGACAACAATAGAGATAGCTGATGCCAACCCATACTGCACACCGCGCCCACCACTTTCGAACGCCAGTTTATACACGTAGCTGATTAAAATGTCCGTGTGGCCTGCCTGTGTAGCTGCGCCGGCAATGGGCGGACCACCCTGGATAAACAGGTAAATCAGATTGAAGTTGTTGAAATTATAAACAAACGAAGCAATTAGCAGCGGACCAACAGCCACCAGAATCAAGGGCAAAGTAATGCGCCGGAAACTCTGCCAGGCTGATGACCCATCAATCATTGCCGCTTCGTAAACATCGGAGGGGATAGATTGTAAAGCGCCACTGGTAATGAGCATGAAATATGGGTAACCTAACCACAGGTTGACAAGCAAGATGGCTGTCTGCGCCCAAATTGGTTCTATCGTCCATGCGGGCGCCCAGCCAAACCAGCTTTCTAACGCTCTGTTGATGACGCCAAATTCAGGATTCAACATACCACGCCACATGATGATGCTGATCAGGCCCGGGATGGTATAGGGAATCAACAAGAAAGAGCGAATGACCTTCTTGAACGGCATATCCTTGTCATTGTATAAAATGGCAATGGCCAACCCTAAGGCAAACGTGGATAACACGCTAACAGTGGGGAAAATAAAATTCCAGGTGATGATGCGGACTAACGGTCCGCGCAGAGCTGGGCTGGTTGTGAAATCCACGAAGTTTTTAAAGCCTACAACAGCACGAAAGCCGGGCTTGATGGTTTTTCCATCTCTTGTCGTGAATGTGCCTTCCACATTGTAATAAACATCGCCAGTGGATTGATCTACGATGGTATCTGTCGCTTCATCGTAGAGGTAGCGGATTTGTAATTCAGCGGCTTCACTTGGAGAACGAATCTGGACGCCTTGCTCCCCTTCAATGCCAAATTTTATATTTGGCAGTTCCTTGTCTGTAGCTGCCAACAAACCATTCAGACGTTGGTATCCGTCCAAAGACGTTGGAATCCCACTGCTGTCTGCCTCGCCCACACCCGGATCACCTGGTTTGGCCGGCTGGATTGCTTCGCCGGGTTTAGCAATAAATGTTCCCCCATCAGGATCGGTTAACCATAGAGCGTATTCGCCGGCATCGTTTTTATATGCTGTCCAGGTGTATGACTTGCCACCTTCTGCAAGATACGTTGCTTTCTGAATGAGGGGAATAGCCTGCTCTTTCGTCAGGAGATGGCCATCGCCATAATTGGTGAATGCTACGTAGACTGTGAAAAGAATGGGGTAGATGGTAAATAAGATGAGGAAGCTTAAGCCTGCTGCCATCCAGCGAAATGGATAAGCTTTTGGGATTAGAAATATCAGATTCAGCATCACCGTAATCACACTGATGATGATGACCAATTGTGTAAACCCCAGATTCACGGCGCTTCGAATGAACCAAAACGCGCCGACGTCAAACACAACGACTAGGATAATAAATATCAATCTAGTCAAAGGGGCTTCTTTACGTGAGCGGTCCGCTTTATTCTTATCGACAACAAGCCCACTCATGGCATGCCTCCTGTATTCTTAAAAGAAGAATGTATGGAACTGTCTTACACCACAAAACTGATAACAATCAGTTTTGTTTAATCTGTTGTTATGCAAAAAGACCGGGAAACACTTTCGTGCCTCCCGGTCTTTTTGTTACTTGGTTATTTAGGGCAGAACGATCTCAAGCAGGTTGGTCGCCGGATCGTAGATGAAGGACACATCGCCATCGGCGGTCAGGCTGAATTTGTAGTTGTCGCCATCAGGCGCGCCGTCAACACCGTAGTTGGTGGTCCAGGAACCGTCCAGGGCAACTTTAACTTCGTAGTCGCCGGCCGTGAGGCTGAAGGGACCGCTGGCGTAGAGACCGTCGTCGCCCATGGTCATGGCGGTGACAGCACATTCGGGCTGCCAATCGCCGGGGCAACCAGCTTGCGCCTGGTAGGAACCGGGCACGTTCACCATGCCAGTGAGCGGGTTGGCGATCAGGTCGCGGATTTTCGTGGCGGCTTCGGTCATGGCGGTTTGTGCGTCTTGTTTTCCGTCGCGAGCCAGGACAACGCCGTCGTTCCAATTACCCCAGACAGAACCCATAGCCGGAATGGCGGGCATCATGGTGGCATTTTCACCAGCGGCAGCCATGGCAACCAGATCGGGGTCGTCAATTTCGGCCAGAGCAGGCAGGTATGCCGGCGGGCGCTGGCCAACTTCATACAGAGCCAATTGGGTGTCGGTGTTGGCAATGAATTCGCTCAGGAAAGCCTGGGCTAACAGAACGTTTTCGCTCTGCGCGCTGATGAAGAAGCCTTGGGTACCGGCGAAGGGATAACCACCGTCGGGGAAGTTCGCAATGGCGTAAGGCACACCGGATTCACGGAAACGGCCGAGCGCCCAGGGGCCAGCCATGATGAAGGGGGCTTCGCCAGTCTCGAAGAGAGCATGGTTATTGGCCCAGTCCCAATCGGCCGGCAAATCGCCATTGGCGACGCCATCGGCCAACCACTGCACACCAGCGATCATGCCTTCGCTGTCAACGCCCAGGTCCTGGGGATCCCAGTTGCCATCGGCGTCTTTACCGAAAATGTAACCACCAAGGGAGGTGTAGAGCGGGTAGGCATCATAGGTGGTGCCGGAGACAGCCATAACATACGTGGTTTTGCCGTCGGCGACAAGGGCTTGACCGACAGAGAGAACCTCGTCCCAGGTGGTGGGAGCGGCTTCTACGAGGTCGGTGTTGTAGAAGAAGGCCATGTTTTCGGTGGCGTAGGGGACGCAATACAACATGCCGTCAAAGGTGCAGGCTTCCAAAGCTTTCGGGGCAAAGTCTGCCGTTTTATCGCCGAGGTCTACGGGGGCCAGGAGGCCATTGTCGACGAGCGTGCCGGCCTGGTCGTGGGCGATGACGATAATGTCGGGACCTTCGCCAAGGGGCGCAGCAACCTGGAAGTCGTCACGAATAGCAGATTTCAATTCGACAACGAGTTCGAGGTTGTAGGCGGCGAGTACTTCGTCGGCCAGGTCTTGCAGGATCGGGGCGCGGGTGTCATCGGCCCAGATGCGCAGGGTTCCGGCTGGTTCTACAACGGCCGGAGCTTCGGTTGCTTCTGCAACTGGCTCGGCGGTGGGTTCGACGACTTCAGTCGGCGCTTCGGTCGGCGCTTCGGTGGGGGCGGCAACTTCTTCGGCCGGGGCGGCTTCGGTTGCGGCCGGTTCTTCAACGGGAGCTGCGGTGGGTTCGACGGCCGTTTCGGTGGTTCCGCCGCCACAGGCTACTAAAGCCAGAGCAGCTAATAAAGCTAAAACTAAAAGCAAATACCATTTTTTGTTCATTGGGTTTCTCCTCCAATATTGAGTTTATGGTTTTTTTATTTAAAGGTAACAACTATGTAAGGCGTTTGTTTTGTAAAGCGTTTCTTGTTGAGCATCACCTCCCTTCATATTATTGTTGAGCATATTTAGGCTACTTGGTAGACGTTACTCTTTATATAGTTTGCTACAAAGCTTTTTGTTTGTGGCGCTAGCGAGTGAAAGCTTGTTACGCAAACGATTATAAACACAAAGATGTTTTTTTGCCTATGGTTTTTGCACGGCCGTAATGGATTGTGTTACGGCCGTTTCCGCTGCCGCTAATGCTGCCTCTGGTGCTTGTCCACCACTTAAAATCGACTGAATTGCTTCACCCAACGGCGCCCATTGCGCATCGGCCAAGGGGGTTGCGGGGAAGGGAACGCCATTGGCCAGCGCCTGACCAAAAGCTGACAGCGCCCCATTGCCCTGTATTTCGGGCGATGCCAGCGCCTGAAGGCTGGAGGGCGGGTTGTTGGCTGCCAGCGCCGCCTGCGTTTGCTGCGCCGGCGCGCTCCAAAAGGCTATAAAATCGGCCGCCGCTTCCGCGCGACCGCGTTCGATGGCGTTAGCTCCTATAAACAGGCCGGTAACGTGGACATACGGCCGTCCAAATCCCTGAATGCCATAGTCAACGCCTGCTTCACGCAGGGCGTCTAATGCCCAAGGCCCCGTCCACCAGGAGGCAACTTGCCCGGCAAGAAGTCCTTCCTGGCAAGCTTCATAACTGGGATCGGGCGGCGAAACCAGGGATAACTCCTTCATCCAGGCCGCTGCCGCCTGATACTCCGGCGTGTTAATGCGCACGTTGCCCGAATCGTCGATGAAACGAGCATCGGCGGCGGGGTTGAAGCCAAAAAGAATCGGCGCCGCGTGGTAAACGTCTGGCGATACGGCCGTCAGGCTGGGATTGCAGATCAAGTATTTTTCTGGATTGTCCTGGTGGTAGGTGATGGCGTTTGCCAGAAGTTGGTCGAAGTTGGTTGGGTCTTGGGGAATGAACGATTCAACGTTTAGGGCTTTGTTGTAAATGAGGGCAATGCCTTGCTGGAAAAGCGGAATTCCCCAAACCTCATTTTGCCACTGCACAGCGGCTGCTGCGGCGGGGTTGAAGGTTGCGTCCAGGTAGGCAGGGTCGAATGGGGCAGGCAACGGGGCGATCAGTCCGGAGGCGGCAAATGCGCCCAGCGAATCCTGACTCATCAAAAACACATCGGGGCCTTCACCAGCGGGAACGGCCGTTGCCACTGCATCCAATAAGTTTTCTTGATAAACAGCTTCCACGTTTACACCCGGCTGCTGAGATTCATAGGCCGCAATTCCGGCCATAAGCACATCCGCTAACTCACCCTGCCACTGATGCCAAACAGAAATGACAGGCCGATCATCGGTGACCAAAACAGGCTCTTCTGTCGCGGCGGTCGCTATCCCATCCACGGCTGCGCTATCTGGCGCTGGCGTTTCGGCTACCTCTATCTGCGCCACGGGATTAAGCGTTGGCAGCGGCTGCGTCTCGTTTTTCTGACAGGCGGTCAGCCCCCAAAAAAGCACCCATACAAAAACCCACAACCTGATACAGTCTGGTTTCGCTGGTGAAATTTGTGGCCCAACTGACTGCGTGGCTTGGAAATTCATGACTTCAGCTTATGCAGGCTGTTCATATAATTGGCCAAAAAGGGATTCTTTCAGGCTCAGTAGTTGTTCTTGTAAAGAGTGCTGCTCATTGATGGAGAAGCAGTTAAACCGTTGCTCGTTATAGGCGAGATGAGATTCTAACGCTTTTTGGCGCACGGATTCCCCTTCTTCTGTCAGAAAAAGGCGCAGCGCACGGCCGTCTGATTCATGCGGCTGCCGCGTCACAAATCCATCAGCCTCCAACCCTTTGGTTAGGCGAGTAATATTGCTTTTGTCACAAATCATGAGTTCGCTTAAGCGGCGCGAAGAAATCCCCGGCTCATTACCCAGATGCCAGAGAATGTAGAAGCGAGAAACACTCAGGTTATAGCCGCCAAACAGACGACGATCGCCATCATCCAATAAAAAGAATATGTCTTTTAGCAGGCTATAGATGTCGGTGGTTTCGGACATATCGTTCGATACAGTCAGACCTATTACGGTAATTTAGTTGCGGCCTCAACTGTTGATATATCAACTATATCATGGCCGGTTATACATGTCAATAAACACGGCCGTTATTTGTATGGTTTGTATAAAAGCCAGTCGGTAAAAAAAAGAGGGGCAAAACGGCGGAACGGCCGTCTTGCCCCTCGCCCAATCAGCAAGCCAAATTTAGTCGCGCAGGCGCGCGCCCAGGTTGCGCTCCAACTGCTGCACAATGCGCTGTCGCTGCTTCTTCACATCCTTGTCGGTCAGCGTTTTGCTGGGCGATTGGAACGTCAGGTGATAAGCCAGGCTCTTCTTGCCCAACCCTACCTGCTGACCTTCGTAAACGTCGAATAACTCCACCGCCTTCAGCAAATACCCCCCGGCCAGGCGAATTTGTTCCTCCACCTGCGCGGCCGTGGTCATACGATCGACCACCAGAGCTACATCCTCCAGGATGGCCGGATAATTGGTCACCGGCTCAATGTGATGCCAGGGCGGGATGGCCGCCAGGAGCAGGTCCAGGTCCAATTCCAACCCCAGGACCGGATACCCATTACGCACGTCAAACGCTTCCACAACCAAGGGGTGAATTTCGCCCATCAGGCCAAGCTGTTTTTCGCCCAAAAGTAGACGAGCCGTGCGCCCCGGCCGGAACGTTGGATGCTCGGCGGCTTCCACACTGAAGTTGTCGATGTGTAATGCGCCAATCAAGCCCTCAACTACGCCCTTCAAATCAAAGAAATCCAGCGCCGCGCTGTCGCCGCCGCTTTGCCAGAAGAATTTTTGCTGCGGGCCGGTAAGGACCAGCGCCAAACGCCCCAATTCGTCAGGCAAAACGCCTTCTTCGGAAGCCAGGTAAATGAGGCCAATCTCGAACAAGGCGATGTGCTCTTTGAAGCGGCTGTTAGCGGCGACGGTTTCCAGCACGGAAGCCAGCACGCTGTGGCGCATGGTCACCCGATCGACCGTGATAGGATTCGCCAGGGTGACGTAGGGTCGGTCGTCGGGCGGCGCGCCCACGCCGGGCGGCAGCAGTTTCGCCTCGCGCTCCGGCGTTGTCAGACGGTAGGAGATGATTTCTTGCAAGCCTTGCTTGACCAAAATGTCCTTGACGCGCTCCTCTTGTTCCAGGCGGGTGTTGCTGCGCTGCGGCGGCAGTGTGTCGCCCATTTCAATCGAGGGCAACCGATCATAGCCGTACATGCGGCACACTTCTTCCACCAGATCGTGCGTGCCGGTGATGTCCAGGCGGAAGTCCGGGCTGGTGACCAGCAGGGCGTCGCCCTGATCTTCTACGGTGAATTCCAGCGCTTCCAGCATCTCTTTGATTTGCGTATTGGTGAGATCGATGCCGCCGAGACGTTTGACTTCGACGGCCGTTAACCGGATCGGCGTCTCTTCCGGCGGGTTCGGGAAATAATCAATCACCCCCTGCCAGACTGTGCCGCCGGCCAACTGCCGCAGCAGTTCGGCCGCCCGCTTCGCGCCCAGGATGGATTGGCTGGGATGCACGCCCCGGCTGAAACGGAAACCGGCCTCGCTGTTGATTTTGAGCAAGGTGGTGGAGCGGCGAATGTTGATGAAGTTCCAGGCCGCCGCTTCCAGCAACACGTTGGTCGTGGTGGGGCTGATTTCGCTCTCTTCACCGCCCATGATGCCGCCCAAACTCAGCGCCCCGGCGGGGTCAGTCACCAAAATGGTCGTTTCCGGCAGTTCGCGCTTCACGCCGTCCAGCGTGGTCACTGTTTCACCCTCTTTTGGCAGGCGGGTGATGATGTGGACGGGGCCGTCGGGGCCGTTGTATTGGTCGGCGCGGCGGCGCAGGAAGTCGTAGTCGAAGGTGTGGTTGGGTTCGCCCATTTCCAGCATGACGTAATTGCTGATGTCCACGACCACGTTGATGGGGCGCTGCCCGGCCAGCTTCAGGCGGCGCTGCATCCAGCCCGGGCTGGGCTTTTGGCTGACGCCGGAGATGATCATGGCGGTAAAACGTGGATTGAGGTCGGGGTGGTCGGTGGTGATTTGCACCTTGCCGGCCACCGGCGGCCCTTCCATGACTACGTCGTAGCTGGGATAGCGCACCTTTTGGCCGGTCAGGGCGGCCACTTCGCGGGCCACGCCGACGATGGAGGCGCAGCGCGCGATGTTGGGGATGATGTCGATGCTGAGGACGGCGTCGCCGAGTACGTCTTGCAAGGGCGTGCCGGGGGTGTAGTCGCCTTCGAGGATCATGATGCCTTCGTGGTCATCGCTGAGGCCGAGTTCTTTTTCGGAGCACAACATGCAGCGATTGTGGATGCCGCGTAACGGCCGTCCCTTCAGCACCATCTTCACCTGCCCCTCTTTGTGGCCGTCATACAGCTCCGCGCCTTCCATGGCAAACGGCGAATAGAGTTTGAGATGGCTGAGGTCACCCTGGCCCAGGTATTGGAACAGGTTGGGCGCGCCGGTCACAGTCACTTCCGTTTCGTCGCCGCCGTAATCGACCGTCGCCAACACCAGCCGGTCGGCGTTAGGATGCTGCTCGACCTGCAAAATCTGGCCGATCATGAGTTTGTCGCGGTCCCAGACGAGCCGGTTTTTGTCGCGCCCACCGGGAATGCCGATGTAGTCGAGCCCTTCGACTTCCAAGCCGGCAATCGTCAACATGTCCGCCAGTTCAGCGGGGGACATGGAAATGTCTACGTAATCTTTAAGCCATGAAATTGGTACTAGCATGATGTTTTCCTAATGTTTACTTGCACATTTCGCCGTTTATTACTGATTCAATCTGCGGAATCGGCGCAATCTGCGGACAAAATTATTGTGTTTATGCAAACCCTAAGGGTTTGGCCTCTCGTGATTTTGGGTCATCAAACACAAAACCCTCAGGGTTTTCCAGAGGGCAGCAAATCAAAATTGCTCCAGGAAGCGCAAATCGTTGCCCCAGAAATAGCGGATGTCGTCGATGCGGTATTTGAGCATGGCGATGCGCTCCGGTCCCATGCCAAAGGCGAACCCGGAGTAGACGGCCGGATCATACCCGCCATTACGCAGCACCGTTGGATGAACCATGCCGCAGCCCAAAATTTCTACCCAGCCGGTGTATTTGCAGACGTTGCAGCCATCGCCGCCGCAGATGATGCACTCCACATCCATTTCGGCGCTGGGTTCGGTGAAGGGGAAATAGTTGGCGCGGAAACGCACCTGCCGGTCGGCGCCGAACATGCGGCGGGCGAAGTCGGTCAGCGTGCCTTTCAGGTCGGCCATGCTGATGTTTTTGCCGACGGCCAGCCCTTCAACCTGATGAAATTGCAGCTCGCTGCGGGCGGTGATTTGCTCATAGCGGTAACACATGCCGGGCAAAATCACGCGGATGGGTTCCGGGTAATAATCATGCATGGCATGAACCTGACCGGGGCTGGTGTGGGTGCGCAGGATAACGCCGGGCGTGGTGGTGTGGAAGGTGTCCCACATATCGCGGGCGGGATGGTGCGGCGGGATGTTGAGCAGCTCGAAGTTGTATTCGTCCGTTTCCACGTCGCGGCTGCGATAGACCTGGAAACCCATGTCGCCCCAGATGCGGTAAATTTCGCGCAGGGTTTGGGTGGCGACGTGTAATCCGCCGCGCCACTGTTTGCGTCCGGGCAAGGTGACGTCGATGGCTGACGCCGTCATTTCGGCCTGAAGTTCGGCGGCTTTGAGTTCGGCCAGCCGGGCTTCGTAGGCGGTTTCCAGTTCTTGTTTGACGGCGTTGACGCGCTGGCCAAAGGCGGGGCGCTCTTCAGCCGGCAGTTGGCCGACCTGGCGGGTGAGCAGGTAGATGCTGCCTTTGCGACCGAGGGTGTCTTTGTACCAGGCGTCGAGCACGGCCGTATTCACGGCCGTTGCCAGGGAATCCAGCGATTGTGCATAAAGTTCATCTAGTTGTGCAAGCATAAGCCACTTCCTGAGGTTGGTTTGTTCACTCGTTTGTAGGTTGGTTCTCCAGACGGGGCCTTCCCGACGGGGAAGCATATCATAATCCCAGTAAAATAAAAAAGACGCGGGGGTTCAGGCCGCGTCTTTCAGGTCAGGTGGTTGTGTCTGCTTTTTCTCAGGCGCAAACAACCCCTTTCGCGCGCGCGGCGTGATGGGTGTTGGTAAAAAAGAAAAAGCTAAAAAATCGTGCCTGAGCTTCAGCGTTCATCGTAGCGGCATGATAGCACCGGGCTGGAGGTGTGTCAAGGCGGGAAAAGTTGCCCGATGAGGTTAAGCATTGTGGCTAGCCCCTTTCCGTTGCCGGACCCAATAGGCGTCGACCACGAAGATCATGGAAAGGAGCTGCTGGGTCATGAGCACGTAATATCCCTGCCGCATCATTAAGGAAGCCGCGCTGATATTGCCTACGATCAGCCAGAAATAGCCCTGCGGCTTCTGCCTGGCCATCAGGTATGTGCCAACCAAGAATCCGGCCGCGATGCCCAGCTCCAAAATCTGATTGAGCGTGGTCAGGCCGCCAAAATCATAAAAACTCAAGCTCAGACCAGCAATCACCATTAATTTGGCGAGACGGTCGAGCCAGGCGTGTTCATGGAAGGATTCTTGACCGTGCCGGGCGGCGATCAGACCCATGATCATGGCCGGCGCGCCGCTGGTTTCTACGGCGGCGGCTATCCAGTTGTGCTCCGAAATGAAGATAAACACCCAAGGGGGCAAACCAATGAGATAACAGATCCAGGCCAGCATGAGCCGGGATTTTTGTGTTTGCAGGTTCAGAGATCGCTCCGCCCGTGAAAAGAGTATTTTGTTAAGCAGGTAAAAAGCGCCGCCCCACACTTGAAGCAGTAAATTCAGCATTTGTATCACCTTTGAGGTTGGTTCAAGGCGGGCAGTGAACGGCCGTTAAGCTGACCATGCGGCCAATCGTGTGGCGCGTTTCAGGGTCGGGGAAACGGCCGTTTTGCCCATTTATGGTTGTAAAAACGGAATAGAAAGGGGGTTATTTGAGTGAGGGGGGAGGCGGGGAACAAACAATGCCCCACGGATTCATATTATCCATCGCAGCCTGCCTTGAGATGAGCCTGTTTGGTTGAACCGTTCATCATGTATTCCAAAAGGTCTAACCTGTTTTCCGGGCAACTCGTGTCGCAAAATGACATGAAGCCAGGGGATAATTCAAGTTTGGTTTACAAGCGGCGATTATAAATGGAAGTCTCGCGGGCAACAACCGGATGATGTTTTGGCGGCAATTGCTTTGCGTGGCAGGCCCAAAAGCATAGTTGGGATATCACGTTCACTTTGCCCCAACTTTTAAGCGGCCACAAAGTTGCCAATAGGGGGGATTTTCGGGTAGGCTAACGGCCGTTAAAATTCACCCACGGTTGCCCACAGCTTTTTTCTGTGGGCCTTTAGCAAGTAGATGACATGAGCACAGGCTCAACACAATCAATGAAAAGGACACGCATGAACACGGATTTTCACGGATTTTTATCCGTGTTCATCCGCGTAAATCCGTGTCCAATTTTCGAGAGGGACGTATGAAGACATTGTGGCTGCTGTTTTTTCTGGGTTTGTTGGGCTGCGCCGGATTGGCGGCAGAACCCGCGGAAGAAAAGGGAACTGCGCCGGAAGGGGAGACGGCCGTTGTCCTAAACGTCATCGACGGCGACACCATCGACGTGGACCTGGACGGGCAAGAATACCGCCTGCGCTACATTGGCGTTGATACGCCGGAGCGCGACGAACCGTACTACCAGGAAGCCACCACAGCCAACCGGCAGTTGGTGGACGGCCAGACGGTGATTTTGGTGAAGGATGTATCGGAAACGGATCGTTACGGCCGTCTCCTGCGCTACGTCTACCTGCCCGATGGCACGTTTGTCAACGCTGAACTGCTGCGCCAGGGCATGGCCCGCCTGGTCACCTTTCCGCCCGACGTGGCCCAACAAGCGTACTTCGGCCAACTGCAAGCAGAAGCGCGCACGGCCAACCTGGGTCTCTGGGCGCGCAACGAACTCACTGGCCCCTGCGATTGCGGCAAAAACCGCTACAACTGCGCCGATTTCAGCCGTCAAACCGAGGCCCAGGCCTGTTTTGATTTTTGCCTGGGCCAGACCGGCGAAGATATTCACAAACTGGATGGCGGCGGCGACGGCCGTGTCTGCGAATCACTGCCATAAAACCCGGCCAAATCACCCCCCAGATATTGACACGGTAAACACGCTATGCTAACATCCTCCCATATATTCTGGTTCATAAATGGTTAAATTGGAATTTTGCCGGCTGTCAGGGGCACGGTCGACAAAACAAATTTTATAGATGTGTCCCGGTGGAGGCTGGTCAGTCATGGAAAATTCACACGAAAACACCCCTCTTCCCCCCTGAAGAAACGAACCAATTGATCTGGCAGCTTAACTAGAAGGTTTTGCTGCGTCGAACTGTGGGTAGGAAACGGCCGTTTCCCGCCTTTCTTTTCGGTTTCATCTGTCCATTCGGGGCAGATTGTTGGGCTGCATGGCAGCCCGGAGGGTTTTCACATGCTTACGGCAGTTTCAATCTTTGTGTTTGTGTTGGCCGGGATCGCATTTCTCTTGCTAACCGGCAAATCGCTCCTCGGCCTCGTCGTCGTTAATGAGCGGGAAGTGGGCATTGTCATCAAGAAGTTTGGCCCCCGCCTGCCGCCCGGCCGCCTCATCGCCCTGAAAGGCGAAGCGGGCTACCAGGCCGACACGCTGGCGCCTGGCTGGCATTTTGGCTACTACCCCTGGCGCTTCACCGTGCGCAAAGTGTCGGTCACGATCATTCCGCAAGGGCAGATTGGCCTCATCGTGGCCGCCGATGGCAGCCCGACGCCGCCCGAGCGCCTGCTGGGCAAAATTGTGGCCTGCGACAACTATCAGGACACGCGCAAATTCTTGTTGAACGGCGGCGAGCAAGGCCGGCAGCTCGGCCTGCTCACGGCCGGCACTTACCGCATCAACACGGCACTGTTCACCATCATCACCACACAAAATGCGACCCACCACGACATGGATCCGCGCCAGTTGACCGTTTATCAGGTCGCGCCGGATCGGGTGGGTATCGTGACGACGCTGGACGGCCGTCCCATCGACAACGGCGAGATTGCCGGCCCCATCGTCCACGGACACAACAGTTTTCAGAACGCCCAGGTGTTTTTGGACAATCACGGCCGTCGCGGCCTGCAAGAAGAAGTGCTGCTCTCCGGCGCCTGGAACCTCAACCCCTGGTTCGTCCATGTCGAGCAGTTCCCCATGACCGAAATTCCCATCGGCCACGTGGGCATCGTCATCGCCTTCGTCGGCAAGGCCCACGAAGACGTCAGCGGCGAATCCTTCAAGCATGGCAACCTGGTGGAACCGGGTCACAAAGGCGTCTGGGTCACGCCGCTGTACCCCGGCAAGCACCCCATCAACTCCCGCGTCATGAAGGTGGAACTGGTCCCGACGACCAACATCGTCCTCAACTGGGCCTCGCGCACCGAAGCCCACAAATACGACGCCCACCTCTCGCCCATCACCGTGCGCTCCAAGGACGGCTTCGCCTTCAACCTGGACGTGGCCCAAATCATCCACATCGGCGCGCTGGATGCGCCCAAGGTCATTTCGCGGGTTGGCTCGGTGCAAAATCTGGTCGATCATGTTCTGCAGCCGATTGTGGGCAACTACTTCCGCAACTCGGCCCAGGAATACACCGTGCTGGACTTCCTCAGCGCGCGCAGCGAGCGGCAAACGGAGGCCACCGAACACATCCGGCGGGCGATCAGCGCTTACGACGTGCAGGCGCTGGACACGCTCATCGGCGACATTACGCCGCCGGCAGAGCTGATGGCTACGCAAACCGACCGCAAGATCGCCGAGGAACAGCGCCAGACCTACGAGATGCAGCGCCTGGCGCAGACGCAGCGACAAGAGCTGGTACGCGCCACCGCCCTGGCCGACATCCAGCAAAACATGGTCCAGGCAGAGCAAGGCGTGGAAATTGCCGAACTAACGGCTAAGTCGGAGATTAAGCGGGCAACCGGCGAGGCGCAGGCCACGCGCCTGAAAGCCGCCGGTGAAGCCGACGCTATCCGCAGCACAGGCCGGGCCAAAGCCGAAGCCTACCAGGCCGGTGTGGAGGCGCTGGGCGCGCAAGAGTACGCCGCCCTGCAGATGATGCAAATCATCGGCGACCGCAACGTGCGGGTCGTGCCGGATGTGTCCGTGAGCGGACAAAATGGCAACGGCATGGTGGATGGGCTGCTGGGCGTGATGCTGCGCAATGAGACAAACAATCACCAGGCTATCAAAAAGTAGCTAGTGAAACGTGTGCATAACAGGCAGCGGGTGGCAGGTTTCCAATAACTCGTCACCCGCTACCCAATCAAAACAGTCGCTTCCGGGTACTGGACCAGTTGCGTGGATGGCTGCTGCCTGAAAAAGGCAATCGCAATGGTTAACGCGCCCAACCGTCCCCAAAACATCATCAAAATAATAACCGCCTGGCCAAACGAATTCAGGCTGCTGGTAATGCCCAAAGAAAGACCGCAGGTAGCCAACGCCGACACGACCTCAAACAGAACGGAACTGAAAGAAAAGCTGTTGGTTAACAATACAAGCCAGCTAGCCACAAAAACCATGGCCAAACTGATGGCTAAAACGGCCGCGGCCCGCCTTACTGTCTCATCGGCAATGGTACGCCGTCTGAACTGAACGGTGGCATACCCTTTGGCAGAACTCGATAAAGCCAGCGCCAGAACGGCAAATGTTCCTGTTGTAATGCCGCCGCCCATTGAGGCCGGCGCACAACCGATAAACATCAACACCATCACCAGCAGCCGACTTTCCGACGTGAGTCGGTCAAAATCTCGCAAGCCGGGGAAACCGGCCGTGCGCGAAGAAACGGACTGGAACCAGGTGTGTACCAGTCGTTCACGAAAAACCGCATCACTTAAAACGCCACCTGTTTTAGTTTCCGCCACGAAAAGGCCAATCCAACCCAAAATCGTTAAAAACACAACCACTATCAGAGTGATTTGCGTATGCAGTGATAAGCGTCGGCGCGTGCGCCATTGCGAAAAATCCAGAAAAACGGGAATTCCTAAACCGCCTAAGATGACCAAAAAGCCTAAAATGAGCAGCGTCACACTGTCACCCGGAATGCCATCCGGGTATTGCGGCAAACCGGCAAATAGATCGAATCCGGCATTACAAAAAGCCGACACAGCGTGAAAAATGGCGTAAAAAGCTGCCCGGTCGGCCGAAACAATCCCGCTGCTGCGCCAATGGAGGTAAAGCAATAAAGCGCCAAGGCCTTCGATGATGAACATGCCAACCACAACACGCTGCAGCAAGGTAAAAATGGCCGCAGATTTATCCATGCCTAACGAACTGGAAACGGCTAACCGATCGAGCAAAGAAACGCGCCTTCCCAAAATTTGCAGGGTAAGCGCAACCAAAACCATATACCCAACGCCGCCTAATTGAATCAAACACAACAGAACGATTTGGCCCAGCCGCGTAAAATCGGTGCTGGTGGTAAGCACCGAAAGACCGGTAATCGCGGCAGCCGATGTGGCTGTGAACCAGGCATCCATGAACGAAATGGGTTGGCGTGTCATGCCTGGAAGCAAAAGCACGCCAGTCCCCACGCCAATTAAAAACGCCAATCCCAACACCAACCGCATGGCGACCGGCACGGGTCGGCGGCGACGGCGGACGAGTTGGATGGTCTGGCGCAGGCGAACAACGCGGGTTTTCGCAATGGATTGGCTCATGGCAGTTTGCTAAATTGGGTAATAGATTGGTTGTCGCCAAAGACGATCAGCAGGTCGCCTCCTTGCAAGACGGTATCAGAAGTGGGAGAAATCAGCACTTCGTCTCCTCGTTTGATCAGGAGGACGGTAAGGTGGTATTTGTTACGCAGGTCGGTTTGGGCCAGGCTTTGCCAATTCAGCGAGACTGGCAGGACAATTTCAGCAATGCTGTAACTTTGGGTGAGGTTAAATTTCTCCAGCAAGGTGGGCAAAGACAGTTCTTCAGCCAGACGGAGGGCGCTGTTTTGTTCTGGCTGTACCACCTTGTCCGCGCCGATGCGCAGTAAAATTCCTTTTTGTCGGTTACTTTGGGTTTTGCAAATGATGCGACGCACGCCCAGGTCTTTGAGCGTGGCGGTGATTATTAGATTGGCTTCAAAGTCTACGCCAATGGCCACGATGACGGTGTCGAAGGCGGTAATGTCGATGGCGCGCAAGGCGTCTTCGTTGGTGGCGTCTAGAGCGGCGGCATGGGTTACTTCGTCGGCAATACTTTGCACAAGCTGGGGATCGATGTCAATGGCCATGACGGTTTGGCCGTTTTCTTGTAACGCACGGGCCAAGCTGCTGCCAAATCGGCCCAGCCCGATAACGGCGAATTCTTGCTGCTGTTTTTTTGCCATAGTGAACCTCGACCTGACCAAGTGAATGGCGCTAGTATAAAGAGGTTTTGGTTGGAGGCAAGAGCATGCGAGGCAGCCAATGGACAAATCGCTGACGAGTTGGCGGCGTTGGGGTAAACTGGTGGCTAAATTTTCGCGGAGTATGAGGAATACATTATGTCGAAGAATGGTAAATCGGGAATGTACCGCCGGTTTCGGTATCAGATGAATGCGACTTTGCTGGGGTTGGTGATTACGGCCGTTCTCCTGGTTGTTTTGGCGTTTACCACCACCTGGTCTTTTTATCTCACCTGGGTTTTGTCGCTGAGCGTGACCACATTCTTTTTGTTTGGTCTGGATAAAAGCCTGGCTGTGGCCAACCAAAAACGCGTGCCGGAAATTGTGCTGCACCTGTTTACCTTGCTGGGTGGATTTGTGGGGCAGGCGGTTGGACGGGCCGTTTTCCGACACAAGATCAGCAAAGAAAAGCGCGTGGTCTTTAACGTGATGCTGCTGTTGGCAGTGGCTTTGCACGCCGGGATTGTTTACCTGCTCTATTTTAGCCAGTGACGGGAAGGCTGTCGTTTGTCTAAACGGCCGTTTCCCTCCCCCTCGCCCCGCACCCATGAGAAAGCCCCAAACCACCATCCTCTTGCGAACGATCCTCGTCGCGGGCATCTCCTTGTGTTTGGTGATCGGCATCGTGTGGGCAATTTCACCTACAGAGGCCAATCCCTTGCGGGCAATTGATCCGCAGGTGGGTTCCGCTGATGAGCCAGACGGCCGTTCCCCCGACGCCCCATACCTCATCGACCTCTCCGGCAGCTATAAACTACTGCCCTTACTCACCAACGGCGACGAAGCGCCCCTGCTGATTGGCAGTTTCCCCACCTTCACCGCCAGCCAAACACAAACCTTCACCATGATCGGCCGGCCCGACGGCCTGGGGCTGTACTCCTTGGGCGATCTCTATTACCTTTTTGTCAATCACGAATTGGGCAGCAGCCTCGTAACCGGATTTTCACAGACGGAACCCGGCCAGATCAAGGGCGCGCGGGTCTCTTTGTTTGTTTTCGATCAGGAGTGGCGCCTGGTCGGCGGCAAGAATCTGATTGAAACGGCCGTCGACAACGGCATAACCTACACGCTGAACCGCCTGACCGGGGATTACGAAGACGCTGCCGGTGGCGTGCTCAATAACGGCCGTAACTTCAGCGTTTTTTGCTCCGGTTCGCTGGCGCAAACCGGCTTCGTGGATGGCTCCGGCGCAGCCATGCCGGTCTGGTTCGCGCCGCAAGAAGACGGCTCCGGCGACGCGCGCGGTTGGGCAGTTTGGGCCAACGGCACGGCCGTGCCCCTGCCCGGTCTGGGGCGTTATGCCAAAGAGCAAATCGTGCCCGCCAGCCAATATCGCGCCGCCAACGCCGGGCAAACCATCCTTCTGGCCACAGAGGACAACCCGGACGGCGAAATTTACCTGTACGTCGGCGAGCAAACGCCGGCCGACCCCAATGGATTTAGCGACGGCCGTCTGTACGTTTTGCGCGTCTCGGACCAACTGAGCAACCCGTTTGCGTATGAGACGATGACCACGGCAGACACTTTAACCGGCACGTGGACGGCCGTGCCCCAAGACATCGCCCTGGGCACAGCCGCAGCATTAAGCGATTGGGTCAATGCCGACCAACGTTCCACCAATTTTCGCCGCCCCGAAGATATGCACGAAGACCCCAATCATCCGGGCACGTTCTATTTTGTCACCACCGGCCGCAGCGACATCCCGCCGGGCAGCGTAATGCCCGATAATGCCTACGGCAAACTGTACCGCTTCACCCTGAACCCGGCCGATCCAACCGCCCCCATGCCGGTTACGTTTTTGCTCGAAGGCGGCCCGGACACCGGCGTCAGCTACGACAACCTCACCATAGACAGCCACGGACAGGTTCTCATTCAGGAAGATAGAGCCACGATTGAAGCGACGGCCGTGTTGACCAATCAGATGCGCTACGGCCGTGTGCTAACCTACGATCCCGCCGCTCAGACAACCCGATTCCTGTTCGAACTCAACCAGGGAGTGATTGATCCCGGCGCGGCGGAGGATTACGGCCGTTGGGAAAGCTCTGGCATCATCGAAGCGGGGGTAGACGCCAGAACCGGCCAAAGCCTCTACCTGTTGGACGTGCAAGCCCATTCTTTGCCCGACCCCATCACCGTAGAAGGCGGCCAGATTTTATTGGCGGCCTTTCCCCATTCTGGCCTGCCCTACGCCCAATACCTGCCTGTGGCGCAACGGCCGTAACCTATACAGACCCCAAGGGTTTGCTCATGAGGATTTGGATTATTGGGGTAACAAACCCTTGGGGTCTTGCCAGAGGAACCTGAACAGACACCTTGTTTTAAGGATTCGCCGACATGGATACTGGCTTTTTCTTCTTCATAGAACGCCGCCAGCGAATAACCTGCTGCTTGATGGGCGCAAGGCGCACCAGCAGCAAAACCGCCAGAATCGAAGCAAAAATAAACGGCTGCGTATACGTATTTTTAACCAACAAAATATAATGCAGCACCGCCAAAACCCCCGCCAGATACACCCACTTATGCAGTTTGGTCCACCGTTTGCCCAGCTTTTTCATCGACCACTGCGACGAGGTCAGCGCCAGCGGCAGCAAAATCAAAAACGCGCCAAACCCCACCAGAGCGTACCATTTTTCAAAAATCGCTTCCTGAATCAACGCCCAACTCAAGCCATAATCCAGCCAGACAAAAGTGAGCAAGTGCAGCGACACGTAACCAAACGCATACAACCCCAAATTACGCCGCAGCGGATGCAATTGGTTCCAGCCAAAAATCAGTTTCAGCGGCGTCACCGCCAGCGAAGCCACCAGCAAAATGATGGCCGCCTTACCGGTACGCAACGTGATTTCCCGCACCGGATCGGGTCCAAAGCCGTCTGTTTGCCAATCAAACAGCAGCAGCGCAAAAGGAATCAACGCCCCCAGGTGGGCAGCGTAACGCAGGAGCTGCGTCTGACGTTTACGATCTAGTTTCATGTTTATTCTCGTGCCGGCAATACCGTCTTAGAAGTTTGCTCTCAGGTCCATGCCATCATACAGGTAAGCGACTTGCTCTTCGTAGCCGTTAAATTTTAACGTCGGACGGCGGCCGAGTTCCCCAATGCGCCGCTCGCTGGCCTGCGACCAGCGGGGATGCGGCACATCGGGGTTGACGTTGGCATAGAAACCATACTCGCGTGGCGCTGAATCCATCCACAACGAGGTGGGCATATCGGCCACCAGGTCGATTTTGACAATGGATTTGATGCTCTTGAAGCCATATTTCCAGGGCGTAACCAGCCGAATCGGCGCGCCATTTTGCGGCAGCAGATCTTTGCCGTAGAGGCCGGTAGCCAACAGGGTTAACTCGTTCATAGCTTCGTCCAGACGCAGCCCTTCGACATACGGCCAGTTGAACCAGGGGCTTTTCTGGCCGGGCATATTTTCCGGATCGAGAATGGTCTCAAAGCGGACATATTTGGCGTCGGCCGTCGGCTGCACTTCGTCTAACAGTTTAGACAGCGGGAAACCCAACCAGGGAATGACCATGGACCACGCCTCAACGCAGCGCAGACGGTAGATACGCTCTTCCTGATCGAACTTGGTTCGCAAATCGTTGATGTCGTAGGTTCCGGGGTTGGCGACCAGCCCGCCGACTTCCACCTGCCAGGGCGAGGTCGGGAAGTTGGTCGCCAGTTTGGCCGGGCCATCTTTGTCGGTGGAAAATTCGTAGTAGTTGTTGTAGGTGATGATGTCGTCGTAGGTGTTAAGGGGATCGCCCAGTTCGTCGGTGGCGGCGCCGGTTGCGCCGGGAGTTGGCTCAACGCCATCGACCGGCGCACTGCCTTTGGGAGCGCCGCTCATATCGGGGCCGCAGGCCGCCAGCAGCGCGCCAGCGGCGGCCAACGTCGCGCCTTTCATGAAGCTGCGTCGGTTCAGGTAGATATGTTCTGGGGTAATTTCGGAGGACGGGATTTCATAACCGGTGCGTTTTTTGATTAACATCGAAACACTCTCTTTAGAAAATTTTGCGCCTGCATTTTTGCCGGCGCGTTTATTTTGTCACTACCGCCAGATTAGGCCAATGTTATGACAGGTTTCTAAAGAGAATATTATGAAATGATTACAAGAAGGGGGGAACGGCCGTTTTCCCTATCACTTCCTCTGTGCGAAACTTTCGCCTGAGTCGCCGTCGCCCCTATCTGCTCAACCATCTCCGGGGCGGGTAAGCTACAAAAAAGAGCCGGGATGATTCTAATCCCGGCTCTTTTCACATTTTATGGGGCACAACCTGAAAATATCATGCTACTGGCGCAGCAAAGATCACGCGGGCCGTGCTGGGCGATAGCGTCACAGAGATAAAGAAACTGTCAGGATAGAGATAGTCTTCACCGGAGTCGTCAATGACACGCAAATAACCATCTTGCGCGGCGTTTTCGTCAGGCAGAACCTGATAAATTTTGCGCACTTGCAAGTCATCGGCGCCGTCATTTTGGATGCAGATCACGAAGTTGGATTTCATATGTTTTGCCATAGTCAGTCTATATAACGTTTGATTTTCAACAATCGTCTGCCAATTCCATGGGCTTCATACCAATGAATTTCCACGTGCCTCAGCTGCCCATTTGCGAGCAAAACGTGCGCATTCCCTTTCATTTTTCGCCAATTGCCAGCACCATATCGCTCGTTCAGCGCTTCGCGATCTCGAATGCCTGTCCCTCTGGCTATAATTTCTATGTCGGTGATTTCGCCAATGATCTCAAAGTACATGCTTTTGTGATGATTTGCGTGACCCTTCGCGCATGAGCAGGTTGACTCTCATTATACATGAGAAAAAGGGAAACGGCCGTTTCCCTTTCGCCCTTTTTCTACTGCACCACCACCTGAATCGTGTGCGGCTCGCCGACGTAATTGCTGTCCTTCACCACGATCAGCCGCAGCCAGTAACTGCCGGGAGCCAGCCCTTCGGCGTGCAGCATCTCCAGCACGCCATTGACCACCGGCGTGTTGTGCGTTTCGCCCAGCGTCAGCCAGTTGACATTTTCGCCGTCCGGCACACCCAGCTCAATCTTGTAAAACTGCACCACGGCCGGATCAAAATCGGCCGTGCCCATAATGGGCAGAATGCCGTCCACCACGTCGCCATTGGCCGGGCTGGTGATGCGCCAGATTGCGGGCGTGTTCGGGTCGCGGGCCATGGCTAAGAGGTCGGTGGTGCACACGGCCGTTGGCAAAATCGCCACATTGTTCGCCTGGGCCCATTCGTGGGCCGCTTTCAGGCTTTCCGGGTTGCGCGGCGGCGTCAGGAACACTTGCGGCAGCGCGTTAGGCGGCAACTGCGTGGTCTCGGTCCCTTCGCTGATCTGGCAGAAGATTTGCGGCGGCGGCTGGTCGTCGGCTCCGGCGCTGTCACTGACTTGCAAGGCTTCCGGGGGCAGTGGCGGCAGGGGGACGGCGGGGGCGCGCAGCACGGCCGTTTCCAATTCTTCCCAGCGCACCAGGTTCGGGTCCAC
>JAKQCM010000208.1 GCA_029559155.1 Chloroflexota bacterium
AATACCGCGTACCAATTCCACGGCCGTCGCCGAAAAATGCAGGTCAAAATCGCCTAATTCTTGCAGAATTTCCGCCTGGTGGCGGTGGCCGGTGGGCGCAAATGAGCGCACCGCGCCGCTGCGTTCCGGGTGATGGCTGGCGGGGCTGTGCCTGTTGCCGCCTTCCGACGAGCCGACCTTTACTTCGACCACGACCCGCTCAATAAGCTGCTGTTGGGCTAATGGGTAGAGCGCCAGATTCACGGCCGTGGCATTGCAGCCCACCCCGGACACATAGCGCGCCGCGCGAATCTGCTCGCGGTGCAGTTCGGGCAGGCCGTAGACGAATTTTTCCAGCCAGCCGGGGTTGGCATGGGGCGCGCCGTACCATTTTTCGTAAACGGCCGTATCTTTTAGCCGAAAATCCGCCGCCAAATCCACAATCCGCCCGGCTAAACTGGCAAATAGGTCGATTTGGGCTGCAGAACGGCCGTGGGGCAATGCTAAAAACAATACGTCGCATGGCTGCAAGGCCTCGATGGCGCAAAACTTCAGCCGGGTCACACCACGCAAGTTGGGATGGACACCGTACACGAAACGGCCGTCATGCTGCTGCGAGGTAATCTGGCTCACTTCGACCTCCGGGTGGCTCAAAAGAAGCCGCAGCAGCTCGCCCCCGGCGTAACCCGAGCCGCCGACGATGGCCGCGCGCATCACGGCTGGCCTCCGTTGGTGATGGAGGACTGGAGACTGGAGACTGGAGACTGATTCAATCTCCAATCTCTAGTCTCTAGTCTCCCCACTTCCCCCACCGACAACACATAGTCCACAATCCTGCTTGGAATATCCACGCCGGTGGGGGTAATGGAGTTGCGGAACTCCATGGTGTAGTTGACTTCGTTGACCAGGAGACGGCCGTCGCGCGTTTCCAGCAAATCCACCGCCACCACGCCGCCGCCCACCGCTTGCGCCGCCGCCAGTGACAAGCTATCAATCTCGGGCGTCACCGGACAGTTCGCCGACTGCCCGCCGCGCGCCGTATTGGTTATCCAATGGGCCGACGAGCGCGTGATGGCGCAAATGGTCTGGTCGCCCACCACAAAACTGCGAATGTCGCGCCCTGGTTTATCCACAAACTCTTGAATGTAGAAGATGGAATGATGGTAGGAACCCAACGTTTCTTTGTGTTCCAGAATCGCTTCAGCCGCTTCCCGGTCGTTGACCTTCGCCAGCAGCCGCCCCCAGGAGCCTACAGCCGGTTTCAGGACCACGGGATAACCCATATCGTCCATCGTCTGCAAGGCGGATTCGGTGGAAAGGGCGATCCGCACCTCGGGCGATGGCACGCCGTGGGCCAACAGCGCCAGCGTCGTGTTGAGCTTGTCGCCGCATACCTGGGCCACCTGGACCGTGTTGACGGTGGGGATGCCCCAACTATTTAGAATTTGCAATACCGCCAGCGCCTGCGAATGGCTGACACAACGCTCCAGAATCACGTCGTACTGCTGCCAGGAAACGGCCGTTTCCAGATTAAAAACCACCTGGCGCACGTCGATCAGGTCAAAATCAACCCCGCGCCGCTGCAGTTCCTCAACGATAAGCTTCTCTTCCGCCCGAATTCGTGAATACAACACCCCTATGCGCATAAAAATCTTCCTCCGGCTTATAGCTTACAGCTTTATTCGCCCCAATCTTCTTCAACTTCGGGGGCCAGTTCGATGGTCAGCGGGGAAACGCCGGTCACTTCCAGCTCCACGCCGCAGTCCGGACATTCCACAATCTCGCCCACGATGACGTTTTCGGCCAACCCAACTTCCCCGTCGCATTCCACACAAATTACAGTTGTCATTTTTTTTGCTCCTTTTCTTGTCTTGATCCTCCCGAGGGTTAAAAGTCTCCGGGGGATGCGGGTAAATAAAAACGGGCTTACCGGTTCTGATTCCGGTAAGCCCGCCTGAAAAACTTTGATTGAGCCAAATCACTCAAAAGCAAGCGCCGCGAACCAGAACCCTGTTGGGCTGCGTCTTCTTGCTCTTCTTCAGTTGATTGGCGATTTGTTTGTTTAGCATAGTATTCGTTGGTTAATTAGTTGGTTGGTTAGTTTGATGGTTGGATAAATAAAAACGCCCCGCCGGTAGGTGGCGGGGCGCTTGTGAGTGCGTGTTTTTGCGGGTAAGCAAAAGCGGCCAGTCTACCGATTGGTATCTTGCTTGCTCTTCTTGCCCTTCTTGGTTGCGAAACAATTTGTCCAGATGTTCATAGTGAGAGAACTATAACAAAGGGGGGAATGGGCGTCAACGGCCGTTGTCCATACATTCCATCCAAATTATCCCCCGCTCTATTACCTGATTTGTCCAAATCCACCCGCCTCACACAATAACCAATACCATAATCACCACCAGGCTAACCACGCACAACGAGCCAATCTTTTGCGAAATGGGCAGCAGCCAATGGTTTGCCCAGGTCAATGTAGGATTGTCGGGCGATGTGATTTGCAGATCGGTAGCCAAAACCCACAACAACGTCAGCAAGGCCGGAATCAATGCCCAGACAATACCGAGCGAGATAACCCACAACGGCAAGATGGAGGTGAGATGCGGCTGCCAAATGGTCAGTAACAGAATGGTTAAGACATGCGCCAGTTGATCAAGCAGAAAACCTGGGGTTTGTTTGACGGCCGGCTTGTTCAATTTTAGCCAATCAACGGTGAAATGGATGGCGCCTAAGGCCACAAACAGCGAGAGATGCTGCCACGGCCGTTGCACCAGCACCGCCGCCGTCAGCATATGAATGAAGACATGCAAAAGCAGGCCTTTATTACCCTGTGTTTTAAGAATGTAAATGCGGTTGGTCTGTAAGGGAA
Organism: Chloroflexota bacterium; assembly: GCA_029559155.1. GTDB lineage: Bacteria > Chloroflexota > Anaerolineae > Promineifilales > Promineifilaceae > Leptovillus. The sequence goes on from JAKQCM010000208.1 coordinate 2,843, forward strand.
AATCAGCAATCAAGTGAGCCAATAACAAAATTGGGAATGTAGTCATGACCCTCTTACGACCGGACCGTCTGCCACGGAACCAGGTCGTCACTAAACATTTTGGTTAACCGATTTTGCAAAGTTATTTTCAATGTAGCAGGAATGATACAGCGAGGAGGAAAACGGCCGTACAATCGATCTGTAATCTAGTTAACACCACCCGCGCCACGCACTCCCTCTTGGCGAATTAACCCGCGTCGCGTATAGTCTCCCCATGATGCTGACCGACCAGGAATTTGCCGATTTGGTAGATGAAGCCATCGAAAGCCTGCCGCCGTTTTTTCGTGACAAGATGAATAATGTGGCGGTGTTGACGGCCGTTTGGCCCACACAGGCCGAACTACAAGCAGCCGACGTCGCCCCGGGCGGCACCCTGCTCGGTCTCTACCACGGCATCCCCCTCACCCAGCGCAACCAGGGTTACAACCTTGTCACCCCAGACACCATCACCCTCTATCAAGGTCCCATCGAACGGCAAGCCGGTTACAACCTGGAAGCAATTCGCCACTGGGTAAGGCACGTTTTCTTGCATGAGCTGGCCCACCACTTCGGCATCAGCGATGATCGCCTCCGCGAGCTAGGCGCGTATTAACCTTTCCCCCTAAGACAATAGAGTCAAAATCAACTGCGCGTAAAAAATCTTGACGATGGTCGCCACCGGAAAAATCAGCGCGTAGCCCACGTTCGGCAGATCGTTCTCCGCCTGCTCCTGACCAAACCCCAGCACCGCCGGCTGCGTTTGCAGCGCCGACAACATACCAATCAACAAACCAAACGGAATTTTTAGTACTTTGTAGCCGATGATCAGCGTCAGAAAGGCGATGGTGCAGGTAACCAAAGCTCCGGCCAGGAACAGCGACACGCCGCCGCTGGCCGCAAACGTCGTGAAAAACGTATAACCGGAACGCAGCCCAATACCAGACAATAAAAAGATGAGGCCAATTTGCCGCAAAGTGAGATTGGCGCTGTAAGGCGGAATCCAGGCGATAGGGCCGGTGCGCCGCAGCGCCCCCAACACCAGACCCACAATCAGCGGCCCGCCGGCCGCGCCCAGCTTGAAGGTAATGTCCCCGGGCAGCGGAATCGGAATCAGGCCAATCAACATACCCAACGTCAGGCCGATGCCCAGGGAAACCAGGTTAACTTCGCTCAGTTCGCGGTATGAATCGCCAAACAAATTGGTCAGCTCCGTCAAATCCTTGCGACGGGAAAGCACCCGCACCCGGTCGCCCAACTCCAGCACCAGGTTTCCGTGCGCCAAGAAGTCGATGTCACCGCGCCGCACGCGGGTAACCAAAGCGCCGTACTCCTGAGGCAGGCGCAGTTCAGCCAGACTGCGCCCGGCAATGGCCGGATTGGAGAGAAACATGCGGCGATAATCGTACAGGCTGCGATCCATTTCCAGGTGCTGATCGGTCAATTTACCCAGAACGGGGATGATCGCATCCACGTCTTCCGGCGTACCAATCATGCTGATGAGATCGCCTAACTGCAATTGCACGTCGCCGGTCGCCAGGGTGACCTCGCCGTCGCGTAGCAGGCGGCCAAACACCACGTCCCAGTTGTGTTGATGGCGCAGTTCGCGCAGGGTAACGGCCGTTGCCGCCTCCTGCGTCACTAATATCGTTTTGTTATACAACTCCTGCTCAACCAGATTAAAGCCCCGCAGCTGCTTCGCATCTTCCTGATAA
>JAKQCM010000226.1 GCA_029559155.1 Chloroflexota bacterium
CAGGTCAGCGCCAATTTGTAATCGCATGGATGCAAATTGAGGAAGAAACGACACTGTTATCCCCGCCGTTTCTCCCGGGTTAATCACAATGGGCAGGCGGGGAGTGACCTGCCAGGTTCCCTCATAGGCATCACCTCCTTCAGAGGACGCTTCGGTCCATTCAGCTATTTGGATAAATTCGGGGCCTAGATGAACTGCCCCTTCCCCGGCGTTAAGGACGGAAAGTTCGATCACGGCTTGTTCTCGTTCCGCATCCCACCACGCCTTGGTGATCTCGGTCTCTAACTGCTCAATTAAACGGGGCACTTCGCCTAAGCGGACAACGGCCAGGTCGCCGCCGGGCAAAGCGCGAAACTCGGCGAACAAACCCTGCTCTGATACAGCCTCCGGCAAGACAAACTCTGCCTGCCAGGCACCATCTTCAGCCCATGCCAGGGGCACTGCCGTTGTTTGCTCATCAGTGGCGGCCAGGGAAAGCACAACAGATTGGCTGCTATCCAGGTCATTGGTGTTGCCTTCGATAACTATGCGAACACGACCATCTACCGTATTGTCAAACTGTACGGCCGTCACTTGCAGCTCTCCGCCGCTGCGGAAGGCAACGCTGTCGCCCACTTCGTAAACGATCTGCCCCTGCCCTTCCTCACTGGCTACGTCATAATTGGCGAAGGCATAGGCCACATCCCCTTCGGCCACAGCCGGCAACGCAAAGAGCGTCAGCCCCAGGCGATTTTGGGACAGCAGCCGCCCTGCATCATAGTTGGCCCCCTGCCCCGTTTCGGCCACGACGAAGTGCAACGCGGCGCCGGTATCGGTGCTGAGGGTAATACGGTCGCCGGGTTCCAGGTTCCGCACCAAGCTGTCGGGGATGCCCAGGGCGTAGTTCAAAACCGTGCCAAAGAGCCAGACGGCGACGGGATTGTCGGACAGCATCGTGGCTTCGTTGTAGCGCATCTCCCCTTTCGGTGTCGGTTTGCTGGGGTCAATGGCCAGGGCGATGGTCTCTTCGGACCGGTCGTAACGGATTTCAATCGCGCTGGGACGGCCAATGGTGAGGGCGCCGCCCAGGCTGCCAATGGTTTGTAGAGAATCGTCCACACCAGTGATTTCCGGCAGCGGCGGCGTGGGCGTTACGGTACCGGCGGCCACCAGGGCCTCAGCCACCGGCGTCCCGGCGTCAACGGTTTCCGAATCACCCGCCCGCTGCGCCCGGCCGCGCAGGGCAAAAACAAGGAGCAGCAAGGCCACCCCCACAAAGACCCCAATTTTAATCAGGGTGCGCCGCCGTTCGGCCGTATTGTCCGGTTCGCCCAGGCTGCTCTGGGCCAGCTGCGGCAGCGCCTGCTCGTACATCGTCTCCGGGTTGAGGGCAACCAATCCGGGACGACCGTCTGGCCGGATAAAGCCACCCCGCTGGAAATCATCACGGCGGCTGCGGAGATAGGTGAGAATGTCGGTATCGGTCCGGTTTTGTTCCGTCTCCGCCAATTCACGCGCAATGGCCTGGCGAAACGCATCCTGGTATTCAGGCGGAATTTCGGATAATTCCTGCTCGATGTCGAGTTCTAAATCGGTGTCAAACATGGTCTACTCCTCGCCGCCAGTCTGGTTCTGCACCGGCAGGAACACCGGCAAACGGACCGCCGGCAGTCCCAGCACAATGTCGTTATTGATTTCCCCGGCACGCACACGGGCCGACCAGCCGGGCACAAAGGGGACAATGACGCGGGCAATGGTTTCGCTGGTCAGGTTGAAAATGGCCTCTCCCTGCGCGTTGGTGAAAACCCGGGCCAGACGCTGCCCCTGGCTATCGACGGCCAGAACGCTGACATTGGCAATCCCTTCCCCCGGTCCGGGCTGCCGGTCATTGTTGGCGTCGTAATAGACCAGCAGGCGAACATGGGTTGTGGGCGTCGTAGTTTGGGGTTGCACCTGCCCCAGGTGTCGCACCGTCAACGTAATTTGGCCGGTGGTTGTGATACCTGCGGTAATGGTCAACGGCACTGTAGGTGCGGACAGGTCGCTGGCCGGAGCCGAGGATGCCGGCGGCTGGACGGCCACTGGCAGCGGTGAGGCCGGTTGGCACACAAATTCGTACTGACCATAGCTGCCGCCGCGCGCTTCGACCCGGATAACGGCCGTTTGCTCTACATCCGCCGTCCAGGCAAAGATGGAATCCACACGCCCCACCCCCCGGTCGTCGTTCACGCCAATGTCCACCACGGTCAGCAGCGTGTCCACCTGATCCGTCACCGTTTCACAGACGTAGCGGTTGCCCGCTTTGGCAATAAAGGTGAAGTAATCGACGTCACCCGCGCCCACGGTATAGGTGTCGCGCAAGCCGGGCGTCACCGGTCGGGCCGTTTCCGGGCTGTTGTTGGGTTCGGCCAGGTCAGGCAAGATGACGGGCGTCGGTGATGGTGTGGGCGTCGGCGTTGCCGAGGGCAACGCTGTAGGTGTCGGCGTCAATGTAGGCGTCGGTTCGGCCAGAGCCACGTCCAGATCGTAAGTGCCGTCATAAACAGTTGCCTTCTCCACCGCGGTCACATACCAGCCGTCGGCTGGAGCCGTAAACGTCACTAGCGAGCCGACATCGGTCGGGGAACGATCGTCGTTTTCGGCCAGCAGCTGCCCGCCCCAATGCAGCTGTAAACGGGTATCCAACCCACCATAGACAGTGGTGCTCACGCGGATCATCTGGCCGGCTTTGAGATAACCGGTGAAATAGTCCACATCGTCGCCGGTGAGGGTCAGGCCCGGTTCACTTTGCAGACCAACGGCCGTCGCGGTCTGGGCATCATTGTTCGGCTCAAAACGGTCTGGCGGCAGTGCGCCTTCCTCTGTGGGCACCGCCGTTGATCCGCCACTTGGGGTAAGCGTGATGACAATGGGCGTGGGATTCTGCCCGCCGTCTTGCGCCTGCGTTGTGCCGGTCACGGCCATGATGGCCAACAAAATGACAAAGCTGAACGGTATCAGCAGATGCTGGTGTTTCTTGATCATAAAACGCTCCTATTCTTCCTGAGGTTGTGGCGCGGAAACGGCCGTCGCTTCAGCACCATCTGCAGCTGATGAAATCGCAGCGGTGGTCGTCTTGACTGCCGCCGACTGCGGCACGACCATCGCGCCCGGCAAGGCGGCCATATCGCTGACAAAATGTCGCACCATCTCCGGCTGGTAGCCGCGATCAGCCAGTTCTGCCTGCACCACGTCACGCAGGCCGTCCTGTATCATTTCCGCAAGGCGGGCCAGGTCTGCCGGAGAAAGGTTCATGGCCTGCGCCCCGGCCATCACGCCGCGCACATTGCCGGTTTGCCCACCAAAACCTATGGGCATCCCCAATGCCTGAATGATGGACTGCTCATCAGCAGCGCCTGTAGCCGCTTCCCGGCCGATGACGCCAACCAGTTCGGTGCGCGTCAGGCGACGCTGCGGCAGCAGCACCATATCGGCGACAGCCGATAGCTGCGCATCGGTCAGAGGTGTGGGGCTGTCCTGAGCGACCGTGGCTTCGCGAATCGCCGCCGCTGCCTCTCCACTTTGGAAAGCAGCCAGCACGGCCGCATCATCCATCCCCTGTGTGCGGTATTGAATGACGAGATTGGCGGTGGCCTCAGCAGCCTCCTGCACGGCCGTTGCTGTGTGCTGGCCAACGGCTCCCTGAATCAACCGGGAGTTGTTTGCGCCGGTATAAGTAACCAGCGTGCGCTGCGCCGCCTGACCGGCCAGCGAATGGGGGTCGGCCAGATGCGCCAGGGCATCGTTGATTACCTGCCCCCGCGACGCCTCATACGGCTCCAGGCGAATCGTGCCGGCAGAGGGAGCATCCGTCATTTCATATTTATCTTCACGGCCGTCGCGGTCCAGGTCCGGCGCGGCGCTGACAATATTGACGTTCTGCACCGCGTCTGTATCGGCAGCTGCATCTGCGTCATCATCACTGACAAGACCCACATCCTGAGCAGCAGCGCCGAGAGACGACGGCTCATCCGTTTCTCGCAGCCAATCCGGAACAGCACCATTGACAGATGCATCGGTCAGTTCGTCGGCTCGCCCGTTACCAATACGGCCGTTTCCTTCTGGGTTAGCCAGGGCTTCAGTCAGGTTGGTCAGCGCCTGTTCCAGGCTGGCGAACCGGTTGGCTAAAGCATCGTTGGGCGCAAGAGGGCGACCTCGCGGCGATTGCCCGTTGGCGGCGCCGTTAGCGGCCGTTTCTGCCTGTGATCGCTGGGTTTGCCGGGCCTGACCGATAAGATCGCTGGCTTGACCGCGCGTTAGCTCTGTTTCCGGTTCGACGCCCAGCTGCTGCAAATAGGCCAACTGTCGCTGTGTGGCCGGTTCTTCACGCCAGAGGTCGTTAATGTCGTTGTCGGCTGGAGACTGACTGGCGCCATGACGCGCGGAACGGCCGTTTCGCCCACCTTCTCCCGCCACGCCATTGGCCGGCAACACGCCCGGCAGATCCACCGGCTCGCCATCGCCATCAAAGGCCGCATCCCGCGCCCCGTTGCCGTAGCGGCGGCCGCCAATTTCATCGTAAGCGGCACGCAGCGAAGGCGAAAAGCGCATGGCCAGCCAGGGGCTGGAGCCAAAGCCGGACATGGAAGAACCGGCGCGCAGGTAATCCAGCATGTCTGGGTCATGCGGCTGCATGTTGCCGTCGCGGAAATTGCGCACCAGGGTACGGGCTTCGTGAGAGCCTTCAATCAGACTGCGAGCGGTCTCGGAACGGCCGAGAGCGTAACCGGCAATCGTCTTCAGCTGGCGCACCCGGCCGTCGGTCTTATTGGGATCCGTACCCATATACGCGCCATCGTTACGGCCGTCGGCCTGCAGGGCGGCGGCTGTGGCCAAAACCGCGCCACCAGCCGCCACCGTGGCCCCACCCGTTAGCGCCGCGCCAGCTAACATGGCTGTGCCGGTGGCGGCCTGGCGTCCCATGCGGGCGACTTCCATGCCGCCAACGCCGCCGGTGATGACGCTGCCGCCGAAGAGGTCAAAGGCAGCGGCGGCCAGCTTCAGGGCACTCTTGATGCGCCACAGTAGCACAATGAGGGTAATGATGCTGGCCCCGATGTAGAGGCCAATCCCCTGCTGGGCAGCGGCTGCCAGCAGACCAATCATGATGGCCACGATGATGACGCTCATCAGCGTCTCGATGAGCAGGTTGATAAACTGCCGCAGATACGCGCCCAGAAATGCCTGGGTATAGATGAAGAAAGCAAACAGCATCGCAAAGGGCACGCCGGCATAGAGGAACATGGCCACGCCGGTCAGCGCCAGGCGCAGGAAATGTTCGGCGATGGCCGTGGGGACGGCGACCAAAGCAAAGAACAGTCGTTCAATTCCATCACTGGCCAGCGCTTTGGCCAGCTCCTGGTCGGCCTCGTCGCTGAGGTCAATGCCAGACGGATCGCCAAAAGGATAGTAGGCGGCTTCAAAATCGACAGGGAATTCGCTGCTGTCCAGCTCATCAATGTTGGCCACCAGCATGAAGGCTGAAACCAGGTCAAAGCTGCCCACCGCCCCATCGCTGTTTACGTCGGGAATAGCCCCCGGCAGCCCGACGTCGGTGCCGTCCATGCTGGTATCGAAGATGTCCCCGGCGGCCCCGTCGATCAGGGCGGTGTCGACGCCGGCGTTGAGCGCCGTGCGCACGTCTTCCATCATGTCGATGACCACAATCGGGGAAGAAAAGAAAAAGAAAGCGATCAGGCCGTAGGTGAACAGCTTGGACGGATCGACCCAGCGGCTGGTGGGTACAATGTTGTTCAGGGCATACCAGAAGCCCAAGGCGGTCAGGGCCAGGATGAACATGCCGCCCAGCGGCGCCGACAGGGCATTAACCAGCAGCTCCACAAAGTAGCCAACGTTGTCCGTCACCCAGCTGTTGATGCTCTCGGCAATGACGGCAATGGAGAGCGTCGCCCGGTTGATAGCCCACAATATCTGGGCCAGGGTGTATTGCAGGAAGTAAATGGCTTCCGCGAAGTAACGGCCGGGATCAAGCATCAGCGTCCTCCGATTTGCGCTTGGGTGACTGCCGCTTACGCGACCACAGGTGTAAGCCGCCACCAATCATGAGACCCCCGCCGATAAACAGCAGGAAACGCCAGGGGCTGCCAGGGGTTGAATTTACATCTGGCTTTTCAGCATCCGCCTGCTCAGGGAGACGTGTTGGCGTAATGTCAATACGTTGTTCCGATGTTGGTACCGGCGTGGGCGCGGCACCGCCATGCAAGGTTTCACCCACAGGGATGATCGGGGATGGTACGGCCGCTTCCGGGGCAGCATCGAAGTAGACACGGCCGTCGCCGTGGAAGGTGAAGTGGTAGGTAATGGGGCTATCCCCAACGGTCACACCAAAGCCGCGCAGGCCACCCTCGGCCACAACCAACTCCGAGATATTGTCCAGCGGCCGCGTAAACAGCACCTGGTACAGTCCGCGCCCTACAATCCAGGTGCATTCGCCATTGTTGTTGGTTACACATTCCGGGGCAATTGGCTCTTCATCCGGCAGGCGCTCCAGGATGACGGCCTCGCCAGCCACGGCCATGCCGTCACTGGCGCGCAGGCGAATGCGCAGTTCCAACGCCCCAGACGCCTGCGCCACTGCGACCTCTGTCCACACTATCAGCCAGCTTGCCAGGATCAGCATCATCCAACCATTTTGTTTACGTTTCATCACACGCATTCCCTTCCTCAATATGGCTCTTTGTCACGCCACCAGGGCTGTCCATTGCGATTGCTGGTCACGTCGCGACCATACGGGCTGCGCCGCGGCCAGAAAAGGATGGCCAGAATGATGCATAAACAAACGAGCAGAATAGCTTCTAACATATCCCCTCCCCTGCCAGGGATTGATGCCAGGCAATCAGCTCCGGCAGACCGCCGCCCGTTTCGTCGCTGAACGAATACCAGCCACGGCCGTCGGCCGTCACCAGCAGCCCGCCCTGTCCCAGAAAGCGGATGTCGCCATTGCGTTCCACCTGTTCGGCTGCGCCGATATGACGCCGGGCATAGTCCAGGCAGTCGTGGTTAGCTTTGAAGGAACCGTTTAGCTGCACCGGATAGGCAGCCCGGCTCCGCTCCGGCCTGGTCGGTCGTTCGTCAAAGGATTTGCTGAGAGCGACCAACGCCTGGTACTGCGCTGTGGTTAATGTGGGGATATCCTCGTAGTGAATTCCCCGGCTAAACCGGTAGCGCTGGCCATTGGGGTGACGGCTGCCGACAGTCACGACCTGGCGACCGGCGCCCAAGGTCTCAATGAATTTGACCAGTCGTTTACGGCCGTTGGCTGCGTCTTCAACCGGAGCGTAGCGCCCGGCCAAGGTGCGGCCGGGATGCGCTTCTGTGGTGTAGAAGTACACATGGCAGCCGCGGCCGCTGGTGACGATGACCAGGGGCTGGCGCAGTTCGAGCAATGCGCCGCCGCCGTTCACCAGACCGCTCCAGGCGGGAAAAACTCGCCAGGCTTCTTCGTCAAAATCGAAGACAATGAGGGCACGACCGTCCCGCTGCAGACCGCAGCGAATGCCCACATTATTTCGGGCCGGCCAGCGCGCTACGTCTGCCGGTGTGTAGACGGCCGTTTGCCATCCTTTCAGTAACGGCCGTTTCAGGTCATCGCCGTCGCTGCCCAACAGGACAGGATGCAGGCCAAGTTCAATCAGTTGCAGTGCTTTCTTGTTTGCCATCGTATCTCCTGCTCAGGGATTCGGTCCCGGTCCGGCCCACTGCGCCGGGTCTACCAGGTTGCCGTTCTGGTACACAATCCAGTGCAGGTGACTGCCTGTGCTGCAGCCGGTGGAACCCATCTCGGCCACGTTTTGCCCGGCGCTAACGGGGCCGGATGTCACCAGAAAGTTGCTCAGGTGGCCGAAATAGTGAAGCGTGCCACCGCCGCTGACGCGCTGGTAGTTGCCAAGCCCTTCATGGGGCGGCTGCGAGCCGGGAATGTCGGAACAGTCCGGCCCGGTGCTGTTGGGACCGGCAAAAACCATGGCGCCGTCCACCGGCGACCAGATCAGCGTGCCCTGGGCGTTGGCGATGTCCACCCCGTTGTGGAACCACTGGCGCTCAGGCGGGCAGCCGAAGCCGGTGCCGTCGATGCCGGTGTACAGTTCGTGGCAGCCAAAGCCGCGGGTGATGATGCCGGTCGTCGGCCACAAGCCATCACCGCTGCCCGGCTCGCCACCACCGGATTGGGTGCCGCCATCATCCAGCACAATGGGAGTCGGTGGTGGCGGCTGAAAGGCGTCGGTAAACGGTCCCAGCGGATCGTCCTCCAGGTAGAACCAGATGGGCAGCCCGCCTTCCACCGGCCGGTTCCAGTCGGTGATCAGGCCCAGCTCGCGCACGTCGCCGTTGGGAACCACGAAGCCAAGCACGAATTCTCGTTGGCCGTCGGGCGGTATGGGCGTTAGCTGCTGTGTCTCGTACGCAGGCAGGCTGCGGGCAATGAGCGGTTCGTTTTGCGGCACCCAGCGCCCGGCTAATAGCGCCTCGTCCCGCTGGACACGACGAATGAAGAAAACATCGGAGACGGGCACAATGCGCTCCTCGCTGGTGTAATTGGTCACGAGGATGGTAATGAAGTGATAGGTGGCCTCTTCGTTATTGGGACTGGGCTGCGTCTCGTGGCCTGTGATGCGAAAAACCAGGCCATTGGGTCCGCCCACATACACATCGCTGTTCAGATAAAAGGTGCCAATGCGGTAATAGGGCGTCTCCAGAGGTTCCGGCGTGGTGTAGCCAATCATGGGCAGGCCCGGCGTGGTCGTCGGCGGTGTACCACCGCTTGGAGTCTCCGTCACGTAAACAGGCGTTGTTGTTACCCAGTACGGCGTAGGTGTGCTCAGGAAAACCGGCGTCACCGTCGTCCACTCCGGCGTGGTAGTGATCAGGTTGGGCACGGGCGTGTCGGCATAGACCGGCGTAGACGTACCCAGAAAGACGGTGACGGTGGGCACGGCCGTGCCGGTCTCCGCCGCCCAGTATGCCGGGCCGGTGAGCGCCGCCGGGTTCTCAATGAAGCCGATCACGCCGCAGCCCAGCGTAGCCACCAGAAACAGGCTGCCCAACAGTGTGCGACGGAGCCAAACGCGGTTGCTCATGACGATACCCTCACTCGCTCCCGCCAATGGCCAGAGGCAGATAGGTTTGCCAGCGCACGTAGAGGTAATGGGTGGACCAGGCAGTAGCCAGCGCCGGATCCGGGGAACTGCTGGCAACGACGGCCGTGCTGGCTATCGTCTCCGGCACCGGTGCATTGACCACCGCTTCGTAGCTGAAGGTGCGGCTGTAGTCGTTTTCCGCGCCAAACAGCACCGGCCGCAAATGCAGCGTTGTCCCGGCTGCCGGTGGATAGCCCTGCGGCGGCTGGCCATCGCCGCAGCAAGGCGCGTAGGCATAGGTTACGCCGCGAGCGCCCAGCTTATCGGCAACGCCAATGGTGTAGCCCTGGGCCACCAGCTGGGCCGGATCAGAAATGTTGTCGTAGATGAAAAATACGTGGCCAGCCTGGCTGCCATCGCCGTTGAGCAGCAGGGCGATGGCGTGACGGGCGGTGAGATCGGGGTTTTCTGCATGAGGCGCGTCATGCCATTGAGCGTAAAAGACATCATGTCCGGCGATCAGGCCGCTGATGATAGCCGCGTGGAAACGGCCGTTTTGCGTCTCAGCATCGCCCATGTCCGTATCACGCCACAGACCAGCTAAAACAAATCCCGGTGTGGCGGCATCCGGCAACCATTGGTTATGATTGTGTGGGCTGGAAACGGCCGTATCTGGCGCAAGAATCAGGCCATTTGCGGAGACCGTTAGCTGGCTCAGCACTTCGCCGTATAAATTAGTGGTGTAGCCATTGACGCCCAGATTGAAGGTCACGCTGACGTCGTCGCAGGCTTCCCCATTGGCAATGAAATCGTCACACAGATTGACCGCGCCGAATGTGGCCAGGTCCAGGTAGGGCAGCGCTGGACTATGTTCCTCGATGATGTAGTCCAAATTACCGGGCGCCAGTTCGCCCTGCCAGTTCAGGGTGCGGGTGTTGGCATCGTAGGCCAGGCCATTGGCGGAATCTGGGACGTAGGCCAGACCGGGCGGCAACATGTCTACCAGTTGAACGGTGCGGGTGATGCTTTCGTAGTTATTCAGGGTAATTTCATAGCGTGCCGTGCCGCCGGGCTGCATGAAGGCAGGGCCAGTTTTGCGAATAATGGCATATGGATTATTGGGGTCGCTCCCCCCACCCCGGTTTAAGTGTGAATGGCTAACGGAATCATCGGTTGGCAGCGCTGCTGGTTGAGAACCAAGATCGTGGATGTCAATGACAGGAATGGTTTCGGTATACCGTTGGCCGGGGCCGACGATGATTAAGCCATCTGGATTGGGGTGCTCCTGGGCCTGCGCGGCCAGGCCGACGGCCAACAGCGGCAGCAGAACCAGGATGAGATTGCGCATGAGCGGTTGCTTTTTCATGGATAAATTCCTCTATCTGAGCACGACGTAGGTGGCATACACGTCTTTGCTCACAATGTCCGTTTGCAGAGAATCCCAGACCAGAATGGCGCGGTCGGTATTGAATGGATCTGAGGCGGCCAGCAAACGGGTGCTGGGCCGCACGACGTTGCGCGGCAACAGCGGGATGCCAGGGGTGTCGGTGCAGTTGGTTGTGCCCAACTCGCATTGGGTCTGATACGGCCGTCCAAAGCGCAGAAAGGTCGTGTCTGGAGGCGGGTCGCCGGTCTCATAGATGTAGAAGAAGCTGACCGAAGGCGGTTCGGTGGCCAGCGAGATAATAGGCGTCACGTCTGACCGGATTGCGCCGGTGGTGCCGCCGCTCAAGTCCCGGTTGGCCGTAACCACTGCGGGACTGCTCCAGGGGTAGCCACCGCTGTCCGACCAGGCAGCGTAAACGGTGTACACATCACGGCCGTCTGTCGGCGCATAACCGCTGTCCTGATACCATGCCGTCCAACCTTCGGGCACCATGATGGAATTTTGGGTGACGAAGGGTGCTTCAAAATCCAGGTTCACGCCGCTGGACCCTGATCCTGCCGAAGGATGAATGGTGACGGCGTCCCAAACGGCCGTGCCAGACATATCCTGACCGTTGAGCGTGCCCCGTAGGAAGACAGTCGCCGTGCTGCCCTGCGCTGGCGCAGTGACGCTAAATTGGGTGAAGCCGGTCGGCGCGGACGCTGTTGACCAGACCACTTCGGGGCTGTCCGGATTGTCGCCGCCAGTAGGATCAATGCCGATGCGTAAGGCCATCTCGATAATGTCGGCCGTCTCAACCAGTCCCCAGGCTTCAACTGTGATGGCGCCGCTCGCATCCGCCACGTCAATTGTTTGCCGCAACCCGGCGTCAAAGGGCGTCTCCTGGCTGCGCCAGCGGACGGCATTCAGCCCTTCGTAGATATGATGCGGGTTGGCAATCTGATTGGGGAACAGTGGGTTGGCGGCCTCAAAAACAGGCTGCGCATAGGGCGGCAATGGCAGCTCCGGGAACGGCCGTTTTGTCACCCAGGAAGCATAGGCCCAGGCCTCTTCTTCACTGACGGCCAGAAAATCCAGGCCTACAGAGCCGATCAGCTCTTCGCCGGGGGGAATGGGAAAGGCGGTCACCTGCTCCCAGGCGTTGAACCAGGAGAGATAACGAAAGACGCGAATCTCACCGTTGTAGGGCGCGGCCATGATGATACCGAACCAGTAGGTGCCGGTGGGCATGCCCCACAAGACCAGCTCTTTCTCATTGTAGAAAGGTATGGCGACCGGATTGGTGCCGTAAGCGACGAACTGGGTCAGCCAGGTTTCGTTGGAAAGGTGTTTGGCCTTGAAGATGCTGCCATCCTGCTCGTACAGGACGTGGGCCCAGTTGAGTTCATCGACGACGACCTGCGGAGTACGGCCGTTTGTCACCGGGTGCAGGACATCTTCTACGATGAGCGGGGCCACATCGGCCGGGTGTGTCCCTTGATCGGCGGCGCGGTAGAGAATACGGCCGTCCTGTTCATAGGCCACGTGCAGCCGGTTGGCGCGGCTAAAGGCCAGGGAAACGCTGTTACCGCTGTCCACCCGGCGCACCTGGAAATGGTTGCCGCCGCGTGACAGGGCGACGTAAATATCGCCGTCGCTGAGCCAGGCCGCGGCCAGCATGTCATCGCCAACGGCCGTGGCTGCTAAATCCTGGTTAGCCACATCCAGGGATAGATTGACAACTTCAGTGGTAATGAATTGTTCGGGGAAATCTTCGGCCGATATTTCGGCTGGTATGGGTGTGGGACAATAGTCCGCGCCATCCCCGCCGTCAGGCGGCGATGGTGGGCTGAACAGGTCGGGGTCCGTTTGCCGGGTGGCCGTGGGAATGATGGCAATGCCATCGCCAGTGCAATCTGGGGAAACAGGCTCGCTCGAACCGCCACAGGCGGCAAGCAGTGCGGCCGTGGCCAGAGTAAACGAGAAGATAAAGATGGGCCTGATACGCTTCATACAGTCACCTTACTGTTGTGTCCAATCCAGATGCAGGCCGCGGCAAACAGGCAGCAGGCAGCCGCCCGCCATGGGGAAAGGGCAACAACAAATTGATTCAGGTTACGGGGTCTGGGAAGTTAATTTTTGCGGACGCAATGGAAGCTGCTGGCGCGGCGTTTAGTTTTTGTACTCGCCTTGCCTTACGGTATCATATACATGACTCTTTAACCGCCTGGCGTCCAGTTGCCCAGACAATTTCATGACCGTCGGGCCGTTATCCACAACCGGTTGGTCATTTGTGCATCGAGTCATGATCTTATTCATCTTTATTTTTCGCTCTAGAGTATATTTATCCCGCGTATCGGTATAAATATACCGCCTTGTAGCATTTTGTTCTTATGAGTTATCCACAGAAAAACATTCTATGCTTAGCATCCTAATCCTTGTACTCGTAATATCATTCGCGATTGAAGCCATACTCGCCAATATAGTTGCAAGTCAACTCGAAGCCGCTATCAATGAACGCACAGAATCCTGGTCAAACTTAAAAAGATTGGGGGTTATCACCCTTGTTTGGGCTATTATTTGGTTACCAACCGCCTATATTGCTTACCAAGAATTCAAACCTTCTAGCGCAGGTACTCCCCAAACCCCCTTTTGGGTAGTAGTTCTAATTGTTATTTTGCTTTTTATAGCAAGCAGCGTTGTCTTGTTCCGTTACACGCCAATACGCTATAGGAAGAGGTTTTACATCGTTGTGGCAGCCACAACAATGATAGTCATAGTAGGGCTCCTCTATTACCGTCGTTCTGTGCTAGCGGAATTGCGAACCGTGTATATTGTTTTAGATGCATCACAGAACACCGAACATACATTTACTGAAATACGCCCACGGATTCAACTTGAGGCACAAAGAGTCCCTGAACCGGTAGACATTGGCCTTGCTGTGTTTGGGGCCGGACTAAATGGACAAAACGATTGCGAGGACATCATAGAATTCGTTTCTCCAGCACATAAGGAAACCAGCATCCCCCAAATCCAAACCACTCTTAATCTTCTGGATGAAATCACGCCTTATGGTAAAGGCGGGCTCCAATACGCCCTATCATTTGCAATTAACAGGCTTGAAGGTAGACAAGGAGTTCATCAAGTATTCGTAGTGACTTCAGGAATTGACAAGCAGTGTGGCAACCTTAACCGTGCTGAAATCAATGAGCTTGGAACCAAGCTAGGCGTTGATTTCGAATTAATAATCGTTACTGTTGGCACAATCAACGAAAATGAACGTGTTGAACTTGAAGCTTATGCAGATAGATATAAACACTTGGGAAATGTAGAGAATCTGCCAGAGACCATTCAAGACATAATTAACAGCCCTCCATTAGTCTATCGAGCTTATGATTACAACGCCGACCCATAAAGTTGGTGGTACACCAAACTACGCCTTAAAAAAAATCGTAGCCTATTCAGCTTTAACAATTGCTGGTTGTATCATCATCGCCCTCTTAATAGTCCATCAGATATGGACCGAAATGGGTTTGCACGTACCGGGTGAACCCAACACTCCTGTTGATTTCACCGCCCCAGTCGATTCAATATTTTATATTCGAAACGCACAGCTAGGTTTTCGATGGAATGCTAATACTCCTACGAGTATTTGGTTCCACCCTTTGCTTTCGTGGAGTATAAATCTTTTACCAACTTCTATTCCTCACAATTATCGACTTTGGCTCATTAGTCTTGCGGCAGCATTTGGATCTCTAATTGTAGTGTTTTATTATGTCCAAGAAATATCTCCCCTTTCTCTAAAACCCAGGTTGATATTTTTAATACCCCTTTTACCTGGGGGAATCGGAATGATTACAGGCAACGCTGAATGGCTTTGTTTGTTTTTCACTTCTTTATTAGCATTCAGCGTGATCCGAAAGTGGCCAACTTTGCATCCTCTTGTATGGGGAAGTTTAGCAATACTAACAAAACCCAATGCTTTGTACATGATACCTGCACTTGGGGTATACGGATTGTATGCATTGTGGGCAAAAGACAGAAAGCTACTAATAAATAGTTTGGCAGGGATATTTTCTATCACTGTTGTGTGGATCGTGTGGATAGTGTTCGTAGATTTTATGGCGGGTGACTTCGGCGCGTATTGGCAGGCTAGGCGCATTGCTACAGTACCCTTAACTGCAGGGCCTCTATCTTTCTTGGAAAGAACAATCAAAATAATGGCCTATAGTAGAGACGTTGGAGAACATTTAAAATTTACGACAGCCTTGATTATCCCAATTTTAGATATGTGGTTGCTAATGATTGTTCCGTTGAAAAACGAGGTTGAACGGTATGCCATTCTGGCAGCTTTACTAACAATGGTTCTTACAACTGTGGTTCTCAACAATCCTAATAAAATCATAGTTTATGTGACAACTTTCCCAGGGCATATAGCAATTGGCCTCCTATTCATCAAATATACTCTTGGCTCATTACAAAATGACAA
>JAKQCM010000236.1 GCA_029559155.1 Chloroflexota bacterium
CGCGCATTGTCGAAGACGATAGCCACCGTGTCGCTGACGCGAATACCCAGTTTGTGTTCTTTTTTGGTCACTTTGACGCCGGGCGACTTGGCCTCGACGATAAACGGCTTCATGCCGGAGCGGCCGGCGCTGGCATCCACCGTCGCCCACACAACCACAAAGCCCTCGGACTCATCCAGGGCCAGACCGCCATTGGTGCAGAAGATTTTTTCGCCGTTCAGCACCCATTCGTTGGTTGCCGGGTCCAGCGTGGCTGTGGTGCGGATGTTGCTCGTGTCGGAACCGGCGCCGGGTTCGGTCATGGCCATGGCGCCCCACTTGGGTTCGCCCTGACCAAATTTGCCCAGAATACGGATTTTTTGTTCTTTGGTGCCGACGGCTTCGACGGCCGCCCCGCCCAAGGCCGGGTCCGGGGTGCAAAGATATTGCCCGGCGTCGCCCCAGCTCAACATTTCGATCATCAAAATGAGGCGCAGAATGCTGAAATCTGGCCCTTCGCGCTTGGGAGTGCTGCCGTTGCCATTACCATTTTGCTGCAATTTTTCAGTGCGGCGGCGGTGCTGCTCGCGCATGACCGGCCACATCATGTTGATGTATTCAGACGGCCGTTCATGTTCATGCTCGTCATAATAACGGGAATACTGGCGCATCACCGACTCGGCTACCATTTTAGCCATCTGCATTTCGTTGTTAATTTTTTCGGGAATCTCGAAACTAATCATTTTAGAATCTCCGTGAAGGTGAAAGATTGCGGATCGGCCGCCTAAAAGCCGCTACCCATCCGAAATCGTGATCTTAGACAATTGCCATCCCATCGAACGAGGCAAAAGCGCGCGCATTCCGCAGCCAAAGCTCAACCGGGTACTCGCGAATGTAGCCGTAACCGCCCAGAGTTTGCAGAGCGCGGTCACATACTGTCATCACCATATCATCGACGTAATATTTCATGACGGCGGCCGATTGGGTGGCGTCTTTGCCCTGGTCGAGCTGCCAGGCGGCTTCCCAAACCAACAGGCGAGCGGCGTCGATGTCCATGGCCATTTCGGCCAACATAAAGGCGATGCTTTGGCGATGGGCGATGGGTTCGCCGAACTGGACGCGTTCTTTGGCGTAATCACGGGCGTATTCAAACGCCCCTTTGGCCATGCCAACGGCCAGCGCGCCTAAAGCGACGCGGCTGTGATTGAGGATGCGACTGAAGTCCATGCCATCGTTGCCGCCCAATTTGTTGACGGCCGAAATACGCACATTTTCCAGCTTTACCTGGAAAGTTGGCAGGGCGCGAATGCCCATCAATTTTTCACGGCCGTTTACCGTCAGGCCTTCCACATCACGCGGGACAAAAAAGGCCTGCGTCTGGCCATTTTCATTGGCATAGATAAGGAAGGTTTCGGCGTCATCAGCCAGGGGAACGAAGCATTTGGTTCCGTTGAGAATGTAGGAATCATTTTCCAGCACGGCCGTTGTCTTCAATTTTCGCGGGTCAAATTGGATAACCGGCTCGGTTAATGCGGCCGTCACCTTGGGCAAGCCTTCTTCACAAAAAAGCGGCAGGTGAGCCTCTTTTTGGGCCTCCGTGCCTGCCAGCATCAGCGGCACAGCGACCAGATTCGGGGTCATTACATGCAGCGTCGCGGCTAAATCACCCCAGGCAAACGCTTCGGCGGCCAAAACGCCAGTCATGACAGAATAATCGCCAAACCCGCCGTAGGCTTCGGGGATGCTGGTTGGCAGCACGCCAATTTCCCATCCGGCTTTAATGACATCCGGTGGGAGAACACCTGCTTCGTCTGCATCCCGAAACACCTTCCGCATGCGCTCCTGCGCCAGGCGGCCGATGGCTTCGGTCAACATCTTTTGTTCCTGATCCAGTTCAAAATTAATCATGTTCAGCTCCTTACCATTGAGTTCATAGCGGATAGTCGATAGGAAACGGCCGTTAGCCACAGCCCACAGCCACCTGCGACTATGTTCTTATAATCTGGTCGGTCATGCGGGCGACGCGCACCATGGCCTGCACATCATGGACACGCACCACATCCGCGCCACGATCGATGCCGATGGCGACAGTGGCTGCGGTGCCTTCCACCCGTTGGTCTGGCGGCAAATCCAACGTGTACCCGATAAATGATTTGCGCGATGGGCCAATCAAAATAGGAAATCCCATTTTTTTGAAGTGATCCAGGCGGTTTAACAACTGGACGTTTTGGGCGACCGTTTTGCCAAATCCGATGCCAGGATCCAAAATGATTTGCCGGTCTTGCACACCGGCCAAACGGGCAATGCGGATGCTTTCCTCGAGTTCATGGGCCACATCGGCCAGCAAATCGTCGTAGTGAATGCCCACGTAACGGCCGCCAAGGCGTTCGGCCTGGGCGACATTTTTGGGTTGGCTGCGATTGTGCATGATCACGATGGGGCAGCCAGTTTTGGCGATCAGCGGGGCCATAGCTGCATCCATGCGCAGCCCCCAGACGTCGTTAATCCAATTTGCGCCGGCGGCCAGAGCGGCTTCGGCGACGTTGGCGCGGTATGTGTCGACGGAAATGACTGCGCTGACGGCTTGGCGCACGGCCGTAATGACCGGCAAAATGCGGGCCAGCTCTTCAGCTTCGGAAACAGGTTCGCTGCCTGGGCGCGTACTCTCGCCGCCAATGTCGATGATGTCGGCGCCATCGGCGACAAATTGCTGCGCCTGAGCGACCGCGCGGGATACGGCCGTTTCCCCAACTGCCAGGCCGTCACCAGAAAAGCTGTCCGGCGTGACATTGAGGATACCCATAATGTAGGTACGCTGCCCCCAAATAAAAGCGTTCTCTGGTGTTGCGCCCAAACCCTAATCCCCCGTTACCTGAAAGTTGGGCTGCTGCGGCAGACGGTAAACGGCCGTTGAGTAAACCCTGGCTAACATCTGAACAACGGTTTCCCCTGTCTGTGGGTGAACAAAATCTGGCGCAATATCTGCCAGCGGCGCGAGTACAAACGCCCGCTCGTCGACAAAAGGATGTGGGATGATCAGCCTGTCATCCTGGATCAACTGATCGTCATAAAATAAAATGTCGATGTCGATCAGGCGCGGTCCCCACTTGTAGGTTGGGCGACGCCCAACTTCGACTTCAATAGATTGGCATAACTGGAGGAGTTCATGCGGCGTCAGCGTGGTCATGCCGCCGACACAAAGGTTCAGGAAGGCTGGCTGGTCAAGGACACCCCAAGGTTCGGTTTCATAAACGGCGGAAACGGCCGTTACGTCCACCCCTCGGCGCAACCAAGCCAAAGCTGTTTGCAAATTAGCCGGGCGATCTTCCAGGTTTGTGCCTAGGCTCAAATAAATCTGACTCAACCTACACGTCCTCACTTGGTAATACTGCACAAAATGACGCACTGCATCATTATGCCGTATTTATAACACGGCGCGTCATGAGTGTCAATAGTTAGCGAAAATTCGCTGGCAGTGCGTTTTTCCTCGGCCAATAAGGGGGATTGCGGCCAATTTGGAAGGATTAAAGGGGCAGCCGTTTTATGCCTGGGAGGCCACAAAACGGCTGAGTTGAGAAAATAGGAAGGGGAACGGCCGTGTTTCCCAAACCACCCACGGCGCGCATGTCACAACAACAAGCTGCTCCACTGCGTCAGCCCGTTACTCAGGCTGAATGGCCACACTATCGAGCGACAAAATGCCCAGACAACTCTCCAGCGCATCCCGATCACGGTCCGCAACCAAAGCAGTCACCAAGTCGCCGGGAAGGAGCACAGTATCTCCATGCGGAATAACCAAACGGCCGTGACGGCGCACAGCCACCAACACACAATCGTGCGGCAAACAAGAAGACAGGTCTTGAATAGTTTTTCGGCAAGAAACGCAATCCTCGGTAATCGTCACTTCGACAAACATGGCGCTGTCCGCATGACGCGCGCCAGCTTCATCCACCCGCTTTTGCAGCTCCGTCTTCCGCGCCAGGGCAACCTTGTAGGCGTTGATAATGTCCTCGCGGCGCACAATCCCCAACAAGCGATCGACATCTTCCGGATCCACAATTGGAATGCGCCCCAGTGCGTTCTGCCCCATTTTGCGCAGAACTTCACCAATTGTCTCATCAGGAAAAGCAGTCATCAGCTTCTGGCGGGGAGTGGCAATCTGAATCACGGGTGCTGTGTTCGGCGTTTTACGCTCCAATGCCTCCTCCAAATCACCGATCGTCACAATGCCCATCAGATGCTGTTTTTCATCAAGAATGGGCAGCCCATGATGGTGCGAAACGCGCAGTTGGCGAGAAAATTCCTCCAGAGTGGTGGTGGGAGTAACATGCTCCAAGTTAGCCGTCATCACTTCCCCGACCGTCACGCCAGACAACACATCCTCATCTCTTCCCCGGCGCAGGCGAATCCCTTCCAGGCCCAATTCAGACGTGTAAATCGATTCGCCCGCAAACAGCTCGCCTAACAACGCCGCCAAAACCGTCGTTAACATCAGCGGCAAAATAAGCTGATAATCCCCCGACATCTCAAAAACGAGCAAAATGCCGGTGATTGGCGCATGTTCGGCCGCCGCCAAAACGGCCGCCATTCCCACCAAAGCATACGCGCCTGGGTCTATAGCTATTGTCGGCCAAAAATTATGGGCGATCGAGCCAACAATGCCACCCAGCAAAGCGCCCATAAACAAGTTTGGCGCAAAAACGCCGCCGGAATTGCCGGAGCCTAGAGTCGCCGTCGTGGCCAACATTTTCAGCACGAGCAAGGCAGCCATCATTTGTAAGGGCAGCGTGATATTGCTGCTAATCACTTCACCAATGAATTCCAGACCAGAACCAAGGATTTGCCGCTCTGGCAGCAGCAGAGCCAATAGACCGGCAATTAACATGCCTAAAGCCGCCTTTAACGGCAGCGGAAAATGCCAATGCTCAAATGTTTTTTCGCCCCAGGTGAAGACGCGAATAAAAATAGTCGCCCACAGCGCGGCCAAAACGCCCAGCACAATATAAATTGGCATTTCAGAAAGGTGGTGGAATTGATAGGCCGGCACAGGAAAAGCCGGTTGTTTGGAGACCAATTTGCTGACAACAATGCTGCCAGTTACAGCGCTCACAACGACTGCGCCAAAATTGCCAACTGTAAAGCGATGGATGATGACTTCCAGAGCAAACATCGCGCCGGCAATCGGCGCATTAAACACAGCCGCGATGCCGGCGCCAGAACCGCAAGCGACTAAAATACGCAGCCGATCACCTGAAAACCGAAACCGACGGCCGACGGCTGAACCAAATGCGCCGCCAATTTGCACAATCGGTCCCTCGCGGCCGGCCGAACCGCCCATGCCAATGGTGATGGCAGACAGGCCCAGTTTGATCGGCGCAATCCAACCTGAAATCCGGCCGCTGCGCAGGGCAACCGCTTTGATAACATCGGGCACGCCGTGCCCTTTCGCCTCAGGCGCCCAGCGTTCAACTACAAAACCGACGATAAGCCCGGCAAATACCAGCCCCACCAATAGCCCGATGGGATCCACAATGAGGTTTTGCAGCCAATGCGCAAATCGAGTGACATACTCCAGGGTCCAAATCAGGACCGCAGCCAAAACGCCTGTACCGGCGCCAACAATCACGGCCGCCGTCACCAGACCCATTTCCGACATTGTGGTCCAGCTTTCGGTGGAGCGCGTAAACAAGGAAGATAATCTGTGGCGGATATGTGTGAGAGGATTTGTCTTTGATGACATGGCATGCACATTTGTTTCAATTGTAAAATCGTTCATATGGGTGATTGTATAACACGCTAATGGCCTTCGCTAACATTGATTGGCTCTGTTTGGTAGAATCGGAGGATTGACGCTCTGGTACGAGGAACGAGATTGGACGATTGCTAGCGGATCGCCAAAAAATTTCATTGTGGTGAAGGTAAACATGCGTCGGAAGAAATGGCAGCGGTGGGGGTGGTCATGGGTTGTGGGTATGATGGTGTGGCTGATGCCCACGGCCGTTTTCAGCCAGCCAGCCGCCACCCAACGCACCATCCAACCCGGGGATACCTGGACAGCTCTCTCCTATCGTTTTGCCGCCGATGTCCAGGCAGCCAATGCGCACATGAACAAGCAGCGGCAGCCCACAATCGGCACGGCCGTTTCCCTGCCGCCAAACAGCCAGGAGCGCAACGGCGTTTTACTGCGTTCTGGAGACGGCGGGTTATTGGCCACGGCCGTTCGCCAGCACACCTCGCCCTGGACCATCGCCCTGCACAACGATCTGTCCAACCCTTACCGCCCTTTGTTGTTTCAGCCGCTCTTTTTGCCCGGCGGCGACAACCCGCCCAAAGATTTACCCATCGGCTTTGCCGAACTGGAACTGTCACAGGCGATTGGCGAGCCGGGCATTGCCCTGGGCTGGCGTACAGAGGTGGCCGAAACGGCCGTTATCTCCGCGACGCTGGACGATGCCCCGTTTGTGGTGGTGGGTAACGGCCGTTACCGTGTGGGCCTCATTGGCACAGGCGCATTTTACGGCCGTGGCGAACCCTACCTCACTGTGCAAATCGACCAACAACCACTCTGGTTGCAGCCGTGGCGCTTCAACGATACACGCGATTGGGTCTTTCAGGAGATCAGCTATACCGGCGCGGCCGCCGAAATCGACCAGGCGGCCATCGACGCTGAACGCGCCCGCCTGCGTGAAATCTGGAGCCAGATCACGCCCGCGCCCTATTGGACAGATTCCTTCACCCTACCCATCACCGACTACCTGACCATCACATCTACCTACGGCGACCGGCGTTCGGTGAACGGCGGACCATATAACCGCTACCACGAAGGGGTCGATTTTAGCGCGTATGGCGGCACGGCCGTTTCTGCCCCAGCCGCCGGCAAAGTTGTCGTCGCCGAAGTTCTCGATGTTCGCGGGGGAGCTGTTATTCTAGATCATGGCCTGGGCATTCATTCCGGCTATTACCACCTCAGCCGCATCCTGGTAGAACCCGGCCAACTGGTGCAGCCAGGCGATATTCTGGGCGAAGTTGGCACAACAGGGCTTTCCACTGGTAATCACCTGCATTGGGATTTTTTGGTTGGCACCACCTGGATCGACGCGCAATCCTGGCTGGCGCAAGATATGGCCTGCTGGATTCGCGCCGGATTGGGCGAACCATGTCCCCCACCGGCCGAAAAATCGGGCTGAACAGCCAAACCAACCGGCTGGATTTGGTGAATAATCCGGTTGCCAGTGGTATGATACCAATCACAACGTGATCGAATTCGATTTCAACCGCACAGGAGGTTTTTCCGAAATGTATTTACGCAACGCAACAATTTTTCACCTTGCCCAGCAGGCAGAAGAAACCAATTCTGAGTGGTGGTGGCTGCTGATTATTGGCATAATCGCCCTGATCCTCTTTCTATATTGGTGGCGGCAGAAAAGCCAAGAAGATTTAGCCGAAGTGGTGGCATTTGAAAAACAGCATCCACTGGGGCTGGCCATGGAAGAGGGATTTGTGCCGGCGGCGGAAACGGCCGTCACCCAACCCGCTCACGCCCCCTATGCCGAACCGGCCCACGCCGAACCGGCTTATGCCGCGCCTGAACTCGAAGAACCTGTGGTGGAAACGGCCGTGCCCGACCCCATCACCCCCGACGACCTGAAACTTATCGAAGGCATCGGCCCCAAAATCGCCGAACTGCTCAGCGCCGCCAACATTACCACCTTCGCCCAGCTCGCCCATGCCGACGTAGCGCATCTCAACCAAATCCTCGAAGCGGCTGGCCCCCGCTACCAGCTAGCCGACCCTGCAACCTGGCCACAGCAAGCCGCACTGGCCGCCGCCGCCGATTGGGACGGGTTCAAAACCCTGCAAGATTCACTGAAAGGCGGCCGTCAGGCCGAATAACGCCCTCTATGGCACAGATTGGACCAATCTTGTTGCAGATTAAAAAATTAATCCGGTAATCGAAAGACGTGTCACGCTGAGAGCCTGTGCTGAGGCCGCCGAAGCATCCTCCGAAGCATCCCATTTGCTTGAAATGACCGAGTGATAGGGATTCTTCGCTCCGAAGACTCCGCTCAGAATGACCAGTTCATTACCTGTGAGTTTTAGATTGGACCAATCTTCTTGGTCTTTAAGAAAACAATCAGGTAATGAACTGGTCATTCTGAGCGGAGTCTTCGGAGCGAAGAATCCCTA
>JAKQCM010000491.1 GCA_029559155.1 Chloroflexota bacterium
ATGAAGCGAGCTTTAAAGGCTGCAATCATTACTTTTTTGGCGGCGCGTGTAATTTTGACCGTGTGGGGAATTATCGTGCCGCGACTGATTCCTGTGCCGCTGGGACCGGATGTGGTGTTACGGCCGTATCTCGACCAGCCCCACCTCGATTCCGGCGTTTCCGGGCTGCTGCTTGGTCCGTGGCAGCGCTTTGATACCCAGCGCTACCTGCGCATCGCCCAGGAAGGCTACGCCCACGAAGAAGATTCCGTTTTCCCGCCGCTCTACCCGTTGGCGGCGCGCGGCCTGGGCATGCTCTTCGGCGGCGGGCCGACGGCCAATCTGCTGGCGGCCACGCTGATCAGCAACGCGGCCTTTTTGGGGCTGCTGATTTTGTTTTATCGGGTGGTAGAGGCCGAGTTGGGGCCGGGTTTTGCGCCGCGCGCCTTGCTTTACCTGACGTTTTTCCCGACCGGTTTCTTTTTGCTCGCGCCGTACTCGGAGTCGTTGTTTATTTTGCTGGCGTTGGGGTCGATTTGGGCGGCGCGGGGGAACGGCCGTTTCCTCCTGGCCGGTCTTTTGGGCTTTTTCGCTTCGCTCACTCGTCTGACCGGCTGGGTGCTGGTGGCGCCGCTGGCTTATGAACTGTACCGTCAACGCGCCGCCTTCTTTTCCTCTGCGCTCTCCGCGCCTCTGCGTTTAAGAAACTTGCTGGCGGTGGGGCTGCCGGGGGCGGGAACGGCCGTATTTTTCCTCTGGCGCTGGTGGGCCGGGCTGCCGCCCATCAACCAGATGTATGAACAGTACTGGTTCCAGGTAACCGGCCTGCCCGGGACCGATTTATTCCGCGCGCTGCAAACCATGTTCCTCGGCGGAACGGCTCGGGCCGGTGAATTTACCTTGTGGTTTGACTTTTTCTGCGCCATACTACTTATCGTTGCTGCAATTGCAGCCTTTCGGCGTTTAAATATCACCTATGGACTCTATTCGGCGCTGCTGCTGCTTTTTATGCTGCTGCCCGCGTCTGAACTGAAACCGCTGTATTCCTTTTCGCGCTATGCGCTGGCTTTTTTTCCGCTTTTCATGCTGCTGGCGCTGGCCGGAAAAAATGGGTGGGTTCACCGCCTGATACTTTATCCATCGTTTATCCTTTATTTGTACTTCAGCGGCCAATATTTTATTTGGGGCTGGGTAGCCTGATCCACAATCCATGAATAAACGCATCGTTCAAAGCGGTGCGTTGGCCATGCTGCTCTTGATCGTCATCCTGACAGCAAGCCAACGGCCGTCTACTGCCCCATTACCGTTAGTGACCGAAAATCCGGCGGCGGCCCGTCTCGTGACCAGCCCGTATGAGTGGACGGCCGTGCCCCTGCTGCCAAACGTCAACTGGTACATCTGGTATCAATTGGAATCAGGGTTTACGCCCAGTCCTACGTTATTTGGCCCCTACGTTCTTCTGCCGATGAATGATGATTTGCTTATCGGGCTGGGTTCGGCGCGGCCGGCGGAAAGTGATGGCGCGCTGGTCGGCGTGACGGATAGTGTGTCGCTGCATTCGCTGGGCGCAATTCCCGAACAGGGCATCCACGAAATGCGGCGCGAAGGTCCATTTGTGCATATCGGCGGCACAGATCCCTGCTGCGCCGATGATTGGACGGCGGGCAACCATTATCTGGCGACGGCCGTTGGCCCCATCTACAAACACCGCGATGCCGTGCGCGGTCTGGTAAACGTAGTCCATACCTTTGGCCTCTGGGTGGAAGAAGCAACGGGTAATCTTTATGCGGCCGTTAGCGCGCAGGAATATCAGGTTGTCTGGCACGGGCAGGTCTGGCGCAGCCAGGATCAGGGACAAACCTGGCAGCTTCTTAGCAATATCGGCACGGACCGCGCGTATGATATTGTGGGCTTCAAGGACAAATTATATGTCCTATACACCAACCTCAACCGCGGCGAGCGAAATACGCTGGCAGTTAGTCAAAATGGCGGGTATCAATGGAAAGATCTGGTGGTGGAAGATTTTCAGCGGCTGCATTTGATTGTTTTTGGGGAGCTGCTGGTGGGAGTGAGCTATGATCGCACGGCCGTTTACACCATCGACGCCGCAGAAGCCATCACCAGGTACAACCTGCCACCCGGCGCAAAAATCGGCGTGTCTTACAAAGATATTCCCAGCTACACCAACTACAACATCCTGACGACCGACGGCCGTTACCTGTACACCGTGCTAGAAACGGCATCTGCCAAAAAATATTCGGTAGCCCGCACAACCGATCTGGAAACCTGGGAAATCCTCTACACAACCGACCGCCCCATCCTGACTCTGGCTTATTGGCCGGCGAAAAACTGGCTTGTTTGGGGGGATAACGGCCGTTTTACAACCCTGTGGAAACTCCCGCTGCCCCCTTCCCTGCCGACCGGCCTCTGGCAGCCAACCAATAACCCCCGAAAGAAAATTCTCGGCGGCGTTAGAGAGACGGCCGTGTCCGGTCAATCCACAACCGAATCAAGTCCACCTTAAACCGATACAGTGGGCTTTTCGCCGACTGGCGCGTCAGAATATCGCGCCCTTCCAGGTCTGCCATCGCCTGCTGCCAGTTGTCGGCCGATTGATAGCCGTGCCGGCCTAAAAATTCGCGCATATCGGTCACATTCACCGTTTCCTGGCCTACCAGCAGTTCGGCCATCGCTTGCAGCACAATGCGCGCCTCCGGCGACGATTCCGCCCAGATAAACTTAAAGTGCGCTTCGCCGCGCCCGACAATACGCTCCAGGCCGCGGTCTACATCCATCACCGTCAGGTAATTGCGCTGCGTTTCGTTGTGGTAAACCACCATCTCATGCAGCACCAACTGGGCAAAATAGGGATGTCCGGCCGTCACTTTGATGATGCGCTCGGCGGCCAGCGGATCATATTCCAGATTGTAAGCCGCGACCGGGTCTTCGATGAGGCGGCGCATGTCGGCGGCGCTGAGGAAGGTGATGGGCTTATAACTGGCGATGTTGAATAAAATCGACCAGTATTCCGCGCCCAATTCTTCCAGCTTGTGCGTGCCGGAGAAAACAAAATCCACGCGATCTTCGTGCTGCATGAGGTTGCGTAAAAATTGGAAGATTTCTGGCTGGAGACGGCCGTCTTCCACCCGCCGCTGCAATTCCTCGAACTCGTCAAACAACAGCAGCAAATTCTTCTCGCCCAGGTCGGCGCGCAGCCGGCGCAAAAAGCGGGAGCCAAAGAAAAATTCCGGCGACTCGGCAAATTCTTCGCGGCGCGGCGGCTCAATCATCACGCCCCGGTCTTCCAGGGCAAACGTAATATCGTCGGCAATCGAAAACAGGAAATCGGCCTCGCCGCGCGCCGGCTTGCCCTGCATATCCACCAGCACGGCGTAATGCGTATCGGCCATCATTTCGCCCAGGCGGTACAAGACCGACGTTTTGCCGGTGCGCCGCTGCCCGTGCAGCACAATGACGTTGTTTTGATGCGTGCCTAACAAATTCTCACGGATAAAGGCAAACACATCCTCGCGCCCTACAAACACGTCATCCGTTTTCAGCGGCGTGCCGGTGACGTAGGGAATGGGGAAAATACGCTGGAACGGCTTGTCCGGTTCGGAAAATTCCACCACATCAGCAAAGGTCAATGATCGTTCAGCGTCGATGGCATCGTCGTACGTCACTTGCCAGGCGACGCGCAAACGGCGACGGCCGTTCTGCGGCACAACCGTCAGATTCACCTGCCGCTTTTCCCCAGGCGGCAAAATATCCACCCAACACTCGTTTTCATCCCCCAGGTGATAGTCTTCGCCGGGCAGCAGTTTAAGGCGCACCTGCTGCGCGACATTTAAACCGTCGTTGGCCAGGCAATAAAGCAGCGGAACCTGAGCGGCAATGGGACTTTGGCGGGTTTTCAGGTTGGCACTGACGTCGGCGCGTCCTTTGAGCCGCTTGATAGCCGCCAAAACGATGCCCTGCCAATGATCGAGGGTGGTGTTGAGGGCGGTGAATTCGGGAGAAACGGCCGTTTCCGGGTCATTCAACTGCTGCTGCACAAATTGCTGCGCCTCCCGAATCACCGTCAGCGCATTCTCCAAAAAAATGAGCTTCGTGGCCAAATCGTCAACCAATGTGACTTTATGCAGTTCTTCAACGATGCGGCTGATCTTATGCACGCTCTGCACCACCAGCGGTGGCAGCGACGTGGTGTGCTGCTCCTTGGGCGCGGGGATCTCCAGGATGTCGTCCAGGCTTTTTGCCATCAGCACCTGGTTCAACGAGGCAAAAACCATCTGGAAATCAACCGACCAGCGCCAGCCGGGTTGTCCGGCCAAAATCTCCTGAATGGCGGCCACCATGGCCACCTGCTCGGCCTCGGTAACGGCCGTGCCCAACGTATAATAAGCGGCCGTCAGCCGCGACGCATCCGGCAGCCGCCGGTAAGCGGCCACTGAAAGGTGCGGCAGCACCTGATACGCTTCCTTTTCTTCATTAAACAAGGCATAAATCAGGCGCAGCACATCCTGCGGCTCGCGGCGCAGTTGGCCAAACCAACGAGCCGCTTTATCGACCGGCCTGGGGTGTAAAGCCGGCAGCAGCAAGCCATATGCCAGGCCTTGCAGAACGCCAACGGCAACGGCCGTTAACCCCGCCAGCAGCATAAACAACCACGGCGTCGCCAGCACCAGGGCAATCAACACCCAGGGCTGCTGCGCTAACTGCATCATCCCTTGAAACGTCTGGGCCGTTTCGGTCATCAGCGATGGATCCTGGGGCACAGACCGGGCCATCCAAAAAGGCAGCAGGCCGATGTTAAAATAAAACACCCGCAGCCCAATCGCAAACGCCGAGCCAAATATGAGCAAACTGGCCAGCAGTACGCCACGAATGCGCGCGCGAAGCAAATTAGGCGGGTCTTTGATCAACCAGACGACCAACGCGCCATAAAAAAGACTGGCAATGGTGATAAATGGCGATAAAACCGATCCGGCCTGGCGCACCGGCCCACTCACCACAATGCCGACGTGGCTATGCTGCATGGCTGCCGCCAACTCCGGCCATTCTTCTATAAACCCTACGTAAAACCAGCTGAAGGCGGCAAACATAGCCACCAGACTGCCGGCAAAGCCGACAATCAGGCCAGCTTTGGAGGAGGCTTCATCTCCGTTAAACCACCGGCGCGGGTGTTTGCCGCCGGTCATGAATGCATAGAGCGACGGCCGTGGCGGTTCCACAATGTGCCGCCGCCGCCAACCCATCCACGCCCCCTGAACCCCGGCCGTAACCAGCCCAATCGCAAAAGTGATCTCGATCAGATAATTGCCGTTCTCAAAAATTGTCACGTACCGGCCTAAAACCGGCGGCGGCAGCGCATGGGCTTCCGACATCTTCATCATAAAAGCCACAATTTGCCCATAGGCAAACAGGGCGTTGATGGGCGAGACGAGGGTGGTATACACGATCAGGCTGGCTACCAGACCGGCGATCACCCCGGCTTTTGCGCCCGCCAGCCAACCGCAGGCCCCGCCTCGATTGGCGGCAAACAAGCCCAGTGTCAGAAGAACAGGCACGCCGATGGCCGCCGACCCCATGAGCAGCATGCCATGAACCAATTCATTGGCAACAGGTCGGGACCACATCGGCGAAACCAGCGGCGCTAGCAGGCTGACCACCGGATACAGGCCGGCGACACTCAGGAGAATACCGGCCACCGCGCCAACGACAAGCGCCCGCCGGATCACAATCGCCCTCCCACCGCGACGCGCAGGTTGTCGGCCAGTTGTCCGGCCGTGGGGAAGCGATCGGCCGGATTTTTAGCCAGCCCTCGGAGCAGCACCATTTCCAGGTTAGATGGTAATTCGGGGACTTTCAGCAGCACCGAAGGCGGCACAGCCTGCATGTGCTGGAGCAGCATAGCCACCGGTGTATCGGCCGTGAAGGGCAGTTCGCCGGTTAGCATCTCGTAAAGGACGATGGACAGGGCATAAACGTCGGACGCGGCCGTGGCGGCCTGGCCGCGCGCCTGTTCCGGCGACATGTAATCGGGTGTGCCGATGGTGGCGCCGGTTCCGGTGAGCTGCACGCCTTCCAACATACGCGCGACGCCAAAATCGGTGAGCACGGCCGTAAACGGCCGTCCCCCGGTCAGGCGGGCCAGGCGCTCTTCGCGGCGCAGCAAGATATTGGCCGGTTTCACATCACGGTGAATAATGCCATGCGCATGGGCATAATCCAGGGCGGCGGCAATATCGACCACGGTATTGACCACTTCGTCTAAAGGCATACGGCCGTTGCCATTGTTCAAACCCACCAGCCGCTCTTTCAACGTTTCGCCGTCGATAAACTCCATCACCATGTAGGAAATGTCTTGTTTTACGCCAAAATCGACCATCTGGACGATGTTTTGATGGCGCAGTTGGGCCACGCCGGCCGCTTCGCGCTGGAACCGGTCGATAAAGGTCTGGTCGTAGGCCAGTTGATGGGACATGACTTTAATGGCCACGTACCGATCCAGGGAGGATTGGTAGCCCTGATACACCACTGCCATGCCGCCGCGCCCTACCGGCGACAGGACGCGGTAGTTGCCCAGCGTCGTGCCGGTGAGATCGGTAACGGCGCGAGGGCTGGTGCTGGCAGACGGCCGTTCCGTGGGTTCCGCTCTGGCGAGAAATTCGGCGAAGGCTTGCGAGAAAGGCTGGAAACGGCCGTAGGCGTTCTCGCGCAGCAGCGCTTTGCGGCTGAGGCGCTGCACCATGTCTGATGCGGCCGTCCCTGTCAGACGCAGAGCGGCTTGCTCCGGCTGGTCTAACTGATTCCAAAGGTAACGGAAATGATCTTCGGCCTCGGCCTTGAAGCGGCGTGCGACGGTTTCCACGAGAACGTCATCGGTAATCGGTTCGCGGCGCAAATCGTACAGGTAGGAGCCGGCGAGGTTGAGGAAAAAGGGATGGGGTCCGGCCAGTTGGATCAGGGAAGCGATTTGGGCAGGGAGAAACGGCCGTTGCCCGGCCAACCCCGACAGCCGCGCCAGCAAAGCGTCCGCTTCAGCCAGCGGCAGCAAGCCCAACTGCTGTTCCGAAAAAATGTTAAAAAATGGCGACGAGAGCGTGTCGGCATGTTGATAGGTCAGATCGTACAGACTGCGCTTGGAGGCGGTAATGTACACCATGCCCAGTTCGCCGGCCAGGCTGCGCAGTTCACCATAAAAACTGGCGGAAAAAGCGGGATTAGACGCCAGACTTTCGAATTCATCCAGCATCATCACCACGGTCAGTCCGGCACGTTCCACGCGGCGCAGCAGGCGGCGCACCTGCATAAAACGCACATCCGCCTGTCCGGCCAGCTCGGCGACCATTTCTTGCAGGGCGTCTTGCCCATCTGGCAGCGCCATTTCCAGCCGGTCCAGAATTTCCGGCCAAAATTCGTCGTAGGCGACATTCGCCATCCCTTCCAGATCGACATAGATGAAGACGAATTTCTGGGGATCGAAGCCATGCGCGCGCAGGCTGTCTGGGCAGGAAAGATGGGTTAGCAGGGAGCTTTTGCCCATCTTGCGCTCGCCAACCACCGAACGACTTTGCCGCGTGGCGATGGCGCTATAGAGCGCCTCAACCTCTCGTTCGCGGCCACAAAAATAGGCGGGATCGGTGATTCGTTGGCGGTTGAAAAAAGGATTGTCGTGATGATGGTGCGCGTGATCCATGATGTTTTTCGTAAGCCGTAGCCGTTTTCGCTGCGGCTAAATGTTGAATTTGACGTTGATGATGTCGCCGTCCTGCATTACGTAGGTTTTGCCTTCTTGTCGCAGCTTTCCGGCAGAGCGGGCCTGGGCCATGCCCCCCAGGGCGATCAGATCGTCATACAGGATGGTTTCGGCGCGGATAAACCCTTTGGCCAGGTCTGAATGGATGGTTCCGGCGGCGGCAACGGCCGTTGCCCCCCGCTCCACCGTCCACGCCCGCACCTCATCTTCGCCCACCGTAAAAAAGGATTGCAGCCCCATCAGGTCGTAACTTAGCCGGATGATTTTGTCCAGGCTGAGTTCCGTGACGCTGTATTCCTCCATGAACATTTCCAGCGATTCGGTGTCTCCTTCGGCGCTCAATTGAGCCAGTTCCATCTCCAATTTGCCGCGCAAATTGGTGACGATGGTGTGGCGGTGATCGTAATCCAGGTCGATTTCTTCCTGGTCGTCGCCGATATTAACCACGACCAGGGTCGGTTTGAGCGTCAGCAAGCCATACCCACGCAGGGATTTCAACTGTTCTTCATCGAGATGGAGGTCGCGTAACGGCCGTTCCGCCGCCAACGCCTCATTCATCTGCTCAAACAAGGCCGCTTCCACCTGAGCCGCCGCCTTATTTTCTTTGAACGCGCCTTTGGTCAATCCTTCATGCAGTTTAAAGAGCCGCTTTTCTACCGTGGCTAAATCGCTGAGCAAAAATTCGGTGTCCAGCGCTTCCAAATCGCGCGCCGCGTTCACGCTGCCGTCGGGGTGCGGGACCAGGTCGCTCTCGAAGGCGCGGACGACATGGACAAACCCATCCAGCGCCGAGAGGTGGTTGAGAATCGCCCCCCCCAGAGCGGAACCTTCTTCGCCGCCTTTTTGCAAACCGGCCACATCAGAATAGGTGATGCGGGCATAGGTTGTCTTTTTCGGCTTAAACATGTTGGTGAGAATATCGACGCGGGGATCAAGCACATCGACAACGGCCGTTAACACGTCAAATCGTCCGCCCATACTTTGCCCCGTGGGGGCGTCGCCCTTGGTCAGGGCGTTAAAAATTGTGGTTTTGCCGGAACTGGGCAAGCCAATAATGCCTAGTTTCATCTGAGACTCCTCAATGAACCATGAATCGTGACATGGTGAATGTAATAAGTGTTGCTAACGAGGGAGAGTATAGCAGGAAATGGGTATGGCTGACAGGGGAGCCGAGGATGCGGGGAACGGCCGTTACCGCCACCCGCCCCTATGATCCATTCGGGGCAAAAACAGCCGGCTTCAACAACCCCACAAATGGCAAATTACGATACAACTCCCGATAATCCAACCCGTACCCAACCACAAACTTATCCGGCAAATCGAAGCCCTTATACTGCAAGGGCACCGAAATCAACCGGCGGCGCGACTTGTTAAACAACGCGCAAACCTTCAAGCTGGCCGGTTGGCGGGCGCGTAAATTGCCCAACAAATAGTTCAACGTGAGACCCGTGTCCACCACATCTTCCACAAACAAAACATGCCGTCCGGCAATCGACTCGTCCAGGTCTTTTTGCAGCCGCACATACCCCTTATCCCGCGCCTGGCTGGAATAACTGGCAATCGCCATAAAATCCACTTCCACCGGGATGGTGATTGCCCGCAGCAAATCGGACATGAAGGGGAAAACGCCCTTCAAAACGCCCACCATCAACGGGTGGCAGCCTTCATAATCCCGGGAGATTGCCTGCCCGATGGCCAGCACGCGAGCCTGAATCTCGTCCTCGGTGAACAACACCTGGCTAATGCCATCATTTAATTCGCCATACGCTTCTGGGGGGTAGAATTGTGTCATAAGCTGGAGGTTTGAGCTTCTGTGCCCATCATATCGGCCGCGTGATCATCAAGGCCGTATTTGATCATCATGTCGCGCAAGTCGCTGCGCTTTAGCAGGGTGATATTGACTTCCGGGTAAAGTTCGTGCATCCGGCGGATTTTGCGGTTTTTGATAGTGACCAGCTTGGGGCGCACAGTTGTCAGTTCCACAAAGCGGTCTTCGTCCGGCAGATAAAAGTCGGGCGAAAAGGCGACCGTCACATTACCATTTTCGTCCCATTCCAGCGGAAAAGTCGTTGGCTCATACTGCCAGCGGATACCGTAATAATCGAGAATTCTGGCAAACTCTTTTTCAATTCGGTGTACAAATTTTTGGGGGGTTGGCGTTAGATTGCTCAAAGATAGATTGCTCCGTCCACTTCACTTTACCATAAATTATTATAAGGCATGGCGGGGAGCGTTTCAATGAGGAAAAACGGCCGTTTACAAAAAAAAGAGGGAGATCAGTCCTAAACCAATCTCCCTCCTGGTCCTCCAATCTTATTTCACTTCCAACAGCTCTACCTCAAAAATGAGGGTCGCGTTGGGGGGAATGGTCGCGCCGGAGCCAGACGCACCATAAGCCAATTCCGGCGGAACAACAAGCTGGCGCTTGCCACCCACCTGCATGGAGGCCACGCCTTCATCCCAACCTTGAATCACGCCGCCCTGTCCCACCTGGAATTCAAAGGGGGTGCCACGTTCTACGGAACTGTCGAACTGGGTACCGTCTTCTAACCAACCGGTGTAATGGACAACGGCCGTTTGCCCGGGCTGCGGCGTCGCGCCATCACCGACAACGATGTCGTAATACTTCAGACCACTGTCTGTGGTGGTGAAATCGGCCGGGTCTACTTCGGTGCGGGCAATGGGCTTGCGAATATCGTTCAGCGCAACTTCCATCAACAAATCAGAATTCGGCGGGATGGAATCGCCAAAACCTTCTTCACCCAAACCTAACGCCGAGGGGATCAACAATTGGCGCTTGCCGCCGATCTGCATCCCGATCATGCCTTCTTCCCAGCCGGGAAAAACCTGTCCGGCGCCCACGCGGAAGTCGAACGGCGCGCCTTGTTGGTAAGAACCGGTGAAGTAGCGCGGCCCATCGGCCAACCAGATGATGAAATCGACCGTAACCGAATCGCCATCTTCAACCGTCAGGTCCCCGCTGCCCGTTTCCAGATCGATGTATTGCAAACCGGTATCGGTCGTGGTGTAGTCGGCGGCGTCAACGGCCGTTGGCGCGGGCGGGTCTTCCACAGTAACCAACTCTACCTGCATAATAATGGTGGAATCGGGCGGGAAAATGCCGCCGCCATCCGCGCCGAAAGCCAGGTCCGGCGGAATCAGCAGTTGGCGACGCCCACCAATTTGCATGGTGGCAACGCCTTCTTCCCAGCCGGGGAAAACCTGACCGCTGCCCAAAACAAAGGTCAGAGGCTGTCCGCTGGCTTCAGAATCGTCAATAAGCTGCGGCGCATCTGCCTCTGTAGCGCCGGCTAACCACATCACGTAGTTGGTTGTGACGATGTCGCCATCTTTCGGCGACGCGCCATCACCTACGGTCATGTCGTAATAACCCAGACCACTGTCGGTATTTGTGTAGGCATCTACAGTTTCTGGTTGCCTTTGTTCCACTACCGGTGAAACGGATGGGTCCGCAGACGAGTCTACAGCGGCAGTTTCCAAAGTTGGCGCCGCAGCGGCCTCGCCTGTTTCGGTGGTAGCGTCTGCCTGTGCCACCTCTTCAGCGGGCACAGCCGGGCCACACGCAGCCATCAAAAACACCAGCGCCAAAACGGCGAGGATCCCAATCAGAGTAAATCTTTTCTTGTTCACAAAATCTCCTTTTTTTGGTTATGATTTCCAATCTGGCATTGTACCATAGGCAGGCCAGATGCTTGTAGCAAGAGATGATTTCTTACATGTATCTCAGATTCGCCCAACATTCTGCTATAATGATTTTTTATCAGGGTTTCCAAGGAGGAGCAAAGATGGAGCCAGCCACGAATTCCAACGGCCGTTACCCCCTCATCGGCCTTATCACCTTAACTACTTTATTTGGCATAGAAACCATTCGTATCCTGCTTTCGCTGCTCATGTATGTCCTGCGGGACCGCTTTTCTTTCAACGCCATCCAAATCGGCGTTATTGCACTGGGCTTGTTTGCGCTCAGTTTTTTGGCGGCCATCCTCTGCCGGATGGTAGGCGCGCGCCGCTTATTGGCCGTTTCTGCCGGCGGCGTTGGCCTGCTCAGGCTGGCCATGCAGTGGTGGTCCGGCGATCCGGTTGTGGATTTGGCCCTGGCTTTTGCCATCACGTTCCTGTTCACCTTGTTTTGGCCGGCGCTGTTAGGGCTGCTACACCAACACAACGGCCGTCTCTTCGGCGACGCGGGGTTGGGGTTGCTGGCCGGGCTGTCTTTTGATGTAGCCTTGCACGGCACTTACCACACGCTGGATATGGCGTGGCAAACAGATTGGGGCACGGCCGTTTTGCTGCTCTTGCTCGTGAGTGGACAATGGTTTTGCCTGAGGCTCATCCGGCACTCCTTACCCAATCAGGCGAAGGATTTGCCTATTGGCCAGGCAATCGCCTGGCTGGCGATTGGCCCATTTCTCTTTTTGTATCTGGTTGTGTTGGGCAATGTGGCCCGGTTCACGGTGCTTATCGGCTGGAGCCAGACGGCCGTTTATGCCTGGGTATTGGGCAGCCAACTGACCGGGTTACTGGTCGGCCAACTGCTTCTCAGCAAACCTAACCGCCAGGTTTACAGCCTGCTGGCGCTGGGCAGCGGCGCGCTGCTGGTTTTGCTGCTGGCCTTCAGCCGCCAAACCGGATGGGCCGCGGCTGTGATGGGTCTGCTGCAAACACTCAGCACGGCCGTACTGCTGATTATTTTGGTGCAAAGCCTGGGTTTGGGCGACGGCCGTGTCGGATTACGCAACCTCACCATCGGCAATGGGCTGGGTTGGCTGCTGCTGGCCATCTTCACCTTCCTGTTTTACGCCGGTTACGACATCGCCCTGCCCTTTGCCAACGACCTTTTGCTGCCCGCCGCCGCCCTGGTGCTGACCCTGGCCATCCTTGGCGCAGCCCGCGCCATCCGCACAGACGAAAAATCGGCCACCACCATTGCCTGGCAGCCAACGCTGCTGCTCTTGGCGCTGCTCGCCCTGCCGCTGGTCCAATGGTGGACGGCGCCGCAGCCGGCGGCCGCAGCGCCAAAATCTTTGCCCATTCGCGCCATGACCTACAATATCCACAACGGCTTCGACCCGATGGGTAATCTCGGGCTGGAAGCCATCGCCCAGGTTATCGAAGCACAGCAGCCCGATGTCGTCGCCTTGCAAGAGGTGTCTCGCGGCTGGGTAATTAACGGCTCAGCCGATACGCTGCTCTGGCTGGCCAATCGGTTAGAAATGCCGTATGTGTACGGCCCAACCGCCGGGCCGCTGTGGGGCAATGCCATTTTAAGCCGTCTGCCGCTGCAAGATGTGCTGCTGCACCCTTTGCCGCCAGACGATCTACTGCTGCGGCGCGGGGTGATTGGCGCGCGGTATGCGCTGGCGGGCGGCCAAAGCCTGAACGTTTTTGCCACCCATTTCCACCACCCGGATAATGGCAGCGCAGTGCGGGTGCTTCAGTCGCAAACCGTGAATGATGTTTGGGGAGAACGGCCGTTTAGCCTCTTCATGGGCGATCTTAACGCCGAGCCAGCCGCGCCAGAAATTGAACTTCTCAGCGTTGCCGGGTGGCAGGATGTGGTGGCGCTCAGCCAGATTTCGCCGGACGCCACCTATGACT
This sequence comes from Chloroflexota bacterium, assembly GCA_029559155.1. GTDB lineage: Bacteria > Chloroflexota > Anaerolineae > Promineifilales > Promineifilaceae > Leptovillus. Next base: position 13,361 of record JAKQCM010000491.1, read on the forward strand.
CGCTCAACCCCAGCCGCCGCATCGACTACATTTGGATTTCGCCAGATTTAACGGCCGTCAACGTCGTCATCCCCACCCAACCTGCCTCCGACCACCTGCCCATCGCTGCCACGATAGATAACGGTGGTCAATAAGCGGTTTTTGTATGATCTGGAGAAACGGCCGTGCCAAAATGAGCGCGTTTAAACGAAGTTTTCCAGATTGGTTGACATGATCTGATTATTTGTTACTATTTTGGCACGATGTTAAATGACGTGACATTTTTTCCCCGCCGCCGCCGTAGCAGCCGGACCCCAGGTCTGGATTTTTCGGTTGGGTAAGTCACGCAGGACAGATTAGAAACCCAAACCGCCAGGCCACAACAAGGTCTGGCGGTTTTTTTTTGCCGCAGATTAAAGAACAGTATTGGAGATTGTGATGATTCGAGCAGGCATTTTCGGTGCAACCGGCTACACCGGTTACGAGCTGATTCAGATATTGGATAGACATCCGAATGTTGAGGTAGCGTTTGCGACTTCGCAGTCTTACGCCGGACAAACATTGGACGCGATTTACCCGCAAGCGCCACACCTCCCGCTGATTGACGGAGAGGAAGCGCCGCTAAACCAGGTGGACGTGGTTTTTTTGTGTCTGCCTCATGCGGCGGCGGCGGCAACGGCCGTTACCGCCCTCAACGCCGGCTGCAAGGTCATCGACCTCAGCGCCGACTTTCGCATTAAAGACGTGGCCACCTACGAAAAGTGGTACAAAGTTACCCACCCCGCGCCCGAACTGCTGCCCGAAGCCGTCTATGGCCTGACCGAATTTGCTCGCGACGCCCTGAAACACACCCGGCTGGTGGCCAATCCCGGCTGTTACACCACCACCAGCCTGCTGGCCTTGCAGCCCATCATGGCCGCCGGGGTTCAGGTCATCGGCGACATCATCATCGACGCCAAGTCGGGCGTGTCCGGCGCGGGCCGCAATCCGGCCGCCAACACCCATTTCATGGCTGTGACCGATAATTTTTCGCCTTACAAAATCGGCCGGGCGCACCGCCATCTGCCGGAAATGGAAGCCATCATCAAGGAATGGAATCCGGCCGCGCCTAACCTCATCTTCTCGCCCCACCTGCTGCCCGTGCCGCGCGGCATTTTGGCAAACCTGTACGTCCCCCTGGCCGAAGCCTGGAGCGAGGCAGATCTGCGCCAACTCTATCAGGATGCCTACCAGGGCGAGCCGTTTGTTCGGGTGCTGCCCCAAGGCGAATTGGCCAGCCTGGCCCACGTCACCCACACCAACCGCTGCGCCATCTCCCTGACCCTGGCCGGAACCATGCTCATCCTCACCTCGGCCACCGACAATCTGATCAAAGGCGCGTCGGGGCAGGCGGTACAGAATATGAACGTGATGTTTGGTCTGGCAGAAACGAGCGGACTTATCTGAGTGCGGAACGCGGAGCGCGGAGTAGTGAAATTCCGCACTCCGCGTTCCGCACTCCGCACTTTCCTGGAGGGACGATGCGTGTCTTAAAAATTGGTGGGAACGAACTGGATGACCCGGGGTTTTTGCCCCTGTTGGCGCAGTGGATTGGCCAAACGGCCGTTCACCTTCATGAGCAGTTTGTCATTGTGCATGGCGGCGGTCACGATATCGCCATGATGCAGACGCGGCTGGGATTGGAGCCTAAAAAGGTGGACGGCCTGCGCATTACCGGCGCCGACTCATTGACCGTGGCCCAGATGGTGCTGTCTGGCCACACGAACAAACAAATTGTGACCACTTTGCTGGCCGGCGGCGTAGACGCCGTAGGTCTGAGCGGCGTCGACGGCGGCTTGCTGCGCTGCGAGAAGAAGGCGCATCCGACAGTTGATTTAGGGTTGGTGGGCGAGATTGTGGCGGTGCGGACTGAATTGCTGCGCCAATTGGCCGGGTTGGGCATCACGGCCGTTCTCTCCCCTATCTCGCTGGGCTACGACGGCCGTACTTACAACGTCAACGCCGACGACGCCGCCAGCGCCGTTGCCCTGGCCCTGCAAGCCAAACAGTTAGACTTCATTTCCAACGTGCCGGGCGTGCTGCAAGATGGGCATGTGCTGCCACAGCTAACGGCCGTGCAGACCGAACAGCTCATCACCCAGGGCATCATCAACGGCGGCATGGTTCCCAAAGTGCGCGGCGCGCTAACGGCCGTGGCCCAGGGCGTGCCCCAGGCGCGTATTGTCAACCTGACCGGCCTGCTGCAAGGCGGCGGGACGGTGTTTACGGAATAGAGAGATTGGAGATTGGAGATTGGAGACTGGAGATTAGAGATTGGAGATTGGAGATTGGAGATCGCAAATCGCAAATCGCAAATCGCAAATCGCAAATCGCAAATCGCAAATCGCAAATCCCAAATCGCAAATCGCAAATCGAACAACCATGACAACCATCACCCCATTAACCATTGACCTTTATGACAACGTACTGGCGCTGTGGCAGGCCTGCGAA
>JAKQCM010000288.1 GCA_029559155.1 Chloroflexota bacterium
ACCACGATCTCACGCTGATACCACCCAGGGTACGTGGCCGACTCGCACACCGTCTGATAGCTGCGGGTGCGCCCCGTTGGCGGGGATGTGGCTGTTGACGAGGTTATACCGCCGCGGGTCCAGGCGCGGAAGGCGCCGGCGGTGGCGTCGTGGTCGAATGATTCAAGGATGGCCGGCGTTGCCATGTTTGAGATGCTGTACCCACCATTTTCTGTCGGACTGGCGAACAGCGCATTAAATGCAAATCCTGTTGTTCGACTGACATCTACACCGTTTCCAAACAACTTTGAACTTTTAAACACAGCAAAACAAGTAAAGACACCAAATGCGTTATCAAATACCCGTCCGGTAACTGTAATGTCATTATTGCTATAGGCACCATACAAGCATCCTCTTATTGTACCGGCCAAAACACCACTTGTTCGTAATACGCCAACATAAGAACCGGCTATTACCGCACCAGATGTCATCGTAAAAGCAGTTTCCGAGGCGACTCCGGCGCCCGCAGTAGAAGTTGATCCACCTGTTGAAATGCCAGAAAACGTATTGCCAGCCCCGCCTGTAATTTGAGCCGCCGAAACACTTCCACCAATCGAACACGCTATACAGTTTGATATATTGTTAACATAAGCTCCGTTTAAAGTCGAATACTCTACTTGATAGGCCGCCAACCCTGTACCTCCGAGCCTTACTGAACAGTCAATAACACATCCGGTCCCGTACCTGATGACGCCATTGGATATGGCCGTTGAGCTTGATGTGACCGTAATGTTGCGCGTAACCAGAACGGCGTATGAGCTGCTGTTTTTGGCGTTCTTCAGGCCGCTTGACAGCGTTAGATACCCGGCCGCCACGCCCGAAACGGTATATGCCTCGCTTTGCCTGTTGCGGTTGACGTTATCTATGTTTACGACAGCACCTGCCCGGGTCCATTCAGCATCGGCGCTCACGTTCGTGTCGATCTCGATCTGCGTCTGGCTTGACGCCTCGGCCTCTTGTGGACACACATACCCGCCGCTGGTGTAGGTTGTGAACCCGCTGCTGTCAACCGTCACGTCGGCGTCATACCATCGGATGGTGAATGTATCAGGCGTCAACACGGTTTTGACGCGCACGCGGCAGTCGTTTAGCTCCACCATGCCGCCGACGTTGACGAGGTAGATGATATTCCCGGCACTGTACCCGTGGCCGACACATGTGACGGTGCAGGTCGCGGCCTTGCTGATTCCGGTGATTGCCTTCGGGCTGGCGCTGATGAGCTTGGCGTAAGTCACCACGGGCTGGTAGCAGTAGAAATACACCTTGCCGGCGTGGCTCGCTTGGTTGTTGAGCTGGTAGTTTCCGTTGAAATAGATGGTGAACGTGCAGTTGGACGGGTAGCGCACGGCTGCCGACGTGCCCGCTTGGATGGTTCCGCTGTTCTGAATATGGCCCGCCATCTTGAGGTAGTAGTTACCGGCCGATGTGGACGCGATGAGCGTGCCGCCGCTCTGGATGGTCAGCGTGCCGATGCCGGCCGCGAACGCGCTCTGATCCACGTCGAACGTGACCGTGTGCCCGGTGGCGATGACCACCGTATCAGTATTCGCCGGGACGCCGGTGTCCCACGTGCCCGCCGCGCTCCACAGTCCGCTGCCAACGCTCGTTCTGGTTGCCATTCCCTACCCCCTCAACGGTTCCGTCAGCGCCTTCAACTCGGCCAGCAGCGGCGAGTGCGCCAGCACGTCGGCCTGCTGTTCGGCCGTCAGGCCTCCCCATGCGGCCAGAACGTCACCGTAATGCGCCTTCATGTTGGCCAGGGCGGCCCGAAACTGCTGCTCCTTACCAGGCGTCAGCTTGATGCTCTTGCGCGGTTTGTCGGCGGCCATGACAGCCGTTGCTTTAGATGACGGCGCCATCTTCGGCTTCCACCTCCAGCGTCGTTTCCACCGGCAGTTCCATCATCGCCGCCAGCGCCTCGACATCGGCCTCGCTCGGCTGCCGGGCGAACGTCAGCGTGGCCTTGGCCCCGCTCGACAGCTCCACCAGGGCGCACCAGTCCAGCTCGGTTTGGTAAATGGTGATGATCCTCACGACAGCACCCCCCGGAAGTTGGCCGTCAG
>JAKQCM010000296.1 GCA_029559155.1 Chloroflexota bacterium
AAAGTACGCCAATGTAATAGGCAGCGAGTTTCACAGTGTCTGGCGTCAATTTATGGGTAGTCCATTCATGAGGCGTACCTTTGACCTTGGACCGGTAGAAGCGCGTTCACCGATGAAATAGCATAACCTTCACCTAATTGCCACTGCACAAACCCTTCAACAATCCCCCAGGTAACACCTTTCCAGGCGGCCGGATTGGTTTGAAAATCAGCGCCATGGTGCAGATCCAGGCCCGCATCAAGCAAATATTCAGCAAAAAGTTCTAAGTCGCGGGCGTGGCGCTTGATGGTGTTGGCCGATTTTTCGCTGAGATAGCGTTGGAAAATGTTTTGGCTTGCTACACGATTGGCGATCTGCCCGGCTATTTGTAATGGCGAGGGATTTTGCGTTTGCAGAGAGTTATTGGTGGCGGCACGGCCGTTATCAACCGGCACAATTTGGCTTTGGGGTTGGGGCTGTTTATCCATGCATGAAGCATAACATAGAAATTTCTAAGGGTACATACGCCAGGAATATTGAACGTTGTACGGCAAGTAATCCGGGTCCATGGTTGGCGCTTACCCGGCCAACAACCCTCGTTGTATGGCCGCCGATACGGCTCCCGCCCGTGAATCGACGCCGAGTTTGTTGTAAACATTGGTCAGGTGCGCTTTGACCGTTCGCTCGGTAACGCCCAGAGACAGGGCGATTTCTTTGTTGCGATCTCCGCGGGCAACGGCCGTTAACACTTCCATCTCTCGCTCGGTCAGGCCGCCTTCTTCCCCAGGCGACGGCGCGGGCATCGGTTTTGCCGGGGTCCGCTGGCCTTCCCCGGTGTGGGCCAACACGCGCAATAAAATTTCCGGCTGCATCAGCGTTTCGCCGCGCGCCGCCGCGCGGATGGTATTAAACAGCGTCTGCCGTCCGGTATCTTTCAACAAAAAGCCCCGCGCGCCAGCCTGCAAACCGCGCAGCATCAAATCATCCTCGTTGTAAGTGGTTAGAATGACGATGGCCATGTCCGGCCATTCGGCCAAAATGCGGCCAATCGCTTCCATACCGCCCATGCCCGGCATACGCAAATCCATTAGCACCACATCGGGCTGCAGTTCACCGGCCAGGCGCACGGCCGTTTCCCCATCCACCGCCTCGCCCACGACCGCCATGTCATCTTCCATGCTCAAAATCAACTGCAATCCTTCGCGGACCACCAGGTGATCATCGGCAATCAAAACGCGAATCATACGGTTCCTCCAATGGGCGCAGCCGGGAGGCCGCTGCCCGCCGCTTGTGGGGCATGGGTGATCGGCAGAACCATTTGCAGCGTTGTGCCTGAGCCGGGCTGGCTTTGCACAGCCAACGCGCCGCCGGCCAACCGGGCGCGTTCACGCAGACCGAGCAGGCCGTAATGACCGGTGGGAATTGCGCCGTTGGCAGCGTCGAACCCACGGCCGTTATCACGGATTTCGCTGCGGATACGGCCGTTCGCCATCTCTACCACCACGCCAACCTTTGTGGCCTGGGCATGACGCGCCACATTGGCCAGCCCTTCGGCGACACAACGCACCACGTGCTCATCCAAATCTGGCGGCAGGATAAACTCTGGCGGCATGGTCAGGGCGCAGGTTATGCCGGTGGCTGCCGTAAATCGGTCCACCTCTCGCGTGATGGCTTCGCCTGTTGTAACGGCCGTTGCCCGTAAATCGTCGATGGCCCGGCGCGCATCGGCCAGCGTTGTCCGCGCCCGCTCCTTGGCCTGCCCGACAATTTGCGCCGCTTTGTCGGTGTTGCCCCGTTCCAGATTGGCTTCCAGCGCCTCTAATTGCAGCACCAACCCGGCCAATCCCTGGGCCAGGGTGTCGTGTAATTCGCGGGCCATGCGCTGCCGCTCCCCTTCCAGGGTCAGCGTTTCAACCTGTTGGGCGTATTCGGACAACTGTCGGTGGGCGATTTGCAGCTCGCCCAACAATTCCTGGGCTTCAGCGCGGGCATTCAGCTGGCGCAAGAACATCATCACATACATGAACACAAACAGGGCGCTCAGCAGCACCCCGCCCAACCAGCGGCCAATCGACTGCCAGCCCCACAACATGGTGAACGTGATGGCTAACAGGGCAATGTAACCGAGAACGGCCGTTAATGACCGCCGCCAATCTTCAAGAATACCCACCGTCTCCCCGGCTAAAGCCAAAAACAGACCGATGGCAATCCCTTGCTGCTGACTGATAACGGTCAGAGCCAGAGCCAGACTGATTTGGACCAGGAGGTAAACTGCCAGACGTCGTGAATTGAGAACAAAATACGGCACGTACCAATGCAAAATCAGGTGAGTTGCCATCAACAAAGTGAAAGGAATAAGCCGAACCGGCTGGCGTAATTCTGGCGTGAAGTACAGGGTGACGCTGTAAAGGCCCACCAGCACCAAGATCATAAACCAAAAAAACGGCTTGGTTTCTTGTAAGCCGGCTTCCACCTGGGGATTGTTGGTTTGACGGAACAGGTTTTTCATAGTTGACCTTCGTGGTTGATTATACCATTTTGGCAGACGGCCGTTATTGTCCCTTAGGGCATTGTACCTTTGTACACCTTTGCCCATTGCCCGAAAGCACGATGTGGGGATAACGGCCGTTGGCTAAACTATAGCCAGTGAACTAAACCGGAACGGTAGTCTGATCACAACCGTTGCCCAACTGGAGGAACCATGACCCAACCGATTATCGAAGTGACCAACTTCCGCAAGCGTTACGGCGATTTTGTCGCCGTAGACAACATCACCTTCGCCGTCAGCCGGGGCGAGATTTTTGGCCTGCTCGGACCGAACGGCGCGGGCAAAACCAGCACTCTGGAAACATTGGAAGGGCTGCGGCCAGCCGACAGCGGCACGCTGCGCGTCGCCGGCATCGACCCCACCCGCGAACCACGCCAACTGCGTCATGTCATTGGCGTGCAGCTTCAATCATCGGGTATGCCGGAAAGCATGACGCCCGCCGAGGCGATGCAGTTCTTTTGCGCCTACCACGGCATTGCCCCGCGCCACGATTTGCTGGACCGTTTTGGTCTGTCGGCAAAGCGAAAAACGCAGTTTCATCTGCTATCCACCGGGCAGCAGCGCCGCCTGTCGTTGGCTCTGGCCATCGCCCACGAGCCACAGGTGCTTTTTTTGGACGAGCCGACCGCCGGTCTGGATGTTAGCTCTCGCGCCGAACTGCACACGCTAATGCGTGAACTGCAATCCGGCGGCACGACGATCGTGCTGGCCACCCACGACATGGCCGAAGCTGAGGAAATGGCGGACCGGGTAGCGATTATGCTGAACGGCCGTCTCACCGCCATCGGCACGCCTTTGGAAATTACGGCGACCGGGGCCGGCATGACCAAAGTATCGGTCTACACCAAGGCGGCTACGCTGCTGGCCAACCACCACACCTTTCCAGCCGTCACCCAGCGCACGCAAAAAGAAAACTACGCCATTTACTTTAGCAGCGATATTGCCCAGACCGTGCCTGCGCTTATCAACTATGTCCAGGCGCAGCAAGACGAACTGATAGATTTGAGAGTGGAACGGCCGTCACTCGAAGACCGTTTCTTAGAATTGACAAACAACTAAATTACAGGTCAATGCGCGGCAGGCAGCTGCCAGCCGCCCAGCAACCGAACCTCTGGAGGTCACACATGTCCGCATTCGCCAACCATCTGTCCTTTGAATTAAAAACCGGCATCCGCAATAAAAATCTACTGCTGATGAACTACCTGTTCCCCCTAGGCTTCTACCTGATGATGGGCGCCATCATGCCCGGCATCAACCCGCTTTTCCGCGACACCATGATTCCGGCGATGATCACCTTCGCGATTTTAGCCGCCACCCTGCTGGGTTTACCCGACCCGCTCGTAAACGCCCGCGAAACCGGCATCTTTCGCAGCTACAAAATCAACGGCGTGCCCGCCTTCTCTATCTTGTTCATCCCTGGTCTCACCACCGGGATGCACCTGGCTGTCGTCTCGCTCATCATCACCTTCAGCGCGCCTTTATTGTTCGACGCCCAAATCCCGCAAAACGGCTTCGCCTTTTTCATCACCCTGGTGGCGCTGTCTATAGCTTGCTCCGGCATTGGCATTCTGATCGGCGTGATTTCGCCCTCCACCCGGTTGACGGTGCTCTATTCGCAAATCATCTTTGTCCCGTCGATGATTTTAGGCGGACTCATGCTGCCCTATACCATGCTGCCCACGGCCGCGCAGAAAATCGCCCAACTGATGCCCGCCACGCACGCCATGAACGCCTTTAACAGTCTGGCGATGGGCGCAGCAGCTGATTTTAACCCCTGGGCTTCCATCATCATTCTGGCGACCGGCGGCCTGACTGCCTTTTGCCTGGCCCTGTTTCTCTTCAGTTGGGACAGCAAAAACAGCGCCCGCCGCGGCCACCCCCTGCTGGCGTTGTTGGTTCTGGTTCCGTTTGTGGCCGGAATTCTGGTTCTATAAAAGCCGACCACTCCTTTGCTTAAGGAGTGAATAACTTATTGGAGATTGGAGATTGGAGATTGAACAAGTCTCTAATCTCCAATCCCTCAGTTCTGCAAGTTGTTTCATCCACGGCAGGTCATGCAGTCGCCGATAGATTTATAAATTTCAGAATTTCACTGCGGTTGGATAAGTTTTGTCAGTCGATCAGAATGGCGTTTTTTAGGATTGATTTATAAGAACATATGTTTTATAATCTCCTGGTGACATTTTGGAGAGTTTAAAAGCAATGACCGATCAAATCCAGGCAGAACATTTTACGCAAGCGCTGTATGAGCTTCTCGACGAAACCTTCGATAACGTTCAGGGCATTTTTCTTGATAAGGGCACATCTTTGTTTGAAACATTGGCCACCATATCGGCTGCAGAAGCGTCGATCCCGGTTGGCGGGCAATGCGCCACACTGGCGGCGCAGGTAAAACATATCGCGTTTTACCTGGATGTGCTGGAGAAAGGTGTGCGAACGGGTCAGTTCGAACGGCAAGATTGGGGCAAAATTTGGCGGGAAACGGCCGTTGTCACCCCTGGTGAATGGGAAGCCGCCAAATTAGACCTGCGCGAAAGCTATAATCGCACCAAACAACTGATTGCGGATACGGCCGTGTGGCCTAGTCAACAGCAAATCGGCGGCGCAATCGCTACAATTGTGCATACAGCCTATCACCTGGGCGAAATCAGGCAGGCGCTATGCACCCTAAAAAATAACACGTAGCTGCCCACCCCGAACGTGGGTTCTTGTGGTCGCCACAACTTCTCATTTCCCCCTGCCCCACACCTCTTCCGTTATTTTTTCTCACCACTTCCACCACGTGTTGCAGAAAACGCCCATCCATTCAACGGGAGCCCATACTTAAATCAACCACACACTATCGCGCCGTAACGGCATGACGGCGGATAACAGCCGTTTGCAGGCTGCCTGATCGACCGATCTATTATTAGCTATGCGAAAATTAGCGCAGAAACACAAGATTGATAAGGAGAGACATATGAGCGGAGTACGTGTATTGGTCGGAACGCGCAAAGGCGCGTTTATTCTGACATCAGACGCAAAGCGTGAACAGTGGGCTATCAGCGGTCCTCATTTTGCCGGTTGGGAGATCTACCACATCAAAGGTTCAGCCCTGGACCCTAACCGGTTGTATGCCTCCCAATCTAATGGCTGGTTCGGCCAGCTGATTCAGCGATCCGACGACGGCGGCCAGACCTGGGAACCTGTGGGCAACGAATTTGCTTATGAGGGCGTCCCAGGTTCCCACCAGTGGTACGATGGCACCCAGCACCCGTGGGAATTTAAGCGTGTCTGGCTTCTCGAACCGTCGCTCACCGAGCCAGACACGGTCTACGCCGGCGTCGAAGATGCTGCGCTGTTCCGCTCGCAAGATGGCGGACAATCGTGGCACGAGCTGTCGGGTCTGCGCTCCGCCAAGGGCCACCTCTGGCAGCCCGGCGCGGGCGGCATGTGTCTGCATACCATTGTTCAGGACCCCGGCGATCCGCAGCGGCTGTTTGTGGCCATTTCGGCAGCGGGCGCTTTCCGCACCACGGATGGCGGGCAAACGTGGGAACCCATCAACCAGGGTCTTAATTCTCCTTTTGAACTGCCGGATTCGACGGCCGAAGTAGGCCATTGTGTCCACAGCATTGCCATGCATCCGGCCCGGCCCAATGTGCTTTTTATGCAGAAACATTGGGACGTGATGCGCAGTGATAACGCCGGTGACTTGTGGCAGGAAATTAGCGGCAACTTGCCCACTGATTTTGGTTTTCCGATTGTCACCCATGCCCACGAGCCGGAGACCATCTACGTTGTTCCCATTAAAAGCGACTCGGAACATTATCCGCCAGATGGCAAGCTGCGCGTTTACCGCAGCCGCACGGGCGGCAACGATTGGGAACCGCTTACCAACGGACTGCCGCAGAGTGATTGTTATGTCAATGTGCTACGCAGCGCGTTGGCGGTAGATTCGCTTGAATCGTGCGGGGTTTATTTTGGCACGACCGGCGGCCAGGTGTATGCCTCGGCCGATTCCGGCGACAGTTGGATGCCCATCGTGCGTGATTTGCCGGCCGTCCTTTCGGTCGAGGTGCAAACGTTGCCATGATTCGGGTGGTGCTGCCTCATCATTTACGAACGCTGGCCCAGGTGACTAAGGAAGTCGGGCTGCAGGTGGATGGTTCGGTGACTCAGCGGACGATCTTGGACGCACTGGAGGCGCAGTATCCCATGCTGCGCGGAACCATTCGAGAGTACGGCACACAGCAGAGACGGCCGTTCATCCGGTTCTTTGCCTGTGGTCAGGATTTATCCCACGAATCGCCAGACGCCCTGCTACCTGAGGCGGTGCGAACAGGCGCAGAACCGTTTCGCATTGTAGGGGCGATGGCTGGCGGCTAACGGCCGTTCCCCCCTACCCACTGGCGCGTAACCATACAGACCCCAAGGGTTTGCCCCTGAGAATTTGGATTATTGGGGTGTTAAACCCTTGGGGTCTACCTGAAAAATCTAAACGGTTACATTACCCCAACGTGTCAATATTGTTCAAATCAGAAAAAGCCTGATTGAGGCGGGCTTTGAGCGATTCTTCCCCTTTGCGGAGCCAAACACGCGGATCATAATACTTCTTGTTGGGCGAATCGTCGCCTTCAGGGTTGCCAATTTGCGATTGCAAATACGCTTCTTTCGCCTGGTAATATAGGCGGATACCATCCCAAAAGGCCCATTGGGTATCGGTGTCGATGTTCATCTTGATGGCTCCATAAGAAATCGCCTCACGAATTTCCTCGACGCTGGACCCGGAACCACCATGGAAGACAAAGTTAATCGGCTTTTCACCCAGACCAAACTTTTCCTGAATGTACTTCTGGGAGTTGTGCAAAATGATGGGGCGCAGTTTGACATTGCCCGGCTTGTAAACGCCGTGGACGTTGCCAAAGGCGGCGGCTACGGTGAATTTATCGCTTACTTTCATCAACTCTTCGTAGGCGTAAGCCACTTCTTCGGGTTGGGTGTACAAACGAGCGCTGTCCACATCGCTGTTATCGACGCCATCTTCTTCGCCGCCGGTAACGCCCAATTCCAGCTCCAGGGTCATGCCCATTTTGCTCATGCGTTCCAGGTAACGTTTGCAAATCTCGATATTCTCCTGAATCGGTTCTTCGGAAAGATCGAGCATATGGGAGCTGTATAACGGTTTGCCGTGGACTTTGTAAAAAGCTTCGCCGGCGTCCAACATACCATCAACCCAGGGCAGCAGTTTTTTCGCGGCATGGTCCGTATGCAAAATCACACGAGCGCCATACAGTTCGGCTAACTGATGGATGTGTTGGGCGCCAGACACGGCTCCGGCGATGGCCGCACGCTGGCCGTCATTGCTCAGGCCTTTGCCGGCAAAAAACGCCGCGCCGCCGTTAGAAAATTGGATGATGACCGGGGCGTTGAGCTGAACGGCCGTTTCCATAACCGTATTCACTGTATTCGTGCCCGTCACATTGACACCGGGAATGGCAAACTGATTTGCCTTGGCGTAACTAAATAGTTCTTGAACTTGATCTCCCGTGACCACACCGGGAGCCATCTTAATTTTTGTCATTCTATTTCTCCTAGTTAGACTGAATAGGCTTACAATTCACAACCATACAGATTCTCTGGGAAAACCCTCAAGGTCTGTACAATTTCCTATGATTCTAACGTCAGAATGCCAGATTTACTATGCTAATTTGTAGCTTTTCTTTTTTTCCGTAAAGACCCTGACGGGTCAATTCCTCATGCACCTGGTGGTCTATCGCCTGGAATTTGGGAGTCCTCTGCCGCCTTGCCAACCCACTCAATCCAGGCCAGCAAGGTGTAGAAAACGGGGGCCAGCAGCAGCAGGCTCACGCCAATCAGCAGCGGAATGGCCCTCAGGTTGGTGAACCCGAGCAGGGCAATGCACGCCGCCGCGGCCAATCCGGCCCGCCGTCCCCGCTGATAAAGCGGCTGATGGGCTTCGGCAATGAGAATCGTTTGCATGAGCAAGGGAATGATCACCAGAACGAGCGCGCAGGCGCCAACCAGCAGCCAGCGCACCTCCGGGGGCAGCGCTTCTCCGGCATTTTCCACCACATTCAAAACGGCCGCTCCCACAGCCACAATGCCCATCGTCAGCGGCAAATGGAGAAACATCCAGGTTAAGGTCATCGATCGGCCTGGTCGGGGCGAGTGCTGAGAAATGGCGTCGAAGTAGAACCACCAGATGCCAATGGCAATGCCCATCCCCAAAACGGCCGTTATCCCCGCTTCCCAGTTCAACTGCGGATGTCCAGCCAGCCCCCGAATCGTACCGGCAAGCACTTCGCCTAAGACAATGATGGTTAACAGGCCAAAGCGTTCGACGAGGGCAGGGGAAACGGCCGTTGATAAATCAATCTGCGCCTGGATCGCCGGATTATTGCGGCCCAAAGTGGACATATAAAGGGGCATTTGCAAGGAAGCAAACACGGCGATGCCCCACAGGTAAAAACGCAGCGGCGCCAGCACCAACACCGAACCGGCAAAGAGCAAGGTGGTCATCAAATACACCAGCGAATAAGGCTGCGACAACGGCCGATGGGCCGGATCATAGACGCCGGTGCGCCACCATAAGAACAGCAGAATGAGCTGAAAAGCGGCATAGGCAAGCGCAAAGCCCGTTGAACTTTCGCCCATGGCGTCGTGGGCAAACACGGCCATCGCCGCCACGCTGCCCATCTGCAAAAAAGTGAAGACGCGGGTGCGAATATCGTTGTTGCCGTGCAGATCGTGGTAGAGGGAGCCATTCAGCCAGGCCCACCAAACGATAATGAACAGGAAAGCAAAACGGCCGATGCCCGCCCAGCTCACATCCCCCGCCAGCGCGTGGGCCAATTCGGCCACGATGACCACGTATACCAGATCATAAAACAGCTCTAAAAAGGTTACTACGCTGCGTTCCGCTTCCCGGTCGGCGATGCGCTGGGGCGGCTGCCACCAGTGGCGAAAGTTTTGTCTCAAGGCGCTCATCTGGGGATTACTCCTGTCAGCAACTAGATTTGTCCAATCTGGGAGATTGGACAAATCTGGCTGATTGCATGTTAACGGCCGTTTACGCCCGCCAACTCCCCAAACCTCACCCCCGTGAGTTCTTCAGACACTTCCCACAATCGGCGTACGTCGGCCTCGTTGTGGGCATCCTCGCTGGATTCCACAATGACCGGATAGCCGCCCCGTTCGCCGGGGCCGTCGGGGCCAAAATATTCGCCGCCCTGGGCTGCCGGATCCACCGCCGCGCGCAGGGTCGGCAGCGCGCCCATTGCCGCACTTTGCAGAAACAGCGGCGCAGCCAGCAAAACCGGTTTGTAGTACCAGCGATCGGCCATGTGGCCCATCAGGTTCGTTTGGGAGATGCCCGGATGGGCCGCCGTCGCCCGCACATCGGTTCCCAGCGCGGCAAAGCGGCGCTGTAGCTCGTAGGTGAAGAGCAGATTGGCGAGTTTGGAACGGCCGTAAGCCCCCATCGGTGTGTAGCCTTCCCCATTTTCGTACATCAAGTTGTCAAAATCCATGCTGCCGCGATGGTGCGCCGCGCTGCTCACAGTCACCACCCGCGCTCCCGGCGTCCGGACCAGCAAATCAAACAACAATCCGGTCAAGGCAAAATGCCCCAGATGATTGGTACCCAACTGCCGTTCAAACCCGTCTGCCGTTGTGCCATAAGGGACCATCATAATGCCCGCATTGTTGACCAGCACGTCCAGACGGTCATACCTGGCCTGAAATGCCGCCGCAAACTGCCGCACCGAGTCCAGGCTGGCCAAATCAAGCTGCATAATTTCTGCGGCGGCATCTGGAAGTTCTGCCTTCAGTTCGGTCAGTGCGGCGCCTGCCTTGTTCATGCTGCGGCAGGCCAAAATCGTAGTTGCCCCTTTGCGGGCAAATTCTTTGGCGGCTTCAAAACCTATGCCGCTGTTGCCTCCGGTAACAATGATTACTTTGCCCGTCAGGTCGGGCATATCGGCCGTTGTCCACTGGCCCGCTGCGGGCGCCTTGTCATGCTGTCGGGCGCTGATCAATCGATATAAACCAATGCCGGCCAGAACGGCCGTTACGCCACCAATTAGTTTCTTGTTCATGTCATCATCCTTTATGTGTATGTGTTCAGGCCCAGTCAAGTGGGGCTTAAAATGAATAGTGAACGCCTGTGAGTTCTTCCGATATTTCCCAGAGGCGTTGGAGAACGGCCGTATCCTCCAGCGCATCGTTGCACTGTTGTTCCGCCGGGTATCCGCGCATGCGGAATGTCTTCGGACCATAAAACACCCCGCCTTTAGCTC
>JAKQCM010000298.1 GCA_029559155.1 Chloroflexota bacterium
TGTCGTCTTGGGTCTTAGCGGCGGCGTCGATTCGGCCGTTGCCGCCGCCCTCATTCACAAAGCCATCGGCAGCCAACTCGTGTGCATTTTTGTCGACCACGGCCTGCTGCGCCAGGGTGAAGCAGAGCAGGTTGTTACAACTTTCCAGCGCGAACAAGGCATGAAGCTGATCGCCGTCAACGCCGTTGAAGAATACCTGGAAAGCCTCGCCGGCATCACCGACCCGGAACAAAAACGACGCATCATCGGCGAAAAATTCGTGCGCATTTTTGAACGTGAAGCCAACAAATTGGGGCAAATCGATTTTCTAGCTCAGGGAACCATCTACCCGGACGTCATCGAAAGCGCCGGCAAAGACAAAAAAGACGCCCACGTCATTAAAACCCACCACAACGTGGGCGGCTTACCAGAGGACATGGATTTTGAATTGGTGGAACCGCTGCGCTTGCTGTTCAAGGACGAGGTGCGGCAAATTGGCACGGCTTTGGGCCTGCCAGACAGCCTGGTCTGGCGGCAGCCATTCCCCGGCCCAGGCCTGGCCATTCGCTGCCTGGGCGAAATTACCTGGGAACGGCTGGAACGGCTGCGCCTGGCCGATGATATTTTTGTGTCTGAACTGCGCCTGGCCAATATGCTGCGCCAGGATACGCAGCAGTCGTTTGCCGTGCTGCTGCCGGTGAAAAGCGTGGGGGTCATGGGCGACGGCCGTACCTACCAGGAAGTCATCGCCCTACGCGCTGTCACCACTGAAGATTTTATGACGGCCGATTGGGCGCGCCTGCCCTATGATTTGCTGGCCCGCGTCAGCCGCCGCATTGTCAACGAAGTAGATGGCGTCAACCGTGTCGTCTTGGATATCACCTCCAAACCGCCGGGCACCATCGAATGGGAATGAGTTCCGCAACCTCGACGCGCCTCGACACGTAAAGTGGGCAAATCATGAAAGGGGATCGACCTGCGTGATCCCCACTTATTATTCCGGAGGGTACAATGGATTACGGTCAAGTTATTTCTGATGCCTGGCGCATCACCTGGAACAACAAATATTTATGGGTCTTAGGTTTCCTGGCGGCCCTAACCAGCGGGATTAGCAGCGGAAACTCTTCACGCTACTCCATGAACGAAGGCGATTTTGCCAACAATCCCGAGATGGCTATGCGCATGGGCGCGATTGCTCTGGGGCTGGTCTGCGTACTGGGAATCTTGGGCATCATTCTGTGGCTTGTGAGCATCGCCGCCCGGGCGGGACTTGTGGATGCGGTAAACCGCCTGGATGATGGGGAAAAGTTGACGCTTCGCGAAGCTTTCGCGAACGGCCGTGCAGCCATGTGGCGGCTCTTGGGCGTGTACCTGCTCACCTATTTGCCAATAATTGTGGTAGGCAGCGTGGCGGCGATTGTGGCCATTGCAGCCACCGGCGGCGCCATTGCCATGTCTTCTGCAGCGCAAAACCCCGAAGAACTATTTACAGGCGGCCTGATTGGCGGATTTGGCATCCTGGCCTTGTGCCTGTGCCTGCTGATGTGTGCCCTGATTCCTGTCTCGTTTGTTCTTTATTACGTCGCGGAATTTGGCGTGCGCGGCACCATCATTCACAAAATGCGGGTTTCGGAAAGCATTCGCCACGGCTGGCAGGTTTTTCGCACCAACCTGGGACCGGTTATTTTGTTGTCCCTTTTGCTTTTTGTTGTGGGTATGGTGGTGAGTTTTGCCCTGGCTGCGATTATGCTGCCCATGGCGCTGGTGTTTTTTGGCCCGGCCGTTATCAGTGGTATCTCTAACAATGGCGACCTGGGTTCCCTGAGCATCGCCTGGATGATTGCCGGTGGTTTATTCCTGAGCATTTTGGGCGCAGCGTTAATGTCGGTATACCAGACGTGGATTTCGGCGGTCTGGACACTGGCGTACAAAGAATTGACCGGCAAAAGCCCGGAAGCGATTCCGGCGGCGAAAGTGGTTTAATCGGACGGCCGTTGGTAAACTAATTTATCAGGTAGGGCGCACACCAGTGCGCCCTTTTTACGTCTGGCAAGCTTGATATGAACATGAGCGACCAACTTTCTCGCGCAGCTCGCTTAACCTGGCAGCACAAAACATTGTGGTGGCTCGGACTGCTGCCTGGCCTGACCCACCTCGTCACGTCGCTGGCGCGTCTCTGGTTTTTCCAATATGCGCGCCGCGAATATCTGCCCTTGCTGGCGCCATTCCTGGCGGATGGCTCACCGCTGGACCAGTGGCTCTTTACGCCGGAGGTTATCGGGCAATTTTTTAATGTGCCCGTGCTGATCGGCGGAATTGTGTGGCTGTTTTTGGTCGGGATTATCTTTTGGCTGCTGCTGGTATTGGCCGAGGCGGCGATCATCGCGGCGACGCTGGGCATCGTCGGCGAGAAACCCCTGTCGGTTGGGGGATCATTGGCCTCCGGGCGTCGTTTTTTGGGTCGATTTGTCGCCATCGACGCACTCCTGTTTTTCCCCTGGTTTTTGCTGGCGCTGGCGGCGATGGTGGTTCTGGCATTGACGGTAACGTCTACGGCCGTTCTCGCCGTAAACCAATCCAGCACCACATCCCTCTTCAGCGCGCTGGGGCTGGGGCTGAGCTGCGCAACCCTGCTGGCTTGCTTGCTGATTCCGGTCAGCTTTGTGACGCTGCGTTTTCGCACAATGGCCTACCGTGACGCCATCATCAACGACGCAACCCCTGGCAGCGAAAAAACCATTCGCCAAACCGTGCGCCACACCTGGCAGATGGCGCGGCGCAATCCGGCCGAGGTATTCATCCTGATTGCGATTTTGTGGGGCCTACAATACGTTTTTAACCTGCTGTTAGGCGTCATCAACCTGCCGCTGGGTCTGGCTACGGCCGTTCCCGCATTTCTCAACGCCAGCGGCGGAGCCGGCACGGCCGTTTCCCTTCTGGTCGGGTTGGTAACGGCCGTACTCCTGGCCATCCCGCAGGCGCTGCTGTTTGTGTATGTGGCCGTGGCCTGGACGCTGGCCTATCTGGACTGGAGTCATGAATGATCACGAAACAAGGAAAGACGTTATGCGTTTAGGCGTCGATACAGGCGGCACGTTTACCGATTTTGTGTGGGTGGATGGCCACGGCCGTTTCCGCATCCACAAGCAGCTCAGCACCCCCGTTGACCCATCGGCGGCCATTCTCCAAGGCGTCGCCGTCATGGGTGTCAGCGCCAGGACCGATGTTATACACGGCAGCACCGTAGCCACCAACGCCCTGTTAGAACGGCGCGGCGCGCGCACCGCGCTCATTACCACAGCCGGATTCACCGATGTTTTAGCCATTGGGCGGCAAAACCGGCCCGATCTCTACGCCCTGACGCCGCAAAAACCGGAACCGCTGGTCCCCGCTGCCTGGCGGTTTGGCGTTGTCGAACGAGTGTCATCTCAAGGCGTTGTGCTGCGGCCGTTGGATGAAGATAGTGTAACGGCCGTGCTGGAAGCCATCCAAACCGACAACATCGAAGCCGTCGCCGTCTGCCTGCTCTTTTCCTTCCTGCACCCCGATCACGAGCGACAAATCAAAACCCGTCTCCAGGCCGCTAACCCGGCGCTGCACATCTCGCTTTCCTGCGAAATTTTGCCCGAATACCGCGAATATGAGCGCACCGCCACCACTGTCATCAACGCCTATGTCGCGCCATTGATGAGCCAATATCTGTCCAAATTGGCCGACGGACTGGCCCCGCGCCGTCTCTCCGTCATGCAAAGCAACGGCGGCATCATCAGCGCGGCGACGGCCGGGCAGCAGGCAGCCAAAACGGCGTTGTCCGGCCCGGCAGGCGGTGTGGTAGGCGCGCGCTTCGTCAGCAGCCAGTCGGGTTTCACCGACATCATTACGTTTGACATGGGCGGAACCAGCACAGACGTTGCTCTGTGTCCCGGCCATCTGCCCACCACCGCCGAAGGGGAAATCGCCGATATGCCGCTGCGCCTGCCGATTATCGACATTCACACCGTCGGCGCGGGCGGCGGCAGTCTGGCAGCCATTGACGCCGGCGGCGCGCTGCATGTCGGGCCACAAAGCGCCGGCGCGGACCCTGGCCCGGTATGTTACGGCCGTTCGGCAGACCGCGAGCAGCACCCGAAACAAGCGTCCCGCGTCACCGTGACTGACGCTAATTTGGTACTGGGTCGCCTGGATGCCCATCATTTCCTGGGCGGAACCATGACATTGGACGAAACAGCTGCGCGAGATGCTTTGGCCGACCTGGCCGTCATCATGAAGGTTTCAACGCCAGAAACGGCCGCCTGGGGAGTGGTTCAGGTCGCTAACGCCAATATGGAACGGGCCATCAGGCGCATTTCCGTAGAACGCGGGCACGATCCGCGCCGCTTCACGCTGGTGGCCTTTGGCGGCGCAGGTCCGCTGCATGCCTGCGAACTGGCGGCGGCGCTGCAAATACCGCGCGTGCTGATTCCGGGCGTGCCCGGCGTGTTGTCGGCGTTGGGCATGTTGGCCGCCGCGCCTACGCGAGATTATTCGCAAACGGTGATGGCGCGGCGCGAGGCCTGGAGCGTGGAGAGCGCGGGCTGGTTGGCGGCGCAGTTTGCCCCGCTAGCGGCGCGGGCGTTGGCGGAAATGGCCGCAGAAGGATTGGAGGAAACGGCCGTTACCCTCCAATACAGCCTGGATATGCGCTACGTGGGCCAATCGCATGAACTAACGGTAACTGTCTCTAGAGAAAACAGCGATCCCATCAGCCTGTTCCACGACGCCCATGAGGCGCGGTATGGCTACCGGCAAGCTGGGGCGGCCGTAGAAATGGTGACAGCCCGGGTAACGGCCGTGGCTACCGTCCAACCGCCCCGACTGCCCATCCAACCAATCGGCCTCTCTGACCCATCGGCAGCTTATTTGGGGCAAAAACCGGTCTGGTTTGGCGGCCACGCCCACACGGCCGATTTGTACGACCGCGAAAAACTTCAACCGGGCAACCAGTTTGCCGGCCCGGCTGTGGTGTTTCAGTATGACACAACGGCCGTCATTCCCCCCGGCTGGCGCGTCTCCGTGGATGCCGTGGGCAATCTGATTGCCAGCAATCTGCTTGTTGAGAAATAAAAAAGTGCGCCCCAGAAGGCGCACTTTTCATTTTCAGTTATCAACTGCCAACTATCAACCTTCTTCTTCCCGCTCTTTCTTAGCGTGAGCCACAATTTGCTCTTGCAGGTGGGCGGGGATACGGCCGTAATTGGAAAATTCCATCCGGAAGACGCCGCGCCCCTGGGTCATCGAGCGCAAATCGGAGGCATAGGTCAGCACTTCGGCCAATGGCACTTCGCAAATGACCACGCTCTTGGTGCCTTCTTGTTCGATGCCCAAGACGCGCGCCCGGCGTGTATTCATATCGCCCATGATGTCGCCCATGTTATCGGCCGGCACAGTGACGACTACTTTGTAGATTGGCTCCAGCAATACGGGACCGGCGCCCAGCATCGCTTTTTTGAAGCATTCACGACCGGCCGTCTGGAAAGCGATTTCCTTGGAGTCTACCGGGTGTTCCTTACCGTCAAACACGATGGCTTTGACGCCAACCACTGGATAACCGGCGGTCGGTCCGGCTTCCAATGCCTGCCGGCAGCCTTTTTCCGTGGCCGAGACAAAGGGCGCGGAGATGGCCCCACCAAAAATTTCCGACGCAAATTCGAATTCAGCGTCGTCGTCCAGAGATTCCAGGCGAATGAAGACACGGCCGTATTGCCCCGCGCCGCCTGTTTGTTTCTTGTGCGTGTACTCGGCGGAATTGGTCTTGGTGATGGTTTCACGGTATGGCACTTTCGGGATCGAAGTTGTGAGATTGACGCCAAATTTAGAGTGGGCTTTCTTGACGGCAATGTCCAGATGGGTGACGCCCATGCCGGACAAAATGGTCTCGTGGGTCGCCGGTTCCGTGTGCCAGGTCAGCGTCAGGTCTTCACCCACCAGCCGGTTCAGCGATTGGCTCAATTTGGCCACGTCGGACTGTGATTTGGGGTGGATGGCTACGGAGGCAATCGGTGATGGTTGTTGAATCTTGGGCAGTGTGAGCACATGGCCGCGATCACAAAGCGTTTCGTTGGTGCCGGTGTCGCCCAATTTCACCACTACGCCGATATCGCCGCTGTGCAGGCGGGTAATGGGGGTGGTTTCTTTGCCGGTTACGGTTTGCAGAGTGCCCACGCGAACTTCGGAATCCAGGTGGCTTGCCCAAACTCGGGAATCCGACTCCAGGATGCCGCTGAAAACACGAATGTAGCTGGAACGGCCGTATGGGTCTTCCCGTGTCTTAAAAATAAACGCCGCCAGGTGAGATGTGTCTTTGCCTTCGATTTCAACCTCATCACCCGCCGCATTGGTAGCCACAAATGTTCGGTTGTCCGGTGAAGGAATATAGCTGGCGAGGATTTCTAAGACAGGTTCTACCGCAATGCCCGGTTCGGGCGCGCTATATATGATCGGTGTAACCAACCCTTGAGCCATCGCGCCTTTTAAGCCGCGAACAATTTCTTCACTGGTCAGGTTTTCCTCTTCAAAATACTTTTCCATCAACGAATCGTCGCCTTCGGCGGCCGCTTCGATGAGCGCCATGCGCGCTTCTTCAGCATCATCGGCCATATCGGCGGGAATTGGAGCGACGGTGGCTTTTTCGCCCAATCGCGCTTCCATTTTCACTAAATCGATGATCCCTTTAAAGTCTGGGCCTTCACCAATCGGCAGTTGCAAATTCACAAAATTGCCTTCCAAATTGGCGTTAATGCTCTCCATCACCCGAGATACGCGCACATTTTCACGATCCATCTTGGTGACTAAGAGAATTTGTGGCAGATTGCGCTCGCGGGCTGCCTGAGTCACAACCTCGGTGCCAACTTCAACGCCGGCGACTGCTTCCACAAAGACCAACACGCCATCAGACACAACCAGGGCGCTGTTCACCTCGCCGATAAAGTCCATATAACCCGGCGTATCCAGCAGGTTTATTTTTTTGCCCTGAAATTCGATGGGAGCCAACGCGGTGGAAATGGAACTGTTTCGGCTGACTTCTTCTTCTTCGAAGTCCATGGCCGCCGTGCCCGCCTGAACACTACCCAGGCGAGTTGTAACGCCCGTGTTAAACAGAGTACGCTCGACAAATGTTGTTTTGCCCGACCCATTGTGGCCGATTAACGCAATGTTTCGGATTTGGCTGGTTTGATATTCTTTCATTCGTAAGAAAACCTCTCGGGATAAGGAATTTTAATGGTCGATGTTCTCGTGCGGATTGCCTCTGCCCCAGGCATATTGCCACGGTGCGGACAATAAAAATATCTCTTCTTAATTATGATAAGGGGACATTTCCGCTGTGGTTAGTTGACAAATTATACTTTCCTTTAAACAGTTGTCAAAACAGGGGAAGTGGCTGGCTCGTTGTGCAACAAGCCCAAATGCTCTGCGTATAGGGGTTAGTTAACCACAGGAGGTTGATGATTATGTCTGATAAATCCAAAGAAACTTACGAGAAAGAGCCGGTTTATGACCCGTTGAATGAAAAACCGACCGGCGATGCGCCAAGACGCGGAAACCCTTCACTGTTTGGGCCTGTTGTGCTGATTGCCTTGGGTGTTTTGTTTTTGTTGAACAATTTGGGCATGCTGCCGGCGATGTCGTTGAATTGGGTGGCAGCGGCCAGGCTCTGGCCTTTGTTTTTGATTTTAGTAGGCGTAAATTTGATTGTGCGCCAGGCGCCACGGCCGTTAGGCGGCATTCTCAGCGCGTTGGTGGGCGTGGCGGCGGTGGGCATATTTGGCTACGCTCTGCTGTTTAGCCAGGGCAACCCACGCTTTAACAGCCTTGGGGTAAATGCCAATGCCGACCAGGTGCAAACCAAAGAGATTTCTTTTGGCGCGGAGGACGTGCAAACGGCCGTTGTCGAAATCAACTTCGGCGCTGCCGGAGCAGATGTATCGGCCCTGGAAGATAGTAACAAATTGATCGAAGGCACGGTCAGCTACATGGGCGATCTGACCTTTGATACCAGCGCCAACGGCTCCAAAGCAACGATATTTTTACAAGAAAAAGACGGCGGCCTCTGGTGGCTAAATCCCAGTAATTGGAACGCGACAGTTTTCCAGCGCTGGCAAATCGCCCTGAATCCGCGCGTAAGCACTGATTTGCGGCTGGATGTGGGGGCCGGTTCCGTGGATGCGGATTTAAGCAAGCTGACTTTGCAGGAGCTAAACGTCGATGGCGGCGCAGGCAGTCTGGAATTGTCTTTGCCGGATGGGGCGTATGACGTCACACTCGATGTAAGCGCCGGTTCTACGCAAGTGACGCTGCCACAGAACGGCCGTCAACGCATCGAAATCAATGGCGGCGCCGGCAGCCTGACGCTGCTGCTGCCGGCCGGCCGGGAAGCCCGCGTCAGCGTGAACGGCGGCCTGGGGAGCTTTAATCTTGACGGCCGTCGCTTCACCCAAATTAGCGGCAACGAGCCGGATGAAGGGGTGTGGGAAACCGAAGGGTACAAAACATCCGCCAACCCACTCGATTTAACCATCGACGTGAGCGCCGGCAGCGTGACCATCCGCGAACCTTAAGGGATTCGCTGGCTGACAACCTGAACAATTGTGGCAATTGTGCCAATTGGCAATTGGCAATTGGCAATTGGCAATTGTTCAGGTTGTTTGGGCTAAGGTTTTCATGTGCGCCAGAATGGCGGCTATGCCATTCAGACGCTGCCCGCTTAACACAGATTGCAGCCCCATTTGCAAATAAAATTCGTTGGGCACGGCCGTTACCTCTGCTGGCGTCGTGCCGTCCAGGCCATCTTGCAGCAAGGCGGCAAAACCACGCACTGTGGGTGCTTCGGGTGGGATGTCGAAATGGAAGTGGAGACGGCCGTTTTCATGTTCCGCATACACGAAAACCGGCGTCATGCATTCGTGAACCTGCTCCAACGTGTCGCGTTTTTCATGCAGCCATTCCGGCAGCGGCTGTAACTTTTCGGCAAATTCCAATAAATACTCCAGCTTCTCCTGGCCAACACAAAAACTAAAATCTTCTACAATTTCCTGCAAACGGTCCGGTATGTCATTCATTTTTTCACCTCGGTATCTGGTTTACTCCCAGCGAGTCTGCGTTGTTTGGCCCATTGTACGGAAATTTATCCGGTAACGCATGAATTTTGAGGAAAAACTTATCCCAGCCGGTACAACTTTAAAAACGAAAAACCAGGCGGAGGGTCGCCTGGTAATTCGCCAAGGGAAAGGATGTTGCTAAGAGGAAAAGAGAGGAGAAGAATCTTGTCTTCGGGGGAATTTTCTCACCTGAACGAAAGTTTATCGCGTCTAAGTTAACATCTGGTTAACCATTTGTTACCGATTTGCTAAGGATTCACAACAAGCGGTCTCACTCGTAATAATCCAGCACAGCCAGGATGCCCTTCAGGTTTTGCGGCCAATCGGTGGCTGAATGTGTGCTCAGCTCGACAGTCATGGAAGCAATTCCCTGAGTCGTCAACCAATCGCTGGCATCGCCGGTGACAGGGTAACTGGTAAACGCTTCGTAGATGGGGTAGCCGCCGGCCAGGCCATAGACCGTTGCCAGGCCATAAGATGGTTGATGCGTTTCCGGGCAGCCAGCGGCAAACACGCCATTCAAGGCGCTGTGCCAGAAAATGACGGCTTCCGGTTCTAACCCCACCAGATAACTGCTCAGAGCCGCCGTTTCTGGTTCAGAGAACGGCCGTTCCCCCCCACTCACCCATTGATCGCGCCATAAGCCGCTGACCTGCCACCGGCAGTCCCAATTGCGGTTCAAATCCACGTCATGGCCATTAAACCGACCGGGAGTTGTATCGCTAATCACGTCGGTCGGCGCAAACCAACCATCGCTGCCGGTCACCAAAAATTGCCCGTCCGGATTCGCCGAGGGGATGATATGCAGGGTTATCGAATCGGGAATCCGGTCGATGTTCGCCTGGAAATAGGTGATGGCTTCATAGGCCAACAAAATGGTGTTCCACTCATAGCCGCCATGAATTCCACCCACAAACACAACCTGATCCGGGCCGTTCTTAAATTGATAATCGACAATCGGCCGTCCCTGGCTGGAAAGACCCACAGTCTGGGTGAGCGCATTGGCCGGCGTGGTAGCCGTGGCCGGCGGCGTATCCGTAGGCAGCGGCGTCGCCGACGGCCGTTGAATGACCGGCGTGCTGGAAGGCACGGCCGTTGGCGTAACTGTCGGCGTGTTTGTTTGGGTTGGCGTGGGTTGGGGCGTGAAGGTGAGGATGGTAACGGCCGTGGGCATTTGCGTCGGCAGCGGTATCTCTGCCGGTTGGCAGCCAATCAGGCTCAAAAATAATCCACTCACAAGAACGAAGGCTATAAAAAAAGGTATCGGCAACTTAATCATGCGCCAATGATAGCTCTAGCTGCCGAAATCCCGCAAAACAGCCCGAATTCCATCCAGATTATCGCCCCAGTCCACCGTCACATAATCCGGCAAAATAATGGCAATCGCCGGGATGCCCTGGCCATCCAGCCAGTTGGTTCCGTCGCCGTTTAGCGTCTGGTTGGTCAGATTCTCGAAATCGGCGATGGGATAACCGGCGGCGATGCCATACGACTGCGCCAGAGGGACCGACACCCGGCTAGGACCATTACACGCGCCTGGGGAAGAAAGGCCCGCGGTTGTTTTGGCTTCCCAAAACACCACGGCCGTCGCGCTGACGCTCTGAATAAATTCCACCAACGCCTGCGTTTCCGGCTCCGAAAAGGCAAATTGGCCGCCAATACCGGGCACGGTATTGCCACGAAAAGCGGCGTCTTTTACCCAGCGACAATCCCAATTGCGGTTTAAATCCACGCCGTTGGCATTGAGACGGCCGTCCAGTTCTCCCACAACCGGGCGGCTGTCGGGATTGGCATTCGTAATAATGTACAGGGTCGTCTGCGGCGGAATCTCCTGAAAATTGCTCGAGAAATAATTGACGGCCGTTTCCGCCAGCGAAACCGTAGACGGCGCGGCCCCGGCATGCAGCCCGCCGATAAACACAATCGCTTTTGACCCGCCGCCAATCCGCACCGCCTCAATCGGCAGATTGCCCGCCGAGTAACCAATCGTCAGCCGTTCCGGTCCCATGTCGGGCGTTTCGGTGGGCAGCGGTGCGTCGGTCGGCGGCGCGTCGGTCGGCGGCGGCAGGGTGACCGATGGCAAAGCGGTTGGTTCGGGAACGGCCGTAGCGATGATGTCATTGGGCACGGCCGTTTCCGCAGCTACGGCCGTCGGCAAGGCAGTCGGGTTTTCCTCGGCCACAAGCACAATTTGCGTGGCGGTGGGCACAGCCGCCGTGTCTGGCCCGCGCAGCGACTGCACCACCAAATACCCGCCGCCCAGAAACAGCAAGGCGAGCAAAACAACCACCAGACCAATCACCCAGCCTTTGCCCCCGCCGCCGACCGAACGCGGCACAGTCGGTCCGGTGTCTTGCGGCAGCAAATCGGTGGGCGCAAAGTTTGGCGGCACAATTTTAGACGGGCCGATGGTGTACTGCTCCATCGGATGTGGCCGCCAGGCGCCGGAGGTAGAGATGCGACCCGGACCGCCTTCGGCCTCTATTGCCTGGTCGATGGCGTTTCGCATGTCAACGGCCGTTGGCAGGCGGTTCATGGGATTTTTTTGCATGGCGGCCTGCACCACATACCGGGTATGCGGCGTCAGATCGTGGCGGATATTTTCCAGTGGGGTTGGCTCTTCGTAGACGTGTTTATGCAAGACAGCCAGCGGGTCATCGGCTTCAAACGGCCGTTTCCCGGCCAGCATTTCATACAAAATCACACCTAGCGAATAGAGATCGGAACGGCCGTCCAGTTTTTCTCCGCGCGCCTGTTCCGGCGACATATAATTCGGCGTGCCGATCAATGTGCCCGTCTGGGTTAATTTGGGCGCGCTCTGCACAGCGGCAATCCCCAAATCCACCAGGATGGGCGTGCCATCCGGCCGCAGCAAAATGTTACTCGGCTTAATATCCCGATGCACAATCCCGGCGGCATGAGCCACGCGCAGCGCATCGGCCATCTGCCGCACAATTGCCAGAGCCTGCGTCGTGGGCAGCAGTTCGCCGCGCCGCGCCAGCATTTCCAGGGTATCGCGCAGCGCCCCGCCGTCGATAAATGGCATCGCGATATACGGCCGTTGGTCAGGCGTCAACCCAATGCCATACACCTGAATGATGTTGGGGTGTTCTAACTGCGCCACTGTCTGCGCTTCCCGCCGAAATCGTTCCACAAACTGTGTATCAGCCGAAAGCTGCGCCAGCATCACCTTCAGGGCTACCTTGCGGTGCAAATTGACGTCGAACGCCTGGTAAACATCGGCCATTCCGCCGCGAGCGATATGGCTCCTGATCTCATAGTGACCAATTTGCTGCCCAATGAGTTGTGTGGGATCTAATGACATAGCTGTAACTCGTTTCCACCCCATACCTGATAGATTTCGGGAAACCTGTCAGTATGGCTCTATCCGTTATCCATGAACAAGGCCGCGTTTAACCGGCAGCCAGGACAAACAGCACGTTCAATTCAGGGTTCGGCGGTGAACTGCGCCGCAGTGTGCCAGAGTTGGCGTCCCCAATTCGCCTCGCTGGAAACAATCACCGCCCAGGAATTATCGCCATAACTCACCGTGGTCACGTCGTTTCGATTGGCCCACTGCGTTTGCATAAAAACCAGAGGCGATTCAGAGGCTCGCGACCAATGCTGCTGCCCCAAATTGCTGTCTTCGGACATGACCACAGCCCATGCGCCTGCCCCATATGCCAGGCTGGTCACGTCATACCCTTTGGCCCACTGCTCCTGAATATAGGCCTGCGGCGATTCGCTGGTAAGAAACCACAACTGCCGCCCCAAGTTGCTATCTTCAGACATGACCACCGCCCACGCGCCATCGCCATATGCCAGGCTGGTCACATCGTACCCCTTCGCCCATTGGGTTTGGATGTAGGCTTTGGGCGATTCAGAAGACAGGCTCCACAACTGCCGCCCCAATCCGGCGTCCTCGGAAAATATAACCACCCAATGTCCATCACCGTAGGCCAGTTCGGTTACTTCTAACCCGTGGTTCCAATTTTTTTCGATTTCGGCCAGCGGCGATTCAGAGGAGATGTACCAACTCTGACGGCCGTATCCAACCCCATCAGACATCACCACGCCCCAGCGCCCAGGCTCATACGCCAGACTCGTCACGTCGTAACCATCCAGCCACATCGCCTGAATGTAACTGCCCAACAAGACGGACGGATCGGCTTCGGCCGGCAAAACAGGGCTTTCCCCGGCCCCCATTTGCCCATCATCAGGGCGGCGCGTTAACGCCCAGACGGCGAGGAGGCCGAAAATAAGCAGCCCCGCCGCGCCGGCCCACAACCAGGGCGACATGCGCTGCCGTTCAGCGGGCGGCTCAGGCGCGCCAAACAGCGGTTCGGCCATGTAGGTTGGGGCCAGCGGACTGCGCCGCTGGTCGGCCTGTTTCTCTTCTACGGCCGTTGGCAGAGGCGGCGCATCCACAACCGGAGGAACGGCCGTTTCCTCCGCCACCGTTGCCGCCCACCCTTCCGGCTCCTCAGCCAGAACCGTCGCCAGCGACTCGGCAGGCGCAGGAGCCTTGGGCGGCGTGACGCGCGTTTCCACACCCTGCCCCAACCCTGTTTCCGGCCGAACAAGCGATTCCACCACGGCCGCCAGACGAGCGGCCGTGCTGTACCGATCTTCGCGGGCCTTGGCCATTGCCTGGGCGATCACCGCCTCGCACTGCGGCGGTAAATCCTGGCGAAATTCCAGCACACAAGGCACCGGCGTCAGCACGTGGGCCATCAACTGCTGGACGGGCGTGTCGGCTTTGAAGGGCATTTCGCCGGTGAGCATCTGGAATAAAATCACACCCAGCGTGTAAATGTCGGAACGGCCATCTAAAGCCTGCCCACCCTGCACCTGCTCCGGACTCATGTAAGCCGGCGTCCCGACAATCGCATCCCCGGTCAATGTCGCCATTGACTCCGCCAACTTGGCGATGCCAAAATCAGACAAAAAAGCGTTTTCCTGGTTATCGAACAAGATATTGCTTGGCTTCAGGTCGCGGTGAATGACACCCTGACTATGAGAATAATCTAACGCATCGGCCAAACGCTTTAAGATCGGGGCGATGGCCGGCAGCGGCATGGCCCCGTTGTCCAGCCGATCGGCCAACGAACCGGCGGGCATGTAGCGCATCACCAGATATGGCTGCCCCTGATGCTCGCCAAAATCATACACCGGCACGATGGCATCATGTTCCAACCGGGCAATGGTGCGCGCTTCCCGATGGAACCGTTCGTGGAAAATTGGATCATGCAAGAACTGCCGCGGCAGCACCTTAATCGCTACCTGCCGGTCAAATCGGGGATCGTGGGCCAGATACACACTGGCCATGCCGCCTTTGCCCAACAACCGCTGAATTTCGTAACGTCCGAAAATGCGTGACTCGGTCATCGCGTTTATCCCCCCTTGCCAATCAGGGCGTAACGCAAGCTTCACCCGGCTCCAACCGCTTAATCTGATTGAGAAAAACCCAGCCAATGATTTCTGAATCGGTCTGGGATTGCACCTGAATAAAATCGCTAAAATTGCCGCAATCGCCAGGAATGGGCAGGCTGCGCGAGCCGTCGCCCACCAAATAAATAAGATCGCCGGTGATAAAGGTGTTTTTCGACACGGCCGTTTGGCAACCGCCAGGAGCCATCGCCGCATCCGGCCACACAAACACCTGCCCAGGTGTAACGATGCACGCTTGCGGCAGGGGCGGCAAAGATGTGGCCGTTGGCGGTTCGGCGGTTGCCGGGGCGGCGACGGCTTCCAGGGTGGGCTGCGGGGTGGCGGTGGGCGTGTGTGTGGGCGGCAGAGTGGCGGTAGGCTGCGGCGGCTCGGTGGCCACGGCCGTTGCCAAATCTGTTGCCGCGCCTGGAACAATGACCGGCGCTGCTGCTGTTGAAACGGCCGTACCCAGACCAGCTGCGTCCGGCGGCCGCGACGCCTGCCAAATCCCCAACAACACCGCCACCACCACGACCACCACCACGGTGATCGCCACAGGCAGCCACAACGGGACCGATTGTCCGCTGCGCGTTGTTTTAGCCGGGGCCACCATCGGATTCGCCAGGGAAGATTTAATCACGACGGCCGTGATGTTATCGCTGGCCTGAGCTTCAATAGCCGCATTCACCAGCGCGCGGGCCGCTGTCTGCGCCGATTCTTGAACCGTCAGGTCGTACATGATTTCCGGCGGCACAGCATCGTACAAACCATCCGAACAAAGCAGCAGGATCGCGCCCGGGCCAAACGGCTGGGGCTGCGTGAGATGCACGTTAACATCCTGACGATTGCCCAAAGCCTGCGTCACCACATTGCGAAACTCATGCTTTTCGGCCATTTCCAGGGAAATGATTCCGGCGTCAACCTGGTTTTGCACCCAGGTATCGTCGCGGGTAAGCGGCCGCAGCTTGCGCCCTTCCACCAGATAGGCGCGAGCGTCGCCCACATGGGCCACCCAGGCGACGCCGCTTGCCACGACGGCCGCAACCACGGTGGAACCCATCCGCGCGTCCCGGCTTTGGGCGTCATCAAAAACGGCCTGATTGGCCTGCGTCACGGCTTCTACCAGGGCTTCGGCCACGGGCCGCCCATGCTGCCGCTCACGATAGAACACATCAGACAGAACGGCCGTCACCGTGCGCGCCGCTTCTGCGCCATGTTCTTGCCCGCCAACACCATCGGCGACCACATACAGCGCGCCCAATTCTGTCGGCGCAGCGCGATCCGGAACCCAAAGCGCATCCTGATTGCCCTGGCGCGTCGGTCCCTGATCGGTAACGGCCCCAACCAGGCGGGGATCATAGTTTTTGTCAGCTTGTATAGCCATAAGTTTTTTTGACGTGATTTTTCTCATGGAACCAAAGGCCGCGCTTGTGGTCAACCCGGCGCCGCCGATGGGTCCGCTTGCTGCGATTGGCCGAAATCGGCCAGATTTAATTCGTGCGGATCCACTTATTCCGCAGCCACTACCATCATATGAAGGACAACACGACCAAGCCGCACTTGTACAGCATCGGCCAGATCGACTGTGCTGATGCGCTGCCAACTGTACGTGGTTTCCTCTTTCACATAGACGCCGTTGGTGCTTTGCAGATCATGCAGGGTGAAACGGCCGTTTTCCCACACCACCCGCGCATGCCGCCCAGAAACCGACGCGTCTGTCAAAACAATGTCGTTGGATGGGTGCCGCCCAATCTGCGTCACCCCGAACAAGCGGAATTGTGACCCGGCTTGTTCGCCTTCCCGAATGATCAGCCAGGCCAGCACGGTTGGCTGATCGCTCAATATTTCGGTTTTGTCGACGGCCGTATACGGCTCGTCGCTCGCGGTCGGCGTGTCGCCCATTACCGTTTGGGGCGCAGGGTTTTCCAGTATCGTTGGCTGTGACGGCGGACGGCCGTCGCCGGCACTGGCCGTGTATGGCTGTGGCGGAAATGGAGGCGTACCGGGGATAAAGGACACGGCCGTTGCCCGCCGCGAAAGCACAATCGATAGCCCGCCGCCTAAAATAATGCCCACCAACCCCATCAAAGTCAGCCACACAGCCGGTTCATATGAAATGGCGACCAGTTCGACGGGCTGCGCGGGGAATACCAACCAGCGCCAAACCAACACCAACACCCCTAAAACGGCCGCCGCCACCGTGCCCGCGCCGGTGTACACTTCCCACTCCCTTTTCACAAACGCCAAAATCACCCACAGCAAGGTAATGAGAGCAACCAGGGGAACCAGAAACAAAGCTGGATCGCCAGGAAGGCCGCCCAAAGGCGACAGAGCCTCTGAGCCAACAAGGGTTGAAACGGGCACACCTGCCGCCAAATCATACCCGCTGAACTGACCCAACGGCTGGCCATTACAAGAAACAGTTACCCAGGGTAAGAAAAAAAAGAGTAAAACCAACACCGCCGCAGGGCCAGATATGTAATTTCCGCGCATCGATGCCTCCAAAGCCCCATTTAAGACGCAAGTACCTGTACCTGGGCGGCAGCGTCCTCTTCCGCCAGTTCAAATGTTTCGCTTACGCGTTGGCTGACCACAAACGCCTCGTCCAAGGCAGCAGCCAGTCGGCGCACGGCGGGCAGTACATCATAATCCATCTCCACGTAAAAAGCGCGCGCGGCCGTGCCCAACCAGCCATCCGTTTGCAGGGTGTCTATTCGCCGCTGCAGCTGCGCTAGCAGGTGATAGATTTCATCCGCCTGATGCCGAAATTTTGCAGCTGCGTCTTCAAGAACTTCATAATCTACTTCTATATCTACGGCCATTTTTTGCCTTTTGCGGTTCTTTGGAAAATGTCGCACACTCCGTTTGTTATGTCAGGTTAAAAACCAGGGTGATGCCGCTGCCGCCCAGGGAAAGGCGACTGCCTGATTGCAACGGCCGTTTCCCCACCACCTGCCCGCCATCCACATACGTCGGGTTGTGCGGCGATAGGCTCTCCAAAAAATAGCGCCCATCCCGTTCTGTGATTTGCGCATGACGGCGCGAGACGCGGCGGCTGTTGGCAAAGCCGGAAACGTCGACCGCCAGCAAACGGTTCAAGGCCGGGTCGGTGTGCGGGCGGCCAATCACTGCCGGCTGCCAGTCGATGGGAAATATCTTGCCCGATTGTTCATCACGCAAGACGGCCGTGCGGCTGCCCGTAATTACCAGCCTGCCTGGCGCGCGTGAAGCCTGCGCCCAGCCAAAAACCAGTTCATCCTGGTCTGTCACCCCCTGTTCCACCAGCGACAATGTCGGGTCTAGCAGTTTGTTGCCGTCCTTCAGATAAAGCGCGTAGGCGTCGATCGTGCTTTTTTCCAGGCCGCTAAATTCGCGCAGCACCTCATCAATCAGACCGCGCACCGGCAGGCTGCGCAGCACCTGGGCACGCTGCCCGGCTTCGTCGAACACATCAATCGTCACTTCCAGATAGTCACTCATGGCGTTGTCCCTTTTACTCGCCTGCCGGTTCCTCTGGCAGTGTAATAATCTTCATTTCTACGGCCATGTTTAATACGTCTACATCGCTTAACATATTCAGAAGCGCGTCGTTCATGGCGCGTTTGGTTTTTAGCTCCTGGCGGACGAAGGCGATGTCTACATTGTCCGGCACGGCCGTGCGCACCACCGAGCGTTCCGGACGAGCGGCAAGGGTTGTGCGGGTTGGGGCCGGCTGGGAAACGGCCGTGCCCTCCGCCGCCCCACGGCTGATTGGTTTGTCGGCGGCTGACGGGGCCGCCTGCGCGGCTTGGGGCGCAGTCCACTGGTTTTTCTGCCGTGGATACCGGTCACAAATCACTTCTACCCAATGGTCCAGCGCGCTTTCAATATGTTCGTCGTCGTCGTACGGTGTGCCGATTTGCAGCATGGTCGTGCGGCCAGAGCGCACCAGAAAGCCGCGCCCTAACGGCAGTTCCGCCTGGGCCATGCCACGCGGCGCTTTGCCGTTGAGAACTTGCACCGTGTCGGCCGTTTGCAAGGCCAGACCATAACGCGGCACAGAAAGCTGCTTGCGCAAATCTTCCGGCGCGCGGGCAATGGTCGGCGAACCGGCGGCGATGATGTGCAGACCGGCCGTGCCATATTCGCGGGCCAGCGTGCCCAGGATGGGCAGCGCCTTACGCTGCTGCCCCGCATCTTCACTGAAGCTGTCGTAGTTGTCGATGAGGATGAAAATCGGCCGTTTCCGTTCGGCGGCCAATGTTTTGCATTCGGCCTCCAGGTTGGCGACGAAGGCTTCTAACTGTTCGCTGCTGGTCAGCACGTCGGCCACGTGCGGCAGTTCGCCCAACGATCGCCGCCCGCCATACTTGAAGAATTTTTGCTGGAAATCGACCAGGACGAGAAGCACCTCGTCGGGCGTGTAGGTGTGGGCCAAAGACAACGCCAGGCTGCGTAATGTAGTGGTTTTGCCGGAGCTGGGTGGCCCAATAACCAGGCTGTGCGGTCCCTGTCCCGGCATGTCGAACAACCAGGGCTCCAGGGTGAGATCGTCGATGCCCAGGATGGGCTGGATGCGGCGGCGAGCTGCCGCCGGACGCGGCAGAGGGTCGGGCAGCAGGCTTTTGAGCAAAACGCGGTTGGCGAGGGTGTTGATGGGAGACGGCCGTTTCTCCTTCGGTATATCGCGGCCAAACTCCTGCATCGCCTGCACCAGAATGGACAACTTTTGCGTCTCGTCCAATTCCTGCCCATCGCCCGGCAAGCCAACCGGCAGCGCCGTTTGGAATTCCAGCGCCCGTCGCTCATGCTTGATAAACCCGCGCCCGGCGATATCGTCGATGACCCGCGCGCCGCGCCCGACAATGCCGGAATACTCAGTAGGATCAGACAGCTTCAGGGCCATGCGTTCGGTAAACAAGGTGTACAGCTTGCCGCCCAACGAACCGGGCAGTTCGGCTGAGGCGGCGAAATGGATGCCGTAGGCGCGCGATTCGCGCACCAGGGAAATGAGCAGCGGCATCAGGTCTTCAAAGCTCTCGCGGAATTCGGCGAAGTTGTCGATGATGATGAGCATGGCGGGGATAACGGCCGTTGGGTTGGCGCTGTTATACCGGTACAAATCATCCGCATCGGCGTCGCTGAGGACTGTCTTGCGCCGATTCAATTCCTGATCCAGGCGGCGCAGCAGGCGCGTGACCTTTTCTTCTTCGTCCGGGGTGATAATTTCGCCGACGTGGGGCAGATCGCGCAGTACGTTCATTTGCCGCCCGCCAAAATCGAGAATGTAGACGTGCAGTTCGGTTGGTGAATGGGTCGCCGCCAGAGTGGCGACCAGCGTGCGCAGAAATGTGGTCTTACCCCAGCCCGACGCGCCAAAAATGACGGCGTGGCCGCGGCGAAAATCTACCACCAGGGGCAGCTGCTCCGAGTTGTAGGGATTGTCGATGAGGCCCACGACAGCGCGCATGGCCCGCTCGGCCCAATCAATGCCAAACCAGGCGTTTTCGTCGTTCATCCAGAGAGAAACGGCCGTGTTCAGCGGCACAGGCGGCAAGGCGTCTTCGTCGGGTGAGGTGGCGGGAACGGCCGTGGACGCGCTCACGCCAGGAAGCTGCATCAATTTCAAGCCCTGCGGGTTGATGTAGGTGGCGTCCACCGGCGTTTGCAGCGACATACTGGCAGGCAAAAAATCGGGCCAGGGCGTGCGCTGCGGCAGCGAATGCTCTTTGGCCATTTCATCCATCAGGTCGACCATCATCTCAAAAACTTTGGGGAATTCTTCTTCGTTTTCCTCGGTCGTTCGTTTATTGCGGTCCGGCCATTTCACATTTGGCTTCTTTTTTTCGCGCCCGCCGCGATATTCCGAACCGGTCCAGGCTACCTGGATCATCTCGATGTTTTCGTTGCCCACTTGCAGATAACCGCGCCCCGGAATGCCCGTAGGCAAATAGGCGGCGTCGGGGCGGCGCAGCACTTCGCCGCTCTCTTCGCGGGTTTCCACGCGTAAAGCAATGCGGAATTTGATGTTGGCGCGCATCTGGTCGGTGACGCCCGTGGGGCGCTGCGCCGCCAAAATGAGCGTGACGCCCAACGCCCGACCCAGGCGGGTGATGCTGTTCAACTGGGCTTTGTATTCCGGATTCTCGGCGATCATTTCGGCAAATTCGTCGATGAAGACGAACAGGTGCGGATAAGGCGACGTGTGAAATTCTTTATCTTTGACGACGATGGCACGGCCGTATGGCGGCACATGCAATTTCTGCTGGCGATAATGGACGATATGTTTGGAATCGGTCGCCACGTTGATGGCCTGCCGCCGGTTCAATTCGGCTGTGATGGCCGCAAACATGCGCTCCACCGCCGAACCGCGCAAATTGGTGACAATATCTACACAATGCGGTAAGTTGCGGAACGGTTCAAAAGCCGCCCCACCCTTAAAATCCACCAGCACAAAATTGACAATGGTCGGATCATAATTCAATGCCAGCCCCAAAATCATCGTCATGAGCAGTTCCGATTTACCGGAACCGGTGCTGCCGGCGATAAGGCCATGCACGCCATCGGCGTCTGCGGAGAATTTCAGCCGGCGCACATCGCCGCCAGAAAGCTGACCCAGGGCCACTTTGAGCCAGTCGGCGTTTTCCGGCTGTTTGTTGATGCGCCAATTTTCCAGCGTGAGCTGGCGCAGGTCATCGGCCGTGCTGACGCCGAGCATTTCCATCATCAAAACGCCATTAGGCAGATCAGCGCCGTAGCTTTTGCGCACTTGCAGCGGTTCTAACTCGCGGGCCAATCGATCCAACGCCTCCAGATTGTCGATGGTATCGGCCTGGCCGATGTAGCGCGGCGTGTTGACGCCCACTTCCGCATACCGAAACCCAATTTTGTTTGCCTGGTTTAGACGTAGCTCTTCATCGTTTTGCGAGACCGTGACTTCGATAACCGACTGGCAGCCGCTGGGTATTTTGCCAGTTTCGGGAACTAAAAAGAGGATGGCCGCGCCGAGGGATGGGCCTTGCTGCAGCAGCAAGGAGATGCCGGGGTCCATTTCCAGATCGCGCAGCCAGGAGCCTTGAGGCAGTGGGGTGAGCAAATCGACAACAACCAGCAAAAACGGCAGGGTGACATCGACGTTGTTGTCGGGGTCTTGCAGGCGGAGCTGGCGTTCGTCCAGAACGTTGCGCAGGTTTTTGAGGAAGGTGTAGACCTTGCTGCGCTCTTTGTCGCCTTCACGATCACGGCCGTCTTCGAAACAAATAGTCTCGTTTTGCTTGCCGCCCTGGGCGTGGGGCAGCGATGTGACCCAACGCCAATTTTTGCGCCCTTCCATCGTGCCCAAAATTTGCAGGCGGGCGTCGGTGGGCGACTGAAAAACAGCGTAATGAGCCAGCAGCGCCTGAACAAAAGCATAGACTGCGCCTGAATTTTTGCCGGTAATGCCGATGGCGTGGCGGGCGATAAGCGTTGGCTCTTCGCCCGTTTCTTGGGGAGCCGGCTGGCGCAGGGGAATGGTAATGGGCACATCGCTAACAAATTGGGAATCTTCGGCCAGGCGCATGGCGTCGCGCACTTGCGGGTCGTCGAAGCTGCCGCCTTGCGCCAGCGTGTAAACAACAGTGGAAGGCAAGCTGCCCATGCCCAGGCGCAGTGTGCCAAAATCGTCATCGCTGGTGCGCCGTTCCCAGAGGCGTGTGGCCAGATGAGGGGGTGTGGGCGAAACGGCCGTGGCATGAAACCGCCGGCTTGCTTCCTGAGCAATGGTTAAAACCTGCCCGGGTTCCGGATAATTGTGGCGATAAAAACGGCGCTGCATATCATGGCTAACCGTCATTTCCCGCCGCATCTCTAACAACTGCTCCGCATACGCCGCCTCTTTAACCCCTTTGTTCTTGTTATTCTGATGGCGACTGTACAACGCAAAGGCCACCGAAGCGACCACCGACATGCCCATCGGCAAAATGAAAAGCAAACTCCGCCCCCGGCCAAACACCGAAATCAAAACATACCCCACGATCGTTAGCAGCGGCAGTCCAATTTGCACAAGCGATTGATTTTGTTCCTGTTCGTCACCGGGAGGAGAGGGGATTTCCACAGCGCCCTGCGGCAGTTCCGGTTGGATACGTGGGGGGCGTTCTATGTATTTGGGTTCAGACATGCACGGATCCTCCTTGATGTCGTGCCAGCTACATTCTCATGCAGCATCGTTTGAGGGACGATCTCATTTTAACCTTCACAGGTCATAATAATCAACACTTAAACACAAAACTTTCTACAATTTCACCGGCAAACACTTGACACATACCCTTTTGGAAAGTACCTTAATCACAGAATAGGGACCAAAATGCTGGCAGCATTCAGATAGTTTATTCACCCTCGAAGTTGTGGAGGAAAAGTCCATTGAAGCAAATATGTATCCACTGCGGTCGGAAATCCACTGGCGGGTCTCTCTGGTGCCAGGAAAGCTACTGTTCCATCGACAACATGGTGACGGTTTTTGATTACGGAGAAACGGTTGGCGATCTCAACATCGTCAAACTGCTGACGGTGCTGCGCACCTCGTCGATTTATGAGGCCGAACGGCAAGGGCAAAAAGTGCTGCTGAAGATTGCCCATGCCGGATTTCAGGAACGGCTGAAACGCGAAGCCGCCTTTTTGATGCAGCTTCAGGTGAACAAGCAGTTTCACCCGATGCTGCCCACCCTGCTGCCGGCCCACAAACAGGCCAATCTCCGCGAACACCCGATTGGTAAAACGGTGTCGCATGAACAAACGTTGTATTACACCATCTTCGACTATGCGGAAGGGGACTTTTTGCGCGGCATTTTGTTGAAGAATCCTCAGCCTTGGTACCAACACGCCGGTTGGATCACCATCAGTCTGGCCGATGTGATTGCCCTCATGCACAAAAATCAGATTTTGCATTTGTGCCTCTGCCCGGAAATTGTGTTTATCCGCTTTGACAAGGAAGGCATTCCACGGCCGATTTTGATGGACCTTGGGGCGGTGAGTGATCCGCAAAATGTAGCTCGCTATTGGGATTCGCGTTTTGTGCCTGCCGCTTATGCCGCGCCGGAATTGATCCGCAAGAGCGGCGGCTCGGTTGGCGCATCGACCGATGTGTATGGCCTGAATTTGTTGCTGTATGAAATGCTGGCCGGGCAGCCCGCTTTTGCCTATCGCTTGCGCGCGGATGAAGATATTTACCATGACGTTTTACAGGCAAAACCAGCGCCAATGAATCGGGCAGATTTACAAACTGTGCCGGAGATTGCCGCCAGGGGCATTCACCAGAGTTACCAGGCTCGCCAACCGGACGTGCTGACGTTAGCCCATGAGTTACTGGCCACCTTCCCGCCTGTGCCGAAGGAAAAGAAAGGACGGCGAATTAATTGGCGCACGGTGGCGATTGTGATTGCGACGGCGTTTGTCGTGACTTTGTTGATTGCCATGGCATTGGCGTTGAGTGAAGCGGCAACGGCCGTTATCTAACCACCACACATCCCCCCACCAATCAAAACGCCGGCAAGGATTATCTTGCCGGCGTTTTGGGTTAACCATCCAGCCGAGCAACCACTATCGGCTGTTTAATAAAACCGCGTAC
Source organism: Chloroflexota bacterium (assembly GCA_029559155.1). Classification (GTDB taxonomy): domain Bacteria; phylum Chloroflexota; class Anaerolineae; order Promineifilales; family Promineifilaceae; genus Leptovillus. Next base: position 24,127 of record JAKQCM010000298.1, read on the forward strand.
TCCCCATCGCATCACCACGTTCATATGCCCGCGCTGAAGCCGCCAGGTCGCCGCCAATTTCCGTGCATTTTTCCGACAACTGCTCAATGACCGGCTTCAACTGCGATAGATACCGTTCAACAGCCAGCCCGCCAACCAGACCAATAAAGGCCGTCGCTTTTAACACCGTCATCAGCGCTTCCAGGGCGGCCGCGACGCTCTTCAAAATATTGCCAATATCCTCAAACCGTTTGCCCATGCCCATCACTGCCGGGACATCCATGAAAACTTCTTCACCAGCCATGTGTTACCTTCCTTATTCAATCGGCGCGTAACCGTCTAAGTGACCTAGTAAATATTCTGGAATATGCCAGCCAGACCTTCCACCAAACCACGGGCTTGCCGGTCTGCCTGTTCCATTGTGTCGGCGGCACGGTTGATGCTTACCGTCATCGTTGTGCAATGCTCAATCAGCCGATCCGAACCAGGGATGAACAGATTGGTACATTCCGCCACAAAAGCGTCTGCCCCGCGGCCAATCCACACGCCGCTGGTCACCTGGCCAATCATCGCCTGAATCGGGGCGCGAACGGCATCTTGCAGAATGCTCATCTGGGCGTTAACTTGTCCTAAGACCTCGTTCAGGACAGAGCGAGCTACACGGAGTAAGAGTTTTTTAATGCTCATGATTTGTCACCTCACTGTTAGTTGTACATCCGGGTCGTATCTTGGTCCGCGCTGCGCATGTCGTCCAGAGCGCCCATTACGTCGGCCTGCAATTCCAAAAATTTATCATGAAGGCGCTGGATAGCCGGCGTTAAAACAGCGCGGCACGCTTCACTAAACGCATCGCCTGCTTCGCCGCGCAGTCCGCCATTTTCCAACATTTCAGCAATCTGGTTCACTTCAGACATGGTGGCCTCAAGTGTTTGGGCGCCTTGGGCGAAGGCTTGCGCCATTTCTTCCATTTGCCCATAGTCCATCTTAATAATATCGGTCATGGTTCTCTCCTAATGTTGAATCAATATGCGCCTAAATAACTCGGAATGCGTTACCAGCCTCTTCTTCGGCCTGGCTCAACGTTTCGGCGACTTGTTTGGTTACGTTACCCGCATCTTCCAGAGCATGGCGCAAGCGGTCTATTCCGGGGACAACTTCATCTTGCATTTCCGCGAAGAAGGCTTGCGAACCGCGGCCTTCCCAAGAATTTTGCAATTGGCCCATGCGGTTGCGAATGTTCTGTAACATTTGCTGGATTTCATCGCCTTGCTGCGAGAAACGGCGCGAAACTTGCTCCAGAACGTCATAATCTGCTTCAATTAGATCAGCCATTTTTTACCTCTCTTTGCCTGAAAAGGGTTTCCAAATAGGAAGAATCGATGGATATTGGGGGAAATATGGGTTTCCGAATAGGGCACTCTCCTTTACAATAAGCTTGAATTTGGGGTTGAAACGGCCGTTACCTTTCTTACATGGCTTAGGCCAGAACTATTCTTTTCAGCCCAATTTTCTCGCTTGTTGTCTTGATTGCTCGTCCGGCTCAACTGATAAGCACAGTGTAAAAGGCACAGAAACGGCCGTCAATAACCAGATAATAAATTATCCCAGCCATTATTTTAATCATCCCACTGCCAATTTTCGATAGGCGCAAGCGCATGAAACTTAACCCACAGCTCATAACCGCCTACAAACAAACCGCCGATGCCCTGAACGGCCGTGAACGACGGCTCTTCATGGCCCAGGTGGTCAAAATGTTGGGCGCGGGCGGCCAGCGCCAGGCCGAACGCGAGCTGGGCTGGAACCGAGGCACCATTCGGAAAGCGATGGGGGAATTGGACAGCGGCAAGCTCATCGAGGACCGGTTTTATGCCAGAGGCAGGCGGGCGGCTGAAGAAAAACTACCCAATTTGCTCATCGACATTCAGGCCATTCTGGAAAGCGATGCCGAAACCGACGCGCTGACACGCAGCATCGGTCTCAGCGCGCCAGAGGTGAGGCGGCGGTTGGTTCAGGCAAGAGGTTATCGGGACGAAGAGCTGCCCACGTCCGAAACCATTCGTAAAAAAATCCGGGGATTAGGCTATCACTTCCGGCACGGCCGTTCCTGGAAATGAGGCGCGATACGGAGAAAGCTTGGCAACGTAACGGCCGTTACGCCACCGGCCGTTTACCAATTTTTTAATTGCCCCACTTTTTGATGCACAATTCAGCTAAATTGTCAACTCCAGGGCGGTAAATTTGCCCAGATCGATCCGCACCGAGCCAGACAGGGCGAATGGCGCATCCGGCGCCAGCTTTTGCCCGGCCACAAATGTGCCGTTGCTGGAGTGGAGATCGGTGAGGAAGTAACGGCCGTTTTCAAAATTGATGCTCAGGTGACGCCGCGACACACGGCCGTCGCCGCTGATATTAAGATCGCACCCTTCCCGGCCAACCGTAAACGGAAATGCAGCCAGGGCCACATCCTGGCCGATCAACGTATGGTCGATGGTTTGGATAATGCGGAGGCGTGGTTGAGACGGCCGTTTCGCGGCCGTTTTGGCTCCGGTAGGTTTATCGGCCGAAGACGCCTGGTCAAACAACATGGTCTGATGCAGCGCCTGCGGCTGCGCCGCCGATTTGATGCCCTGACCCTGCAAAACCGGCGTGCCCGTAATCAACTTATCCTGCCGCGAGCGGACCATCAGCCAGACAATTAAGCCCACAACGAGCAATACAATCAGCAGCGTGATGTACCAATATTGAGTCAGCGCGACGGAAAGCCGGGCAAACAAACTGGGCGGCGCTGGCGGCGGCGGCGGGGTATAAGCCACATCCTCATATTCGGCCGTGGCCACGGCCGTTCCGTCCGCAGCCCGCGCCTCCAGCAAAATCGTATAACTGCCCTCGCCCAACGCCGCCAGAGGAACCGTCAACATGCCCGCCGCATCCGGCCGCAGCCCATCCACATGAAAATCTTCCAGCTTGGTCTGCTCATTCACCAGCCCAATGGCATACGAATCAATGGGGTCGCCATTTTGCGTTTTCACGCCAACCAGCAGCAGCTCGTTGGCCTCATCCACACGCACCGGCTCGATCTTGACCGTAGTCACCAGGCTCTCTTCGACTACCACGGTGGGATCATAACTAAAGGAATGTTCCAGGAGCACCGTTTCGTTTTTGTCATTTTTGATGGCTGCACCGTCCGGATTGTCGGCCGTCACTTCGATGGCGTACTGGCCGCCTAATTCCAAATCGGCGGCCGGCAGTTCAAACGACAACACAGCGCCAATCTCCGTCGTCGCCTGGCGTGAAACTTCCACGCCGCCGTCCAGCACCTTCACTTCCACCTGCCCCACAAGCTGCGGGCTGGTCACATCCAGCGTCAGCACCAGATTGCCCGCCTCGTTTGCCCGCAAACTATCCAACGACAGCTCCACCGGTTCCGGCGGTCGAAAATAATCGCGGCTGGCGATAAAGGTGAAATTTTCCGTCAGCGAACGGCCGTCTTGCAAGTTGATTGTTAACGTGGCCGAATGCTCGCCCTGGGTGGGAAATAATTGGGCGCTGGCCAGCCACTGACTCTTTAAACCATCCATAATTTGACGAAATGAATCGGCCAGCGCCGCCTGATCGCCAATCGCGGCCAGCCCGCCGGTTTCCCGCGCCAGATTGCGCAGTTCGATTTCGTTCACATTTTGGCCGCCGGACAGGCCGATGGTATGGACCGGCACGTTGGCGTTGCGCATGGTGGCAAAATTGATCACTTCGCTGTAGGTGTGGCGGCTGCAAGGATTACCTTCACCGGCGACAAGTTCGTCACGGCCGTCTGTAAACACAATCACCGCCCGCCGCGCCTGCGGCAAACTGCTGGTGGCCTGATTGACCAAATCAATCGCCGTGTAGGTCGCGTCGTAGAGGCAAGTGCCTTTGTTGGCTACCTGCACACTGTTGATCGCGTCTTGCACCCGTGCCTGATCGGCGGAAAAATCGCGCACCAGATTGATATCTTCATTAAACCGGATGACGGCGAATTGGGCTTCCGGCGGCGCACCGTTGATGGCCTGGCTGGCTGCCCGGCGCATGTCGTCGATGGCCCCGCCCATGCTGCCGCTGGTATCCAGCACAATAGCGACAAAAAAGGGCGTGTCGGGTTTGCTGACGGCCGTTTCATAAATCGTACTATCGCCGACAATTTGAATGCTGGCGGATTGGATGGAAGGGTTGGCAATCGGCCGTCTTTCCGCGTCGACCACCGTAAAGAAAACATCCAACGCCAGGGCGTCGGCGTCTGGATTTTCGGTAACCTGAGGGTAATTGATGACCAGTTCTGCCGCATTTTGCGCCCAAACCAATCCTGCGCCCCAAACGGCGATCATGATGCATACGGCTCCGATTTGAATAACTCTCTTCATTGCGTTCCTCTCAGGCCAGATGTGTGACAATCCGCCTTCAACGGGCGGGCAGACTTATTATACGCCATCAAAAGACGCACCGCAGCATTTTTTTACAGCGGTATCTGGGAATTTGATAATAGGGATGGGGCGCGATTTGGTGCGGACTGGGGTTGTGTTATAGTTGCCGCCATGATGAAAAGAGCCATTTTTGCGGTCTTATTGACTGCTTTCATTTTAGGATTTGGCAGCCAGAAAGCGGCCACAACCGCTGCGGCGCAGTCGCCTACGGGCGACATTTTAACGTTGGTAAATGCTTTGCGCGCTTCCTACGGTCTGCCGCCATTTGAATATAACCCGACGCTGGCCGTGGCGGCGCAAAACCACGCGAATTGGATGTCGCAAACGGCCGTCTACAGCCACACCGGCGCCGGAGGTTCCACCCCACAAACACGCGCCAATGCCGCCGGCTACCCCGGCTACGTCTCCGAAAACATCGTCGGGGGAACCAAACTTACCCCGCAGCAAGGCGTTACCTGGTGGCGTAACAGCGCCGTCCACTTCAACACCATGATCTCCACGCGCTATTCACAGGCCGGCGTCGGTTTTGCCCAGGGCCACGACCAGAACTTTTACGTGTTGGTGGTTGGCCAACCCGACAATTCACCCGCCGCCACAACCAATCGACCGGAAGAAATGACCTACGCCAACATCCCCTTCTTTGTCGAACCGATTGAAGTCAGCCAGCCGCGTGAAGATGGGTCGATCTGGCACACCGTCGGTGAAGGGCACACCCTCTGGGCTATCGCCGCCCGTTACGAAGTGACCATCGCCGACATCATGCTGTATAACAACCTGACGGAAGACTCAACCATCAACCCGGGCGACGAACTGCTTATTCGGCTAGCGGAAGGGCAGGAACCGCCGCCCACGCCCACGCCGCCGGCAACTCACAAAGTCCGCCCCGGCGATTCCGCCTGGACGATTGCCGCCTGGTATAACCTGGACCTGGGCGAACTGCTGTGGTTGAACAACATGCAAATCGACGACACGCTCCAGCCCGGCGACGAAGTGAAGATCCGGCTGCTGCCTGGTGAAGCGCCGCCGCCTACGCCCACGCCGCAGTTAGCCCACATTGTGCAAAGCGGTGATACTTTATGGGGTATTTCGCTGCAATATGGGCTGTCGATGGACCAACTGTTGGCTTATAACAACATTACAGAGAATGATTTGCTGGCTGTGGGACAGGCGTTGTTGATTGTGCCGCCAACGCCGCCGCCCACCCCGACCAGCGAACCAACGATGACGACGACGCCAGCGCCGGCAACGGCCGTGCCCACCCAGGCGCTGTCTTCACCTACGTTTACACCTCAGGCCACAACGGCCGTAACCCGCGCTGCCATCACCCCCACCCCGGCCGCCAAGTCCGGAAACGACGACATGGGCCAAATCATTGGCATTGGGGCGATGGCGCTGGCGCTTGGCCTGGTTTTAATGGCCGGGATTGGCTTTGTCTTCTGGCAGCGCGAATAGCGAATCTGAAGCGTGATGCGTGGTGCGTGATGAATGGGTCACGCATCACGCACCACGAATTACGTATCACCATTCCCCAAACCTGCTACCCGCCGATCAGGTCCAGCGGATTCACATTTGACCCGATCCGCTTGTCGTAGATGTTGAGATGGGTATGGTTGCCGCACCATTCACGGCCGTAACACAAATTCCCCTGCATATCCATCGTATACCCTTTGTTGCTTTCTGTGCCCACTTTTTCCCCGGCCCGCAGCGAATCCCCCAACTGCACCGTAAAATCACCATGCAAAATGGTCACCAGGTAAACGTCATTTTCGATAATTAAAGTTGGGTTGCCGTATTCATCGACGTAAAGCGCCGTCACCACGCCGTTGATGGGCGACAGTACCGGCTCGCCGCGGCCCGCGGCCAGGTCGATGGCCATGTGGCCGTAGGAGGCGCCGTGAATGCCCTGGGTGATCTGGTAGTGGGTGTAGGGAGCTTGAACGGCCGTTGGGCTGCCGCTGATGTCGATTTTGGGTTGTGTCTGGCTGGAGGCGGATGTTTCGGCGGGAACGGCCGTCGCCTGGACCTGTGTGCGGTTTGAGGCAACGGCCGTTGGTTTGCTTATGGCCCCATAGACGAACACCAAAATCAACAAAAACACGACAACTGTAAAACTATTGACATAATCCAAAGGGTAAAACCGTGTTGGCGAATAAGCATATTCAAACCGTTCACCGCCATCACCCGCGCTATCCTCATAGAAAACCTCTTCAGCCCCATCCCAATAAGCATCGGCCCGGGTAAACAGATCGTCATCAACCGTGTTCAGGTAGATATTAGCACTCATGTTCTATATTTTACGACACGATGGAATTTTAGCCAAGGGCATTACCCAGGGCGATTGCATACTCAACTTTTCGGCCGTTCCGCCAGATGCTAAAGCATCTGGCTACCAAACAACGCCCCGTAAACGGGGCTCTAAGCCGGTTTTAACCGGCGTTGTTATCTAGCCGGGGCGTTTACGCCCTGGCAAGGCCGTCTGAGACATCTGAAATTGGCGAGTATGCAATCGCCCTAATGGGCCGGGCAGGTTGACGGACACACGGCCGTTTTTGTGGTAAAACTGACGCTTAAATCAGGAGTGAGAGAGTATGACGCCCAAATATCCGGACCGTGTGACCATTGCCCACCTGCCCACCCCGCTGGAAGAAATGCCCCGGCTCAGCAAACATCTGAGCGGGCCGCGCCTGTTTATCAAGCGCGACGACCAGACCGGGCTGGCAACCGGCGGCAACAAAACACGCAAACTGGAATTTCTGGTGGCCGACGCCCTGGCGCAGGGCTGCGATTACCTGGTGACGACCGGCGGGCGGCAGAGCAACCACTGCCGCCAGACGGCCGCCGCCGCCGCCAAATTCGGCCTGGGGTGCAGCCTGGTGCTGACGGGCGAAGCGCCAACGAGTGAAACGCAAACGGCCGTTTCCGGCAACCTCCTCCTGGACCAACTTCTGGGCGCACACCTCTACTGGACCGGGCCGCGCACCCGCCAGGAAGTGATGCTCGATGTCGCCGCCGAACTGCGCACGATGGGCCACAAACCTTATGTGATCCCCCTGGGCGGCTCCAACGTCATGGGGGCCACCGGCTACGTCAAAGCCATGGAAGAACTGACTGACCAATTGCAGGCCGAACGCCTCAACGTCGATTTCATCGTCTTTGCCAGCAGCAGCGGCGGCACGCAGGCCGGCATGGTGCTGGGCGCGGCAATTTACAATTTCCCAGGCCAGATCATCAGCATCAGCATCGACCATCCCGCCGCCGAACTGCAAACGCAGGTCGCCGCCCTGGCCACGGCCACAGCCACCCATCTTGGTCTGGGCACCGTCTCCCTGGCCGCCCGTATCGACGTCAACGACGACTACCTGGGCGAAGGCTACGCCATCGTCGGCGAAACGGAGCGGGAAGCCATTCAGATGGTGGCCCAGATAGAAGGCATCTTGCTCGACCCGGTGTATACGGGCCGGGCGATGGGCGGTCTGATTGATTTGATTCGTTGGGGAGCCTTCACCCGCGGGCAGACAGTGCTGTTCTGGCACACCGGCGGCGCGGCCGCCCTGCCCGCCTTCGCGGACAAACTGATTAACAATTAGCAGTTAAAGGTCTTTGGGATGTGACGTGAGGCGTGATGCGTGATGCGTGAGGCATGACCTGTCCTGAATCCCTGAAGAGCCATCGTTAATCTGTGACCGTTATCTTGGCGAGAGGGTAGGCGTTGTTAACGGCCGTTTCCGCCCCCACTTCCAGCCGCGCCCCCGGATCCGCCACATCATACAAACCCAGCAGCAGCGTATAGTCGCCTGGCGGCAGGTCGGCGGGCAGCAGCAGGCCGTGGTTGTCGGTGATGGTTTCACCGGGCTGCCAGATGGTCGTCGGCTTGAGATTGCCGCCCGGTTCGCTGTCACGTTGGGCTGCCAGATTGCCATCCGCGTCCACCAGATGCAGAAACACTTTATAACGCGCGTCCAGCGGCACGGCCGTTTGCCAGAACAGCGTCACCTGGGCAATGTCACCCGGTCGCAGGGTGTCGGCGTGCAGGGTATAGCCCTGCAGGGTGATGGCCGGGCCAAAGGGGAGGGAAACGGCCGTGTCCATCGCCGCCGCCGGTTCAGCCGGCACCGCATACACCACAAAACGCACGTCCTTCACCCACTCCTCCGTCGCCTTAAACGTGTGCTCATCCAGCCAGCGCTCCACCCAACGCTGCGGGTCCTGCTGCGCGTCGCCCCAATAGATCACATACAGCCGGTCGTGGCGGGCGGCGATGGCTTCCAGCTCGGCGGCCACGTCGGCTTCGCTCATGCCCTGCAGCGGCAGCGGGTACACCGGCGCGCCCTCGCGGTGGTAATAGGTGAACACCTCCCACTGATTGGGCGCGTCCAGAATAATGCCCGCGTTCGGATGGTCATCGGCGGCTATACGCGCCGCCATCCCGCGGTAATCGGCGCGGGAATAGGCGGGATTGGCATACAGGTTGTGGAGCGATTGGTAGACGCCGACGGAATAGGCCAGTAAGAGCAGCAGGATCAGGAGAGTGGAGACTGGAGATTGGAGATTGGACGTAGTCGCCAATCTCTAATCTCCAATCTTTGCCCAC
>JAKQCM010000300.1 GCA_029559155.1 Chloroflexota bacterium
CCGGGCAATGTGCTGCCGGGTATAACGGCCGTTCGCCAGTTCCGTCGCCTCGCTGATCGTAATCATCTCATCTAATTCGGGCATACCGGTAATCATACCGGTTTCGGGGGCTGCTGTCATCATTAGCATGGGTTTCTCCTGTTCGATTTAGGCGCAGTTGCTGAGGCCGCGCGGTCTGTTGATGAACCCAATTATAATATAGAATCAAGACGGCCGTCAACCAAACTGCCGTTCTACTCATCCACGCTACCCAAATGGTCCAGCATCGAGAAAATCTCGTCGTCTTCTTCATCCAGCCAGAGCGCAATCTCTCCGGCCGTTTGGCTCCACTGCGGCAGCTTGCCCCTAGCGTCTCGCGTGTACATCCAGCCAACAATGTGCGCCATTTGGATGAGCGCCATTTCGCGTTCATCCTGATCCAGCCAATCGCCAGATCGTGGGTACCGGGACAAACGGCCGTCTGCGTAACACTCCTGCGCCAGCGCCATCGGCCAGGGCGGTTCGCCAGCCTCTCTGGCCGATGGCGCGAGCGTCCAGCGGCGAACCGCCCGGATCAGTTTTTTACAGTCATCCGGCGCGATAAATACTCATCGCAGGTCTCTACCAAAAAACAGGCGATTTCCATCGGCATCGCTTCGCAGTCCTTGGCCGTCAGGTCTGTCCATTTCAGGTTTTGGAAATGGAATTGCTGCACCAGAGTCACTGCGCCGCGCAGCGAGCGGAGGAAACGGCCGTTGTTCACATCCGTTATAGGCACGTTTTTATTGACGGCCGTTTCCTTCACCCAGCGGCGATACCACGATTTGGTCAATGGTTCGCGGTAGGTGACAAACCCTCGGTGCAGGTTGATCGCCGGCATCAAATCCGCGACATGGTTATGGTTAAAGGATGGCAGGCGATACCGATTGTCCATGCGACGTTTCAACACATCCAGCCGCTGCTGCGTTGTTAGCCGATCGCCAACCACGCCGGTGATGATGCGATCGCCAATGTACTCCTCGGCGGCCTGGACCATAAACGAGACCCAGGGCATGGGCAGGTCATCATAGGCGGGGTCGATAACGGCCGTATCCACCGGCGCGTATTGTGCCAACGCCTCAGTCACGCCAAATTGAAACTCGTCCGATTCCTCGGGCAACGGGGTAGCTGCGATGGGAAAACCGTCTGATTCGGCGGAGTCATACGGTTCCACCGTAGCTACAGCCATCGCCGCGCGATACTGCCGCAGCAACACCACCTGGTCTACATCGTCCGTTTCATCCGGCATGTCGGCTAGATTCATCGCGCGATACCATTTACGGTAATCGGCAATGGTAAAAGGCGCGGGGAACGATACCCGCGCCATGGACATATGCAGCCCAACAAATCGGTCGAGGTAATCGGCCGTATCAAACACATTACTCATTTAGGCCACCGTGTCGCGGTTGATGACGCCATCAACCACAAATGTCAACGATTTTGTTACCGGAGCGCCATCACCCGCGCTGCCGCCGGTGAACGGGTTCGTCAGCAAAACGACCTTAGCTGTCCGGCGCAACGCGCCAGACGCGCCGCTGTTATACGCCCACCGCAGGAAGAAACATTTGGTGAGCGTGCCATCCCAGGTGTCCGTCAGGAACTCCAGGAAACTGGAGATGCTGTTTTCAAACACAACATTCAGAGCCACGTTCTGCAGGCCGCTCTGGGAAACGCCAGCCAGCAAACCGTTAAACGTCTGAAAACTACCGGCCTGTTTGTCGCCGCCAGAGACCGTCAGGGTTCCCACAGCGTCGCGTACATCATTCCAGGTATGCCCGGCATTGTCCCACGCCAGGGTGGGGTCGTCCGAATACTGAATCAGCAGGTCAGCGCCATTGCTGCCATCACAAATACCCATTTATGCCTCCAACAATCTGGCGGCTTCAGCCTGCCAGGTTTGAATTTTTGCTACCGTGGTGCCGGCAATTTCCGACAATCCCACGGCATCGGCCGTCACAAACGCCTGTTTGGACGTGATGCCGCCATTCACAAATTTAACGGCCGTTTTCTGCCCAATGCCGTTGATCTCCATCAACGCGCTAACGGGATCAGCCTCAGCCACTGCTGTAACCGCAGCAGGCTCGCTCACCACAGCGGGGGAATCCTGTTCGTGTAGTTCTATTTCACCGGTTATTTCCGGGCCATCACCAACTGGGCGAACCAATCCCCACTCGATGATTTTGGCGGAGTAGGGGCCGGCCTTGATCTCGATCACGTCTCCGGCGGATGCGGAAACGGCCGTCAGGTTCTCCTGCAGGTAGCTACCATCCTTCAATACCAACACGTTAATTTTTGCCATAACAACCTCAACAAATCGTTTCGTCTACGCTGACAACCATCTGTACGCCGTTGTAAAATCGCTCGCTGCCGCGCGGATACTCGATAATGCCCACGTTTGGCGTAATGCGAGACACAACAGCCCCAGGGGCCAGTTTGCGTGATGCGTTTACCGTTGGCATGTAGGCCGCCACATAGGCGGCTAACGCCTGGTACTTCAGCCCGATCATTTGCCCCAGGCCAACAGCCTCGAACAGCATCATGTCTACAACGTT
>JAKQCM010000342.1 GCA_029559155.1 Chloroflexota bacterium
CGATAGGCCAGCCGGTGTAGCTGTTGATGATCTGGGCCGCGCCGCTGACGCCGCCGACGACCAATTTGTTAGGAATGAAGAAAAAGTGCATGGCGACGACCATCACGGCCGTTCCCACCGCAATCAACGCATAATCCCGCACAATCTCCAGGTTCGTGGGCGTGATCAACCGCGCCCGCACCCGGCCGGGTAATTGTCTGATAACCATGTCAATACCTCTAATTTTTTATGGGTCTGGTGGCTCCCATCGCCCACATTTTCATCGGGCGAAAGCAACCGCAGATTCTATCACGCGTGGTAAGATAGTGGCAAAGCCCGGACGGAAAGATTGGAGACTGGAGATTGGAGACTGATAACGAACTTACTGCAACGCCAATCCCCAGTCTCCAATCTCAAGTCTCTAGTCTCAGTAGTTTATAAACCCAGGTCATTCCGAGGAGTCTTCGACGAGGAATCCCTACATACTGGGTATTTTAGGTGGACGGGATGCTTCGGAGGACCTCAGCATGACAGAAAACCCACCACTGGTGTAACTTGTATCAGGTTTTTAAAACTGCTGAATCTCAAGTCTCTAGTCTCCAAAAGGACAACTATGGCCCAGATCAGACACACCTTTCCCCACCCGATCCGCGAAATCGAAAATACCTGGATTCCTCTACCCGATGGAACGCGGCTGGCGGCGCGCATCTGGCTGCCCGTCGATGCCGAAATCAACCCGGTTCCGGCCCTGTTGGAATACCTGCCCTACCGCAAAGGGGACGGAACGGCCGTGCGCGACGCGCAACGCCACCCCTACTTCGCCGGACACGGCTATGCCGCCATCCGCGTGGACATGCGCGGCAGCGGCGAATCCGACGGCATCCTCACCGACGAATACCTGCCCCAGGAGCAAGACGACGCCCTGACCGTGCTGGCCTGGATCGCCGAGCAGCCCTGGTGCACCGGCGACGTGGGCCTGTTCGGCAAATCGTGGGGTGGCTTTAACGCCCTGCAAATCGCCGCCCGCCGCCCGCCGCAGCTCAAAGCCGTCATCGCCATGCACTTCACCGACGACCGCTTCGCCGACGACGTGCATTACATGGGCGGCTGCCTGCTCACCTCGCAAATGCTGGCCTGGGCCTCCGTCATGTTTGTGTCCAACGCCGCCCCGCCCGATCCGCGCCTGGTCGGCGAGCGCTGGCGGGAGATGTGGCGGGAACGACTGGAAAAAACCCCGCCCTACATCGAAGCCTGGCTCAGCCATCAGCGCCGCGACGCCTACTGGCAGCACGGCTCCGTCAGCGAAAACTACGCCGCCATCAACATTCCCGTCTACGCCGTTGGCGGCTGGGCCGACAATTACAACAACGCCATCCCGCGCCTGCTGGCCGGGCTGTCCGGGCCGCGCAAAGGGCTGATTGGCCCCTGGTCGCACAATTTCCCGGAAGTGGGCGTGCCCGGTCCGGCCGTCGGCTTTTTGCAGGAGAGCCTGCGCTGGTGGGACTACTGGCTCAAGGGCATCGAGACCGGCATCATGGACGAGCCGATGCTGCGGACGTGGATGCAAGAGGCCGTGCCGCCGGAAATCTTCCGCGCGGCACGGGCGGGCCGCTGGGTGGTGGAGCCATCCTGGCCGTCGCCCAACGTGCAAGAGCAGGTTTATTTTTTGAATGGGGATGGCGCGGCGCAGTGGTTGGGAGAAACGGCCGTTTCCCCTCCCCATCCCTTTACCCTCTTCGGCCTACAAAGCCACGGCCTGGACGCCGGCACCTGGGGCGCATACGGCCTGCCCGGCGAACCGGCCGGCGACCAACGCGCCGACGATGGGCAGGCGCTCAGTTTCACCTCGGCGCCGCTGGCCGAGGCCGTGGAAATCCTGGGTTACCCGGCGGTGGACGTGACCGTGGCCGCCGACCAGCCGCTGGCGCTGCTGTCCGTACGCCTGTGCGACGTGGCCCCGGACGGCGCGTCGACGCTGGTGAGCTGGGGGCTGCTCAACCTGACCCACCGCGACAGCCATGAATTTCCCTCGCCGCTGGAACCCGGCCAGCGCTACACCGTCACCGTACCGCTCAACGTGATGGCCTACCGCCTGCCCGCCGGGCATCGCTGGCGCGTCAGCCTCTCGCCGACGAACATGCGCCACGCCTGGCCGTCGCCGCACCCGGTGACGCTGACGCTGGTTGGCGGGGAGGATTCGCGGCTGCGGCTGCCGGTGCGTACGCCGTCGCCGCTGGATGAGGGGTTACGGCCGTTTCCCCCCGCCGAAATCGCCCCGCCGCTGCCCGTAGAAACCCTGTCCACCGGCTCCCGGCGCAAATGGGTGACGCGCGATGTGCTGACCGGGCGGGTAGAGTGCGGCTTAGAGGTGGATGACGGCCGTATCCGCCTCAGCAACACAGGCATGGAAACGGCCGGGCGCAGCCGGGAGACCACCAGCGTGGTGGAAGGCGATCCGCTGTCGATGGAAAACCGGGTGCAAAACGAACTCGCCTACCAACGTGGTGACTGGCACGTGCGCATTGCCACGGACAGCACCCTCACCGCCGATGTGGGCCATTTCTACGTCACCTGCCGCCTGGACGCTTACGAAGGGGAAACGCGGGTGTTTGCCCGCAGTTGGGACTTCAAAATTCCGCGAGATTTGTAACTGGTCAAGTCTATCTGCCAAGACCCCAAGGGTTTGACACCCAAGTAATCCAAATTCTCAGGTGCAAACCCTTGGGGTCTGTAACTGGTCAGATTTCATCGGCAAGACCCCAAGAGTTTGTTGCCCGAATAACCCAAATTCTCTGGTGCAAACCCTTGGGGTCTGCGCCGTACCTGCCAAAGCATCCCGTTATTCTCCCAACCTGAAATCACTACCATCAAACACAGATTGCAAAAGCTGAATGCGTTCCTCTTCTGTCATTTGGCGCGGGCGGGCGTAATCCTCGATCATGCCGGTCCAGAGGTCTGTGCTGAGTAAACGGCCGTTATAAATCACATACGTATCCACAAACATCTGCCGCGTGCCCAGGCTGAACATCTGATCGGCAAAAGTATTGCCCGTGCCATAATGGACAAAGTGATCGCCGCTGAAGGCAAAACCCATCGGGTGATGGCCGTGCGCCCCATGCACAATCGACGCGCCCGCATTGGCAAAAGCCAAAAACGCATCCCGCTGCGATTGGAAAGGCGCATATTGAAACTGCTCCAGAAACTGAATCGAACCGACTACCACATACCCCTGCGCCGCCAATTCCTGAATTTGGGCGAGGTTAAAGCTGTAATCATCACACGGCAAGGCTCCCGGCTCATCTTCCCGCGCCCACACGCCCCACGGACCAACCGGATTACAGCCCACAAAAGCGATCTTGTTGCCGTTGTGTTCAATCAGCAGCGGCTGTTGCGCATCCGCCAAATCACGGCCGCCGCCATACGTTTTCATGCCCACTTCATCATACAAATCGAGCGTAAACAACAGGTTCTGTTTGCCCCAATCATTCAAATGATTGCCGGTCAACTCAACCACATCTACCCCTAGCCACTTCATCAATTCAATGGTTTTCGGTTGGGCGCAAAATGTCGTGCCACCCGTGGGCGTAGGATCGGGACAATCGGGCGCAAACGCATTTTCATGGCTCATATGGGCGATGTCCGCCGCCTGCATGATCGGCGCAATCTCTTCACCCGGATATTGGTAGCCATACTTTTCCATCCGATCGGCCACGGCGCGGCTCAACCCCGACGGACCGGTCATGGTGATGTGGGTGATCTGGTCGTCGTGGCGATTGGTTAGCGGCTCTGGCCAGAGGGCTTGAAGGTGGGTTATGCCAGACTCTGCCCCCATCCAGCCAAAATGCAATTGCAAACCATAGCTGCTTGGGTCATAAAAGACAGAAACAGGCGAGTTGCCATCCACCGCCAACACTTTCAGACGCGGATCGAGCTGCTCAAAAGGCACAATTGTCAGAACGGGTTCGGCATAACTGGTTTGCGTGCGCCACAAGGTTTCGATCAACAATTCCGGGGCAACAATGGGTGGCTCAACCGCCGGTTCGCCCCACCAGCCGCGCAAGATGGCGGCCATTTCCGCCGTTAACACCAGTTCGCCATTTTGCCACGCCGCCTGCACATCGGCCAGCGGCAGATCGTCGGCAAAGGTGGGAAACGGGGCGGCGACGGCGAAAATCCATTCGCCGATGGAAGCATTTTGTCCCACTGTGAGCAATATGTCTGTTGCTACCCCATCTGCTAAGGCAAACTGTCCCGGATGGTTTTGCACAATCGTTTCTACGGCCGTTTTCAGTTCAGCCGGAACGGCCGTGTCGAACCCAATCGTCAGTGGCGGTGGGGTTGCGGTTGCGGTCGGGGAAGGCTGGATGGTGGCTGTGGGCGCGGGTGTTTGTGTGGCGGGAACGGCCGTGGCGTCTACCGCGCCCATTGGGGCCGCCGTTGCCGCGAGAGTGGGGGGAGTGAGGGGAATGGGGGTTTGGGAGACTGCCGTTTGACAGGCCGTCAGCCACAAAAAAGCAAAAACAGCAAAACCCAAACAGCAATACGTACGCATAAAATACCCTTGGTGGGATAAGCTGTCGGCTTACCCACGCTTAAAAATTTAGTTGAGACGTGGTTGTCTTTGGTCTTTTTTGGCAGACGGCCGTTTTGCGACCATCTGGTTTTGCCCAATCATATGATTAACCGGCCGCGTCAGCTTCGGCCAGCAGTTGGCGGGCAGAGGTCAGCGCCTCTTCCAGAGTCGGATAAAAAAACATCCCCGGTCCTTCGCCGTATACCTCACCCCCTCCGGCGGCAATGCCCGGATCGACGTAGATGTGCAGCGAGCAGCTGTACCCATCGTTCGTTGCCGGATCCAGACCCCATTCCTCCGGATCGTCGTAGCGGCGGATCAGATGCATATTTAATTCTGGGCTTTCGCCGCCGCTGTACACATGGCGTTCTTCCGAATGCTGCGTAGCCATCAGGTCGTTGAGCACATAATACCATGCCCGAAATGTGCCATATTGTACCAGGAGACTTTGCTGATAAATAACGGCCGTGCCGACCACATACCGAATTGTGCAGCTCAGCCAGCCCACCTTCGCCCTGTCAACTGGCGGCCAATCATTGCCGCTTGTCGGCCAATCTGATTCAGGCTCCTCCGATTCGGCCGCCAGCTCTTTAAGCAGCGCCTCTATCTCCTGGCTTACCTCGTCCGGCATGTCCCAGGAAATGACCGGTCCCCGAGCAAAAGGCGTGATGGGGTGCAATCGTTTGTCTACGGTCAATTCGACGGCCAGATAACCTGCGCCGCTCCGATCATTTGTCAACAAAGCCATTGAACTCTCCCTTGAAAATAGGACACGGATTGACGCGGATGAACATGGCGAAGATTCTGTGAAAATCTGTTTTCACCCGTGTCCCTTTACCCAAAACCGACTTTCTTGTCTTTTATAGACATAACTAACAAAGAAAAACAGG
>JAKQCM010000395.1 GCA_029559155.1 Chloroflexota bacterium
TCGATTCGCAAAGCCAATGTCATGGCCATTCTGGACAACGGCGGCGATTTAAAAACCGCCGCCGGTTACGCGCAGCATTCCGATACATCAGTGACCTTACAGCACTATGTTTACGGTAGCACGCGCCGCGTGGATATGGCCGCAGCCTCGATGGATCAGCGGCGGCAAGAAGAAGTCCAAATCATGCGTGAAATGGCCTCTTTCTTTAAAAAGTCGCGTTGACCATCCTGGGAAGGAGATTTTTTTTCCTCATGCCTCGTAGGCCAACACGCCCGTCAATTTCAACATCAAGAACCGTTCAATTCATCATGCTATCTGGAGGACCTCTATGCACCTTGTGATCTTAACCGGCATCTTTATCTTTGTGGCCCTGGCCGCCAAACAAATCGGCAAACTTTTCTCTCGGTACGGCCTGCCTTACATTACCGGCTACCTCCTGGCCGGTATGGTGGCGGGACCGTTTGTCCTGAATATCTTGCCCAGTGGCACCAGCAGCGACCTGCGCTTTATCGACGAATTGTCCCTGGCAGTTATCGCCTTCGTGGCCGGCAGCGAGCTCTATCTTAAGGAGATACGGAATCGGCTGCGTACCATCAGCTTTGTCACCACCGGGGTGCTGCTGGCCGGGATGGTATTGATGGGGCTGGCGCTCTTCTTCCTGACGGCTCTCATACCTTTTACCCAGGGCTTATCGGTGGCCAGCCGCCTGGCAGTTGCCATCTTGGGCGGCACCATCTTGCTGGCGCTTTCCCCCGCCTCCACCATTGCCGTCATCAAAGAGACGCGGGCCAAGGGCCGCTTCACCAAAACGATTCTGGGCGTCACGGTCACCATGGACGTGGTGATCATCCTGCTGTTTGCCGTGGCCGTGGCCATTGCCAGCGCCTTGCTGACCAACATGGGTTTTGACGGCGCGTTCATAGCTTTGCTGGTTGTCGACCTGGGCGCAGCGCTGCTGGCCGGTTTCCTGCTGGGCAAGCTGCTGCAAATGGTTTTGGCCACTACCTGGCGGCGCTATTGGAAGATCGGGCTGACGCTGTTGCTGGGTTACAGCATCTTTGCGGCCAACTACTGGCTGATAGACTTTTCGCACGACAACTTACCCTTTGAAATCCACATCGAGCCGCTGCTGGTGGCTATGATCGCCGGGTTTATGGTGACCAATTTCACCCCTTACCGGGACCAATTCGCCCAGATATTGCACGACGTGGGGCCGGCCGTGTACGTAGCCTTCTTTACGCTGACCGGCGTGGGGCTGAAGCTGGATATTTTGCTGACGACTTTGCCGTTTGCCGCCGTCTTGTTCGCGGTGCGGGCCGGGGCGCTGGCGTTGGGCTCCAACGCCGCCGGACAGATGGCCGGGGAGTCTAAACAGTTTAACCGCTATGCCTGGATGGGCTTGATCACTCAGGCCGGCATTGCTCTGGGGCTGGCGCGCGAAGTCGCCGTGGAGTTTCCTGACCTGGGCGATGCTTTTGCCACGCTGGTTATTTCGGTGGTGGTGCTGAATGAGATATTTGGGCCGATGTTCTTGAAGCTTGCTTTGCGCCGCGTAGGGGAAACAAACGTGCCTGAGCAGCAGGCGCGCAGCGAGGGGCGCGACGTGTTGATTTTGGGCATCGAACCGCAGTCGTTGGAGCTGGCGCGGCAGTTGCAGGCGCAGAACTGGCAAGTGCTGTTGGCCGACACGGATCGGTCGCATGTGGACCGGCTGGCGGTGGAGGATGTGAGCGAGCATTACCTGCCGGCCATCGACGCGCAGACGGTGAACGGCCTGCTGACTAACCACACCGACG
>JAKQCM010000501.1 GCA_029559155.1 Chloroflexota bacterium
AATGCGTCACGCCTATCTTGTGGGGGAAGTTGCTTATCGTTCATGCCCCCTATTTTCGCCATCCCTCCCTTTTACACCAAATTAAACCGCACCCTCGCCCAAATTCCACCGCCAAATATGCGCCAAACTCACGAAAACGGCCGTTCTCATCTCGCTATCTGCCCCAGCTTTGCATACAATACTAAAAACCCACACCACTACCATACAAAAACCTCTAGCAAAAAAGGGAGTAAACCATGAGCACAAGTCAGAACCCACAAGATGTCGTTATTGTCGGGGCGGCGCGTACGCCCACCGGTCGTTTTATGGGCGGATTGAGCAGCCTGACGGCCACCGATTTAGGCGCAACGGCCGTGGCCGCCGCCATAGAACGCTCAGGCATTAACCCGGCCAGCGTCTACGAAGCCATTATGGGCAATGTTGTCCAGGCGGGCGTTGGGCAGGCGCCGGCGCGGCAGGCGGCCCTGCGCGGCGGGCTGCCCAACACGGTAGGCGCCACGGCCGTCAACAAAGTGTGCGGCTCCGGCCTCAAGGCCGTGATGATGGCCGCCAACGGCATCATCGCCGGGGAAGCCGACGTGTTTGTTGCGGGCGGCATGGAAAGTATGTCCAATGCGCCTTATTTGCTGCCCAAAGCTCGCGCCGGGCTGCGCTACGGCGATGCCCAACTGCAAGACGCCGTCCTCCACGATGGCCTGTGGTGCGCCTTTCAGGATTGGCCGATGGGCAACGCGGCCGAATTTATCGCCAAACAATTTAACGTGTCGCGGCAGGAAATGGACGAGTTTTCCCTGCGCAGCCATGAAAAAGCGGCCGAGGCGACGGTAAACGGCCGTTTCGCCGCCGAAATCACCCCTGTCGAAATCAAAACGCGCAAAACCACCACCCGCCTCACCATCGACGAACCGATTCGCGCCAGCTTTAGCGAAGGCGGTTACAGCCTGGATACCAGCCTGGACCAACTGGCCAAACTCCCGGCCGCCTTCGAACAAGGCGGCGCAGTCACGGCCGGCAACGCCCCTGGCCTCAACGACGGCGCCGCGGCTCTGGTGCTGACCAGCCGCGCGGAAGCGCAGCGACAGGGGATACGGCCGTTAGCCCGCATCGCCGGATACACCCTGGCGGCCGTCGAACCCAAATGGCTGTTTGCCGCCCCGGCCAGCGCCATGCCACGCCTGCTGCAGCGGCTCGATTGGACCCTGGACCAGGTCGATCTGATCGAACTGAACGAGGCCTTTGCCGCACAGGCGCTGGCCAACGGCGTAGAAATGATCCAAAAAGGATACGCCTGGAACTGGGACAAGGTGAACGTAAATGGCGGTGCGGTGGCTTTGGGGCACCCGATTGGCGCCAGCGGGGCGCGTGTTCTGGTTACGCTGCTTTATGCCCTGCAAAATCGCGGCCTGCGCCGGGGAATTGCCTCGCTCTGCCTGGGCGGCGGCGAAGCAGTGGCGTTAGCGGTGGAAATGGAAAACGGGTAGGCTAGACCCTAAGGGTTTGCACTTGAGAAATTAGTGCTTCTGGCACGCAAACCCTTAGGGTCTAATTTGCTGGCTGTCCAGTTTTTTGCCGGTTCAGGCAACGGCCGTGGCCTGTTTGACACGCGGCGCGGCGTTTTGCATTTGCGCCGGTGAAACCCACGCCGCCGAAGCCGTCTCATCCACAAAGTAGCTAAAACAAGCCTCGTCAACCAGCGCCGGGGTCATGTGCGGCGTGATTTTTTCATACTCACACAAAGCAATTACAATTTTTACAATATCGCGGGGATGAACCGACTGCATCACCCGGCCGGCTTCCCGATACCACTTTTGCAGCAGGTGAACGAAGGATCGTTTGTCGAAGGGCATATTGTAATGTTTGCAAACCGCCAAAAATATCTGGTAGAACAATTTTTCGTCCGGGCTGCCCACCAATACTTTCATTTGAATACGGCGCAGGAAAGCATCATCGACCAGATCGTTGGGGTCCAGGTTGGTGGAAAAGACAATTAATTGTTGGAACGGCACTTCCACCGACTGCCCGGATTGCAGCCGTAAAAAGTCTATGTTGCTTTCCAACGGCACAATCCAACGATTGAGCAGCTCTTGTGGGCGCATTTGCTGGCGGCCAAAATCGTCGATGAGGAACATGCCGCCGTTGGCTTTCATTTGCAGCGGGGCTTCATATATTTTGGCGATGGGTTCGTAGCGCAAATCTAGCGCATCCATGGTTAACTCGCCGCCAACCATGACCGACGGCCGTTGAAACAACCGCCACCGCTTATCCACCTTCAACTTATCGGCCCCGCCGCCCTGTCCATACGGATCAAGATACAGGCTGATTTCATCGTCACTGAGGGGAATATGAACCAGGGGATCAAAAATACGGATGATTTGACCGCCCACCGTTACTGAATCGGGCAGCCAAATAGGATCATCTTTGGCCAGCAGTTTGGCAATGGCTTCAGCGATGGTCGTTTTGCCATTGCCGGGAGGACCATACAAAAACAGCGAAGAGCCAGAATTAACGGCCGGGCCAATTCGCCGGTGAAAATTATCGGGCAAAATCAAATGGGCCAGCGCTTCCTGCACCTGGTTGGGTGACACTTGCCGGTGGCCGCCAGTCTGAGCCAGAATCGCCGCTGAATAATCAGCCAAGGACACGGGGACACGCCCCACATATTGGCTCCGCTCAAACGCATCCCGCGCCCGCGCTGCCCCGGCATCCGTTGGACTATACGTAAAGCTCAGGCTGCCAAGCGAACCCGCTTTGGTAATCTCTACCAGATGCTCTTGCTTCATGCGGCTCAATAAATCATCAATGACGCCGGCGTGAATGCCCAACACCGCCGATACGCGCGCCACGCTTGCTTCCCCTTCATTGAACAATAACCGAAAGATAATATCTTGTACTAACCCAACAGGAACCCCGAGGCCGTCCACTTTCAATACAGGAGCCAATATCTTCTCTAGACTTGACGATTTCATATATCTTTCACCTGTGGAGGATAGTTCCGCTTATTTGTTTGCTTACAATCTATTGCTAATTACGCCTTTAAGTATAGGCTACAACAAAATTATCAACATAGGAAGATGGTCAAGCTGTTTTGACGCTGACAAACCAGTGCCATATAATGCCCGATAATTTATGAAAAAAAGTAAGGTCTTGTGTGACACAACTAAAAACCCAAAGGGTTTGTATAGACACAGTTACAACAAAAGTTGAAAATGAACCTATGAATGATCAGGACAACAAATCATTACCTTCTACACTATACACCGAAGAGTATTTTTTGACAGCGTGTGAAGGGTATGACGTATTTATTGAATCCGAAGGCGTCCAGCTTTCGCGGCGTCTGCGAGATTCGTTTAAGATGGCCGAAGTAACGGCCGGTATGCGGATTTTGGACGTGGGCTGCGGGCGTGGGGAAATTATTCGTCATTGCATGGAGATGGGCATCGAAGCTTATGGCATCGACTATGCCGAAGCCGCGATGAGCATGACTCAGGAAGTCATTACTGCCGAACGGGCCAAATTGGCTGCGGAAGGCCAAGACCTGACCCAAGTGAAAGCGGGCGTTTGCCGCTCAGACGCCAAATATCTGCCGTTTCCCACCGCTTATTTTGACCGGGTGTTGATGTTTGACGTGGTGGAACATTTATATCCCTGGGAGCTGCATGAGGCGATGTTGGAAGTGCGGCGGGTGCTTAAGGATGACGGCCGTTTCATCATCCATACCGCCCCCAACCGCTGGTACGACCTGTATGCCTACCCCTGGGTACGCCGCGTGCGTACCTTGCTCGGCGACGGCGACAAATACCCCAAAGACCCGCGGGCGATTACGGCCGTTAACCTCGACGTCCACGTAAACGAACAAGATTTACGCAGCATGAAAAAAGCGCTGAACGCCGCCGGTTTCAAAGCCACCGTCTGGCTGGATTCCCCGCCGCAAAACCGCCAGGAAAACGCCATCATGGCCGGTTTGCGGCGCATCGCCTTCGGCGTCCCCCCCATCCGTTGGTTCTTTGAACGCGAAGTCTTCGCGATTGGGCAAAAAGACAGTTGAACATTGAGAGTTGATCGACACAAGATCAACTCCCAATGGCCAACTCTCAATTCCCGTGAAACGCTCGCTGCTAGTCCTCGCGCTCATCCTCTTTCTGGCATTTGCGCTCCGCACCTACCAGCTTACCGCCATCCCCCCCGGCCTCACCCACGACGAAGCCAATCACGGCCGTGAAGCTCTGGGCATTTTAGACGGCGTTTATCTCTTTTACTTCCCACTCAACTACGGCAGCGAACCCCTCTACAGCTACACCGCCGCCCTTAGCATGGCCTTGTTTGGCGAAGGGTTATTGGCGCTGCGCCTGGTAAACGTCATTTTTGGTGTGGCGGCCATCGCCATCACCTATTTGTGGGCGGCGCGCGCCTTCGACAGGCATACGGCGCTGCTGGGAGCCGCCCTGACGGCCGTTTCCTTTTGGCCCCTCGCCACCAGCAGGCAGGCGCTGCGAGCCGGTATGCTGCCCTTTTTCACGGCTACGGCCGTCTTGTTTTTCTGGCAAATTATCACCACCAAACCAGGCATTTCCGCGCGGCAGCGCTGGATGACGGCCGTCGCTTTCGGCGTCTCCGTCGCATTCACCCTGCACATCTACCTGGCCGCTCGCGTGGCCTGGCTCATGTTTCCCGCCTTCCTGCTCTATCTGGCGCTGGTGCAGCGCGACACCTTCCGCCGCGCCTGGAAACCGACGCTGGCCGGTTTGCTGCTGGCCGGGCTGCTCGTTATCCCCATGTTTATATACCTGCGCCTGCACCCTGAGGCGCTCACCCGGCTAGACATGCTGGACGGACCGCTGCAATCGTTTCGCACCGGCAGCCTGCGCCCGATTTTAACCAACGCTTCCTCGGCGCTGCTGGCTTTTGTCTGGCCGGGATATGGCGACCAATTCCTGGCCTACAACATCCCCGGACGGCCGGTATTTGAAGCTGTGACGGCCGTTTTCTTCGTCTTTGGTCTGTTGGTGTGTCTGTGGAACTGGAAAAAACCAGCCTACGCCTTCCTGCTGATCTGGTTTGGCGCAGGCATTCTCCCATCGCTCATCACCGGGGCCACGGCCAATACCACCCGCAACATGGCCGCCTTACCGGCCATTTGCCTTTTGCCGGCAGTGGGATTTATGGGGCTGGCTCAGGCAGTGATGGCCCGCTGGGGAGAAGATAAACGGCCGTACTTGCGCCTCGCCGCCCTTCTCTGGCTGAGTCTTGCCGGATTTATCACCATGCGCGATTACTTCTTCCGCTGGGCGCAGTCCCCCGACGTACGCGGCGCGTACCAGGTCAATTTAGTCGCCGCGCTGGATTATCTGGCCCAGAAGGAGATCCCTGCGCCCATTGTGATGTCCACCGTCTATCCCGGTCCGGCCCACGACAGTTCCATCGCCCTGGTGTTGCGGCCACACGCCGCCGATGATCTTCATTGGGTTGATGCGCGCCGCGCCCTGCTCTGGCCCGGCGGCAGCGGCGGGTATGCCCTCATCCCCACGTCCACGCCGCCGCACCCCGCCTTCAGCCCATATTTACAACCGCTAGATTCCCAGAGTTTGCGCCCGGATGATCTGGACCCCGGTTTTACGCTTTACCAGCTAACGTCTAATCCAAGCGATGGCAGCGGCACGGCCGTTGCCAATTTTGGCGACGCCGTTTACTTGCTGGCCGGGGTGTGGCTGGATGAGGAAGTGATGGCCGGTGAAACGGCCGTTTTCCAGACCACCTGGCAGGTCATCGACCCCACCCGCGTCGGCCCCAATGTACCGCCAACTTTCACCCCCGACACTGTTTTCTTCACCCAGGTACTCACGCCTGAAGGGGTTGTCCTGGCCCAGCAAGACACATTGGATGCCCCTTCCTGGGCCTGGCAGCCCGGAGACATTTTTGTCCAACTCCACGCCATCACCGTGCCCTCGGAAACGCCGCCGGGAACCTACCGCACGATTGTCGGCATGTATGATCGCGCCTCGCTGGAACGGCTGCCCACCCTCACGCCCGATGGCAAGCCCGGTGAAAGTTTTGCAGACGGCCGTGCGCTTACCGTCACCCAACCCGCCAATTAAGCAGCCAGGCATGTCGTGACACAGCCCGCCGATTACGCTACAATCCGACTCATTGAGAAGGCAATTAGACACAGCACCTCGCAAATATAAAGACCGCACGGGTATTCTCGAAAACCCGTGCCGCCGCCGCCATTTTCACCGATCCGCCCTCCGCCACACCGCACACGGGCTGCCTTCCATAATCACACCAAACCGGCCACGATCGAATTTAGCATGAAATTATCTCTCTCCATTCTGGGTTCGCTTTTCATTCAAGTGGATGAAGAACCATTACCAGAATCACGCGCCAAAAAGATCGAAGCCTTGCTGCTTTACCTGGCAGTCGAAAACGGCCGTCCGCACCGCCGCGAAACCCTTGTTGGCCTTTTCTTCCCCGATATGCCCGACGACATGGCGCGCGCCAACTTGCGCCAAACCCTCTCCCGATTGCGCCGCCTGCTTTTTGATTTCGACAACGACATCCCTTTCCTTATCCAATCACGCGAATCGGTCCAGTTTAATCCGATCAGCAATCATTTTGTAGACGTGCAGCAGTTTCAGCGGCTGCTGGATGGCTGCAACGCCCATAACAAACAACCGAACAACCAATGTTCGGCCTGCATGAGTCGTTTTCAACAAGCCGTCGCTCTGTATCGCGGGCCATTTTTAGAAGGCTTTTTTCTGGAAGAAAGTCCGGAATTTGAGAACTGGTCCCAGCTGTACCGCCAGCACTACCACCAAAATATAACCAACGCTCTTATGACCCTGGCCCATTATTATGAGGAGCGCGGGGAATATAGCTTGGCCACCGCCCAAGTCCGCCGCTTGCTGGAGCTGGAACCCTGGCAAGAAAAGGCATACCAGCAACTGTTGAGACTGCTGGCCAATCAAGGCCAGCGTACAATGGCTCTGGCGCAGGCCAAAACCTTCAGCCGCCTGCTGCGGGAAGAATTAGGCATTGAACCGACCGCCGAAACCATGGCCGTTGTGGAGCAAATCGCCACGGCCGGCGAAACCCGACCGCATAACCTACCCTCTTTTACCACAGCATTTGTAGGCCGCGAGGAAAAATTAGCCCAAATTCGCCGGGCGTTGGTGCGGCCAAACTGCCGGTTGCTCACCGTTGTCGGCATGGGCGGCATTGGCAAAACGCGCCTGGCTTTGGAAAGCGCCCATCGCCTGGCGGATGCCTTTGACGGCCCTTTTATGCACGGTATTTATTTTGTCGCCCTGGCGGGGATGGATCCGATGGATGGCGAAAACGCGCTGACGACGGCGTTGGCCACGGCCGTTGCCGAAGCCATCGGCCTTGTGTTTTCCGGTCCCAATCCACCGCTAACCGAACTTCTAGCTTTCTGCCAAAATAAATCCCTCCTGCTCATCTTAGACAATTTCGAACATCTCACGCAGGCAGGACGGCCGTTTATCCAAACCATCCTCCGAAATACCCAACACATCAAACTGCTGGTTACTTCCCGCGAGCGCCTGAAGTTGGCGGAAGAATGGGTGGTTGACCTTCAGGGGCTGCCTTTCCCAACCGACGCCGAAGATTCTCTTGCCGGCGACGAGACCCAGGCTGTGCAGCTGTTTATGAAACGCGCCCAACACGTAGCCGGGAACCTGTTTCCCGAATCTACGGCCAAAGAACGCACGGCCGTGCGCCGCATTTGCCGCCTGGTTCAGGGCTTACCGCTGGCCATTGAGCTGGCTGCCGCCTGGGTCCATGTCCTTACCTGCCAGGAAATCGCCCAGGAAATCGAAAATAATCTCGACGCGCTGACCCAGACCACGCCTATCCATGATCTACCGGAGCGCCATCGCAGCATCCGCGCCGTTTTTGCCCATTCCTGGCGGCTGCTGTCGCCCCACGAACGAAACATTCTCAGCCAATTGGCCATCTTTCGCGGCGGTTTTGGCCGCGAAGCCGCCGCCATTACCGGAGCCAGTCTGTCTGATCTGGCCGCCCTGATAGATAAATCTTTTTTGCTGGCCGATTCGGGGAAAAAAGAAACGGCCGTCACCCTCAGCGCCCGCCGCTACGATATGCTGGCCATCCTCCGACAATATGCTATGGAAAATTTAACCCCTGAATCCGAAAACGATCTGCGACAAAACCACGCCGCCTATTTCACCACCTTCATCGGCCAAAAAAAAGCTGGCCTGGAAGGCGGCGACCAAGCGCGTGCTCTGGCCGAAATCCACCAGGACATTGAAAATATCCGCGCCAGTTGGCAGTGGGCTGTGCTGAACGGCCGTGACGACATGCTGCAAACGGCCGTGGAAGGATTGGCCATCTACTACGATTTACGCAACTATTTCCAGGAAGGCGCCGACGTGTTCCGCTTTACGCTGGCCAAACTCACCGCCCGCTGGGGACACTTGCCCCCAGATCGATCATGCGCCATCTTGAAAGCAAAGTTGCAGGCCAGGCTGGGTTGGTTTGTCTATCATCTGGGCGAAGTGGAAAACGGCCGTGCCCTCCTTAGCCAAAGTCTAACCGACTTACGCGCAATGGACGCCGCCGATGAACTGCTCTTCAACCTCAATTATTTGGGGGCCATTGCCCGCCACCAAGAAAAAATCACAGATGCCGAAACTTTGCTTCAGGAAGCCCTGGCGACAGCGGAAAGCAGCAACAATCGATTTGCCGCCAGCATTGCCCTCAACAATTTAGGCCAGCTTGCCTCCCAGCGCGGCGATCTGGAGGCCGCCCGCGCCTTGCTCGCTCGCGGCCTAACCCTGAAGCAGGCCATTGGCGACCGTTGGGGCGAAGCGTTCACCTTAACCTACCTGGGCCGCGTCGCGCAGGCCAGCGGCGATTTTGTAACCGCCAACCAGCTATTGCAAGATAGCCTGGCCATCAGCCAAAGCCTCGGCGATAGGCGGGCGCAGGCTTTTGCCCTCCGCAGCCTGGGGTATGTGCAGCTTTTCCTAGGCGAAGAATCCGCCGCTGAACCCTACTTTCAAAAGAGCGAAGCGTTGTTTCAGGAAATCGGCAACCTGGATGATGCCCAACGCACGCGCCAACGCCTGAAAGAAACCTGAGCAACGGTTGGCAATTTCCACGTTCCACTTTATCATTATGTCTATGAGCGAGCGAAAAACAGTCGACGACCTGTCCGTAAAAGAGCTGGAACAGGCTCTTTACCGCAAAAAAAGGCAGCAGCGATTGCAGCGATTGGAACGATTGCAGCAAGACGGCCGTCTGGTCATTGTCGATGGGTTAGCCGCGCCAAACCCTACCCCGCCGCCGCTGCCACGCCCTGCCGTCACCCCCACCGGCGCGATGCGCAACTATGTTTTGGACCCAACCGAAGAGGAAACGGCCGTTCCCCCTCCCCAACGCCCAGGCATCCAATGGCGCTGGATCACCAACAAATTGCTCCTGCTCATTGAAATCGGGGCCATCTTCGGGCTTGTTTTTGTCCTGGCAACCCTGTGGCTGACCCGCCAGGAACTTAATCAGGAATTGACCCAGGCGCAGCAAGTACAGGTCGCCAGCATCGCCTTGCCCACCCCCACCGCCACGGCCATCATCGGCCTCGTGGTGCTGCCCAGCGGCCATAAACCACCGGTAAACGGCCGTCCCGTTGAAGCCGGCGAAGCCGGAGACATCCCGGCCCACCTCATGCCCGCCATGAACGCTTACATCCCGCCGCCCATCCCCACCCCCGGCCCCGAACAAGCCAGACGCATCGAAATCCCGGCCATCGGCGTAGACAGCACCATCGTCCAGGGCGTCGATTGGGACCAGCTAAAAAAAGGCGTGGGCCAGCTTATTAACGCCGCCCAACCCGGCCAAGAAGGAAACCTGGTCCTGGCCGCCCACAATGACATCTTTGGCGAAATTTTCCGCCATCTGGACAAGCTCTCACCCGGCGACGAGATCATCATATCCACCGAGCGGCAAGCCTATACCTATGTGGTCCGGGAAATAAAAGTGGTAGAGCCAACGGCCGTTTCCGTCATGGACCCCACCGCCCACGCCCAAACCACCCTCATCTCCTGTTACCCATACCAGATCAACACCCAACGCATCGTTGTCTTTGCCGACCTGATCCCCAACGCCAAATCCCCCACGAATGGTTGACGCCCCTCTGGGCTTGTGCTATTATTCAGCCCGAACTCCGGTCCAAATGGCCGGATTGTTTGTTCTTAATACCATTTTGCGATTACCTGAAAAAATGGGAATTGCGCCATACGTAACCTGGAGAGTTAGGAGATTCGCAGAAGAAAAAGTAAACCAAAGAGCAGTAGCAGCACCAGCGTCGAGTATCGGATCAACAATCGGATTCGCGTCCGCGAAGTCCGGTTAATTGATCAGAACAATCAAAATCACGATGTGGTGCCGACTCGCAAAGCCCTGGAGATGGCTCAAGAAGCCGGCTTAGACCTGGTAGAGGTCGCTCCAAATGCTGATCCACCCGTTTGCCGCATCATGGATTATGGCAAATTTGCATATGAAAAAACAAAACGGGAACGCGAGGCGCGCAAACATCAAAAGCAGATTGAAATCAAAACGCTCAAGCTGACCCCAAGAACCGCCGGTTTCCACCGCGACATCTTGGTGAAAAAAGCACGCGAATGGCTGGGTGAAGGGAAAAAAGTCAAATTTCAAATACGCTTCCGGGCGCGCGAAATTACTTATCCTGAAATTGGCCAGGAAATGCTCGAGGGCATTGCCACCGAACTCGGTGACGTGTCTGAGGTTGAGCAAGCGCCTAAATTAGAAGGTTGGTCCATGACCCTCATGCTCACGCCAGAGGTTCAAAAGGTAAAAAGTCAGCCAGCCGAATAACAAACAGCGTCATTCCAAAAGCCCCAGAGGGGCTTTTTTGTGAGGGATAGATATGCCAAAAGCGAAACAAAAAAAATACAAGTTGAAGACGTATAAAGCGGCAGCCAAACGCTTCCGCATGACGAGCACCGGCAAAGTAGTGCGCACGAAAGGCGGTAAAAGCCACCTTCGTCGGCGTAAATCGGCCCGTACCAAGAATCTGCTCAGCAGAATGTTGGTTGTAGAATCGGCCGGTGACCGCAAGCGCATCAAACGCATGGCCCCGTACATGAAGAAGTACAAGGCAAATCCGCCCAAGTAGTCGTATCGGAACCAGGTAACTGGTAGTGTCGCTGCCTGGCCTCGGTTGGACAACCAGCTTGAGTGTCCAGAGCTAAATGAAATGCGAGGTATGAATTATGAGAGTTAAAGGTGGGTTTACAACCCAACGTCGCCACAAGAAGACCCTGGCGATGACCAAAGGCCAATGGGGGACACGCAGCAAGCTGTTCCGCCGTGGCAACGAAGCGATGATGAAATCCTACTGGTACGCGTATCGCGACCGTCGGGTGCGTCGTCGGGATTTTCGCCGCCTGTGGATTGCCCGTATTAATGCGGGCGCTCGCCAGCAAGGCATGAGCTACAGCCAGCTGATTCATGGTTTGAAGCTGGCCAATGTTTCTTTGGATCGCAAAGTTTTGGCAGATTTGGCCGTGCGCGATGAGGTTGCTTTTGCGGCCGTCGTGGATGTAGCCAGACAAGCATTAGCCTAAACAAACGTTTAGCCCCTCAACAAACAAAAAGCGTCACGCGATTTTCGCGGTGGCGCTTTTTTTATTTGAGTCTTAGACCCTAAGGGTTGACCTGGAGAAGTTAAGCCATTGGGAACTCAAACCCTTAGGGTCTTGCACTTGGCGTAATAAATCGTCATGAACGGTGACTGAGCGCCGGACGGCCGTAGTTGTCTCTGCCCCACCCTTTGAGTAATATCCCTGACCGGAGTTGGGAAGATTAATGAGCGTGAAAGGAACCCGCAAGGAACGATATGCCTACCTGGCCTGGATGCTGTTGGCGCTGCTCACGGCCGTTTCTCTGCGCCTCATCGCCCTCTCCACCATCCCGCCCGGCCTCACCCACGACGAAGCCGACCATGGCATCACCGCCTGGAGCATTGTCAACGGCGCGCGCGCCCTCTATTTCACCATCGGCTACGGCCGTGAACCATTGTACGATTACGCCACGGCCGTTTTCATGCGCTTCCTGGGACCAACCTATCTGGCCGGCAGGGTAACGGCCGTCTACTTTAGCCTCATCCTCATCGTCGGAATGGCCGCCTGGGTGCGGCGTGCATTTGATTGGCAAACGGCCGTTCTCACCGCCGCCGGATTGGCCGTGGGCTTCTGGCCGGTCATGACCGCCCGCCAATCGCTGCGTTCCATCACCCTGCCCGCCCTGTTCACCCTGGCCGTCTACCTCTTCTGGCGCGGTTTGGAAGAAGTGAATAGGAGGCGAGGGCACACGGATGTGCGCCAAGCAAAATCAGCGCCCGCCACCGTCCATCCGCGTCCCATTTTCTTTATCGTCGCAGCTGGCCTTGTCCTTGGCCTGACATTTTACACCTACATTCCGGCGCGGCTGCTGTGGGCTGTTTTTCCAGCGACGCTGGTTTATGTCGGCTGGCAAAATCGACCGCTTTTTCGCCAAACGTGGCGCGGAATGCTGCTGATGCTGCTGTTGGCGGCGCTGATTGGCGCGCCGTTGTTTGTTTACCTGGCCGGCCACCCGGATGCCGAGACGCGCATCGGGCAATTAAGCCAGCCGTTAACGGCCGTCACCCAGGGCAACCTCGCCCCTCTCTGGCAAAATACACGCGCCGGGCTGGGCATCCTCACCTTCGAGGGTGATGGTTACTGGCGCTACAACATCCCCGGGCAACCGCTGCTGCCGCCGCTCATGGGCGTGTTGTTCGTCGCCGGATTGATGCTTGCGATGTGGTGGATTGGGACGGGCAAGCGGCAAACAGAGCTGCAGCCAGCAGCCGCTTTTCTGGCGATGGCCTGGCTGCTGGCCGGCCTGGCGCCTGTGTTGGTGACCGGCTCGCGGCTGTCCACCACCCAGGCCATCGGGATGCAGCCGGTGGTTTACCTGTTTCCGGCGCTGGCGCTGCGCCAATTGGTCGGCAGCTTCCAAAACAGGGTTTCCGGCTCACGGCCCACAGCTTACGCCGCCCACATCGTGCTGCTGCTGCTTTTTGGCGGCACGGCCGTGGCCACCGCCATCAACTATTTCTCCGTTTGGGCCAATCAACCCGACGTGCGCGTTGAATACGAAAGCACGATGGTCGCCGCCATGCAGGCGATTCGCACGGGAAATTGGGGCCATACGGCCGTTTCCACCCAAACACCCCGTCCCTACCACACCCCGGCCGTCGCTGCCCTGACTTTGCCAACCGCCCTGCCCGCGCCGCGTTGGTTCGACGCCCGCGCCAGCCTGATTTTGCCATCTGCGCCCCAAAGTTTCATGCTGATTCCCGGGTTTACACCGCTGAATCCGGCGCTGGAACCCTATTTTGCCACGGCCGTTCTCAGCCAAACCCTGCCCCTGCGTCCCACGGACCTGGATCGCCCGCTGGCTGTTTACCGGCTGGATGGCGCGCAAATGGCCGCCGATTGGGCGCAAAAGTTCCAAACCCTTCCCGGCGGCGCAGTGAATTTTAGCGACACGGCCGTTTTTCTGGGCTACGATTTACAAACGCCAACGGCCGTTGCCGGAGACGTGATTACAATCGCCACGTGGTGGCAGGCACAACGGCCGTTAACCGACGCAGTGTTGTTTACCCAGGTGATGGGGCCGGACGGCCGTCCCATCGCCCAGGCCGACCGGCTGGATGTGCCCGGCGAAAGCTGGCAGGCTGGCGACCAGTTCATTCAACTGCACCAATTTACGCTGCCAGAGGCAACGGCCGTAGGCCAATACCCCATCATCATCGGCCTGTACACCTGTCCGGCAGGCTGCCCGCAGACGCAAGCGCCGCAGCGGCTGCCCATCCTTAGCCCCGCCGGCTTGCCCGCCGATTATCTTCCGCTGACCGAATTGAGTGTAAGCACACCATGAACCAAACCCGAATCCCCTATGAACGCTGGCTGATTCTGGCCATCACGCTGCTGGCTTTTGGCCTGCGTGTCTGGCGGCTGGACACCACGCCGCCCGGCTGGCGCGACGATGAATTGATCAATTCTCAGGTCATCTCCCAACATGTGTTGGATGGCGATTGGGCCGTCTATTTTGCCGATGCTTCCGGCCACGAAGCGCTCTATCACACGCTCAACGCCGGGATGCTGGCCTTGTTTGGCCCAACCGTGTGGGGCATTCGTTTTCTCTCCGTGCTGATGGGCACCTTGACCGTTCCCCTGACTTATCTGCTGGGGCGCAAGTTGTTCGGCTCGACGGTCGGTCTGGTGGCGGCCGCGGCGCTGGCCCTCAGCTTTTGGTCGTTGATGTATTCGCGCATTGGACTGCGGCACGTTTCTCTGCCGCCATCAGTGCTGGCGGCGTTTTACTTTTTCTGGCGCGGGTTATCGCGGAAAACGTGGCCAGCGCAGGATCGCGCCTGGCGTGAATGGCTGGCGCCACAATCGGCCCTGTTTAACTATTTGTTGACGGCCGTTTTCCTGGCCGTTGGCTTCTACACTTACTTTGCCGCGCGGGGCGTGCCCGCGATTCTTTTAGCCTTTATGATTTACCTGGCCCTGTTCGCCTGGCCCACATTCCGGCGGCATTGGCCGGGATTTTTGCTGCTGTTGGCAGTCGCTTTCGGTCTGGCGCTGCCGCTCATTCTCACATTGCAGCGGCAGCCGGAATCGGAAGCGCGGGTGTCGGAATTGGCAGTGCCGTTGGTTGAAGCGCGAGTGGGCAATTTTGCCCCGCTGCTGGACCATGTCATCACCACCCTGAGCATGTTCCACCGCACCGGCGATGGCGAATGGCTCTATAACATCCCCAACCGCCCCGTTTTTGGCCCGCTGGGCGCGGTATTCTTATGGGTGGGCGTGGCGCTGGCAGTCTGGTACGCGCTGCAACCGGCGGGGCAGTGGCTCGGCGCGCTGCGGCGGCGCAGTCCACGCCCGGAAGCCAGACCCATCCATCTGGCCAGCGCTTTTTTGCTGCTGTGGTGGCTGGCGGGTATTGCGCCTGGCTTTATCAGTGTGCCGCCGGCCAGTTTGGGACACGCGATTGTGGCTTTGCCGGCCGTTTTTATGTTAACTGCTCTGCCGGTAGGCTGGATAGTAGGCGCTTTTCAAATACGGTCAGCCGCAAGCCGGTCGGTTCCTGCGACTGGCGCGCGCGCCCTGGCTGTTGTCCTGAGCGTGCTGCTGCTGGTCAGCATCGGCTGGCGGGATGGACAGGATTATTTTGTCAATTGGCCGCAGCGCGGTATGGTGCGTTTTCTGTATCGGGCTGATATTCACGAAACGGCCGTTTACCTGAACGCCCACCCCGACATCACCGACATCGGGCTGACCAGTTTGCTGGCCGGACCGTGGGACCAACTGGCGCTGGCAAATGATTTGCGCACGGCCGTGCAGCCCCGCTGGTACAATTCGGATCGGGCAATTTTGCTCAATCCTGCCCTGGTGCTGGCCGATTGGCCGCAAAAACCACAATTTTTGCCGGAGGCGTACACACCGCTGGCTGAACGGCCGTCAATTGGCGCTTATCACTTTTACCAGATCGATTATGAGATACCGTCGGGCGAGCGGGTGTGTTTTGCAAATGGGCTGTGCGTGGAAACGGCCGTTTATGACCCCATCACCCAGCGCCTCACGCTGTTCTGGCAGGTAAGCCGGCCCCTGGACTTGCCGCCCAGAACGTTGATCAGCAATCCGCCGCCGCCGGGCGTGTATGCCGGATCGCGCCTGAGCCTGTTTGCTCACCTTCTGGACGACGAAGGCGCGCTGCTGGCCGGTGACGACGGTTTGTGGGTGGACGTGTATTCGTTGCAGCCAGGGGATCAGTTCGCCCAATTCCACCAATTAACCGCCCCAGCAGGCAGCGTTGCAACGGCCGTTGCCTTTGGCCTGTATGATCCAATGACCGGCGCGCGTATTTTGACGGTAGACGGCCGTGACAGCGTGACAATTCCGGCGGCATCTGGCAATTAGGTGAGGCGTGATTTGGAAAGCGATATACAACGGATGGAGATTTGAGAGTGGAGATTGAAACGGCGACGACCTGGAGCCGACGGGCGATGGCCCTGGTATTGGTCGTGTTTTTAGGGCTGGCCCTGGCCGCCGGCATCATCAATCCGCTGCATGAAGCGACGGATGAACTGCGCCATTACCGCTTTGTGCGGACGATTGCGCAGGAACACACCTTGCCGGTGCAAGGCGCGATGGGCTGCAGCGCGCAAGGCCATCACCCGCCGCTGTTTTACGCAGCGGCGGCGCTGGTTACCGGCTGGATCGATACAGGCCAGGAAATTTGTTATGACCCGCCGCATAACCCGTTTTGGGCTTACCGATATTGGGAAGTGGGCCGCGACAACAAAAACCAATACCTGCACTACACGGCCGTGGAGAACTTTCCCTGGCATGGCGCAGCCCTGGCCGCCCACCTGACCCGGTTGGTAAACAGCCTGTTCGGGGCGCTGACGGTCTGGTTGACTTATCTGATCGGGCTGGCGATATGGCCGAAACGGCCGTTTCTGGCTGTCGCCGGAGCCGCGTTTGTCGCTTTCAACCCCATGTTTGTCTACATGTCCGGAGCCATCAACAACGATGTGGTAGCCGCGATGAGCGGCGCGGCGGTGACTTTGGCCTGCGTGCGTCTGGTGCAAGACCCACGCGGCCTGAGCTTGCGCTGGGGGCTGATTTTTGGCGCATTGTTCAGTCTGGCGCTGATGAGTAAATTCAACCTGGCGGCCATCGCCCTGCTGATTGCCGCAGCCATGACCTGGACAGCCTGGCGGAAAAAGCAGTGGGGCGAATGGGCAAAGGCTGTATTGGTCATTGGAGGCGTAACGGCCGTGCTGACCGGCTGGTGGTTTGTGCGTAATCAACTTTTGTACGGCGAGCCTACCGGCGTGGAAGAACTGACGCAATTGTGGGGCGTGCGCGACCCATCGCAAAGTTTCTGGCTGGCAGTGTCGGAACTGGATTATGCCTGGACAAGTTTGTGGGGACGCTTTGGCTATGGCCAGATTCCGCTGCCCCAGGCGATGTATGCCGGCTTGGGCTGGCTGACAGCGCTGGCAATGGGCGGGTATGCGCTGCCCTTGGTGCGCCGGACAACAGGCGAACTACGGGAAACGGCCGTGCCGCTGCTGCTTTTGCTGCTGAATGTGCTGCTCTTTTTTGGCGTCCTCTTCAATTATTTGCTCATCAGCCCGGCCGGACCGATGGGCCGCTTCTTTTTTCCGGCGCTGCCGGCGCTGTCGATTTTGCTGATGTATGGGTTAAGCCAATATGCAGCGTTGGGGAAACGGCCGTGGTGTTCCGATGCCTGCCTGGCGGGTATTTTGCACGGCGGCATGGTCCTGATGACCGTCATCGCCTTCTGGGGCTATTTGCGCCCGGCATATGCGCCGCCGCCCAGCTTGGCCGCCGACGCGGCGCTGCCCAATCCGGTGAACGCCCAATTTGATACGTTGATCAACTTGCGCGGGTATGCAATTCGGCAAACGGCCGTGCAGCCCGGAGGCGCCATCGACATTGACCTGTATTGGGAAGTGACCGGTAAACCGCCCGGCGACTATCTGCTGTTTGTCCATCTCATCAGTGAAAATGGGGTGATGGTGGCCCAACGGGACAGCCACCCTGGTTTGGGCAATTTTCCCAGCAGTAATTGGGAACCCGGCGACCGGTTTGTGGAATCGATTCGCCTGATGGTTCCGGAAACGGCTTATGCGCCGGATACGGCCGTGCTCAGTGTGGGCTATTACGTCCCAGGAGCTTACCGGCTGGGAATCACCGGCGACGATGGCGCCGGTTTAGGCGACTCATTGGCCCTAGGGCAAGTGGCCATCACTCCAAGTCCTGGCAATTATCCAAACCCCCAGGAACAAAACTTCAACAATCGCCTGCGATTGCGCGGTTACGAATACAACGCCCAACTCTTTGCGCCGGGCGATGTGCTGGCGGTAACGCTCTATTGGGAATCACTGCCGGCCAACTCAGCGGAGATGCTGGCGCGGATTAGCGTTGTAGACGAAGCCGGTAAGGAAGTAGCCTTCCAGGAAAACTTGCTGCCCCCGGATTGGCCTGCAGGTTCGGTGAATCCGGACGCCCACTTGCTGGTTTTGGGCGAGGGATTAGCGCCAGGGGTGTACGGCATTCGCGTTTCCTTAATGGACGTTGTTAGCCAGGAGCGGCAAACTATTGTTGGGGCCGATGGACATCAGATAGATGATCACTTATCATTAGCAAACATTCGAATTCATTGAGCGACACGTCGGGATGAAACCTACCGCTTACAAACGCATAGACCAGATACGAATAGGTGGAGTAGCAGTTATTTTGCTGCTGAGCGGCATCATGTTTGTGGTGCTGCCTGTGTTAGCGCTGCGTTGGACGCAAACGCCGTATCCGGGCTTGTTGTTTGATCCGCACCTGGTGGTGAATAAGTCGGTGGCCCAGTTTGAACCGTTGACGACGGTCGAGCCGACAATCGCGTATCCGGATAGAGTGGTGATGGTAGACGGCCGTTCCTTCTCCGACAACCGCTCCCTCCACCAATACCTCGACACCCATCAACCCGGTGACATCCTCACCTTCACCTTCGATCAGCCGCCGCCTGATTCCGCAATTAACCGTACAACGCCTGAAACACAACGAACCATCGACCTGGTCCTGTCCATCATGGACGAAACCACTTTTTGGAACCAGTTCTGGCTGCTTTATTTGGTGGGGTTAATCATTTTGCTGCTTGGCACGCTCACCTTTTTGGCTCGGCCAGAAGCCGAGGCGGCGCAAGTCTTTGCCATTTTTGCCGTAAGCGTGGCCATCATCATTGGCGGATTATTTGACCAGATAACGACGCAGGTTTTCATTCGCATTTGGACGCTGGCCCTGGCCATAGCCGGCGGGTTTACCATGCTGCTGGCGTTTATTTTTCCCCATGAAGCCCGGCTCGTGGCGCAGCATCGCCGCTTAAAATGGGTGATTGTTCTGCCCGGAATCGCGCTGGCTGTTTTGGGGCAGGTATGGCTAAATCAGGGGCCAGATGCGTGGACTATTGCCCTGGCCTGGCGTTATGCCTATATCTGGAACATTTTCTCGCTGGCCGTGACCCTGGGATTTATGATATACCGCAGTCTGGCATCACCTTCGGCGCTGGTGCGTCAGCAGGCGCGGATTATTTTGCTGGGGGCAGTCTTAGGGCTGACGCCCATCCTGGTGACGTTGGTGTGGCTGGCAACCAGCCAGGGTTGGGAAAGGTTTTCACCTTCAATTTTCTTGCCGCCTGTGGTCATTTTTCCGCTGGCTATTGCGTATACCATTATTCGTTTTCGGCTGCTGGATGTTAACCGAATTGCCCGCCGCGGCCTGACGTATATTTTGATGGCGGCGATTTTAGTCGGCGCTTTTCTGTTGATTCTGAGCGGTCTGGCGATGGCCGTAGGCATCAACATTACTTTTAACAATCCTGTTGTTGTGGCTGTGTTTATGCTGGCAGTGTTCATTTTGCATGAGCCGCTGCAAACGTGGCTGCAAAAATGGATCGACCGGCTGTTGTTTCAGAAGCCTGTAGAGTTTAGCGAGCTGCTGCGGCAATATAACCGACGATTGACAACGGCCGTTGACGCCGATCAAGTCGCCCAATTGGTGGTAGAGTACACCCAGATCGCCATACCCGTAACCAAACCACAACTTTATCTGCCAGACAATAACCTTGGCGGCTATTGCAGCTACGCAGATACGGAAAACGGCATCATCACGACAGATTCGCCGCTGGTGGCCTATATGCTGCACACCTCCGACGTGCTGGATCTGGCCGTGGAACGCGCCTGGCCGCCAGAATTACGTGAACACCCCGAAGACATTCGCACGCAAAACGCGGCGATCATCGTGCCCTTAAATAATGGGCAAGAATTGTTGGGCTGGCTGTCCTTGCCCGGTAAACAGACCAATCAACCCTATTCCCAAAGCGAGTTAAACTTCCTCAGCGCTCTGGCCGATCAATCGCTGATCGGGTTAGAACGAACCAATGTCATGCGCCGGCTGGAAGCGCGGGTGGCGGAACAGGATCAGTTGAGCCAGTTTTCCCAGGCTTTAAATTTTACAATCGACCAGGATGTCTTGCTGGAGCTGGTGTTTACCAATTACCAACGCTTGCTGCGCATCGACAATTTTTTTATCGCGCTGATCGACCAGTATACCAAACACCTGTATGCGGCGTTCGTGGTGGAAGATGGGGAACGATTGCCAGAGCGCGAGGGGCGGCACCATCTGGTGGACCTGGCCGAGACGGAACACGTTATCAGCTCCGGGCAAATGATGGACATCACAGACGAAGACGGCCGTATCTGGTGGCTGGCCCCTCTTAATGCCGGAGCCGACACTCTGGGCGTGCTCTACACATTTTTCGACAATGAAACCGTGATCCGTCCACGGCAGAAACAACTGTTTACCATCT
Source organism: Chloroflexota bacterium (assembly GCA_029559155.1). Lineage (GTDB taxonomy): Bacteria > Chloroflexota > Anaerolineae > Promineifilales > Promineifilaceae > Leptovillus. The sequence goes on from JAKQCM010000501.1 coordinate 20,482, forward strand.
TTGCCGACCGCACGGCCGTTGCCCTGGACCGCCTGCAAACCCGGCAAGAATTGGCAAACCGCGCCCAACAACTCGAAATCATCAACAAAGTCACCCTACTTCTGGCCTCCACCCTGGAATTAGAACCCCTGCTCAATCTGATTTTGGATAAAGCGATGGAACTGCTGGACACCGAAGCCGGAACCTTCATGATGACCATTGAGGACACCGGCGAATTGGAATTCCGCGTGGTCCGCGGTCCGGCCAGCGACGAATTACTGGGCAAACGCCTCACCATTGGCACCGGACTCGCCGGCACAGCTGCCCAAACCGGCCGTCCCATCCGCCAAAATCGCGTCCAGGATGACAAACGCTGGTTTGGCGACCTTAGCCAACAGGCCAAATTTGTCAGCGAATCAATTTTAACCGTGCCCCTGCTGCGCGGCAGCGCAGTACTGGGCGTCGTTCAGGTCATCAACAAAAAGAACGGCGCGCCCTTCGACGAAGAAGACGAAACCTTGCTGGCGGCCTTTGCCGGCCAGGCTGTCGTCGCTCTGGAAAATGCCCGTCTGATGGAACAAACCGACCTGGCTCTCCAGGAGCGGGTTAGTGAACTGTTCATGCTGCAGCAGCTCGACAGAGATCTGAATACAACTCTGGACCTGGAACACGTCTTGAACCTCACGCTGGATTGGGCCTTACGAATCAGCGATGGCACAGCCGCCAGCATCATTTTGACCGATGACAGCAACAAACCGTATCTTCAGGCTCATCGCGGGTATGACGAATCATTTTCGCTGGAATCCGTTAACGGGACATTTGCCGATGATGGCCTGATCGGTCATGTGTTGGCGACCGGTGAACCGCACGTAACCGGCAACGTTCACGCGGAACCCAATTATGTCGCCCACGCTTACGACACACTGTCGCAAATCACGCTGCCCATCATTCACAAACAAAAGTTAATTGGGGTAGCGGCGATTGAGAGCACCGAATTAAATACCTTCAACAACGGGCAAATGGAAACGGCCGTACGCCTGACCAACCACGCTGCCGTAGCCATCGCCAACGCCCTGCTCTACCAACAAGTCAAAGCCGCCAACCAGGCCAAGTCAGAATTTGTGTCGATGGTGTCCCACGAACTAAAAACGCCCATGACATCCATGCGCGGCTACACCGATCTACTGCTCTCCGGCATGACCGGCGACCTGACATCTCAGCAGCGCGGCTTTCTGGAAACCATTGCCGCCAATATCCGCCGCATGAGCCAGCAAATTCAAGACCTTACCGACATCTCGCGCATCGAAACAGGCCAATTACATGTCGATCTGGCGCCGACGGCCTTCACCAGCATCATCAGCGAGACCTTGCAAACCGTTCGCGGACCGTGCGACGCCAAAGGCATTGAACTCCATCTGGCGCTACCCACCGAGCTGCCCATGATCATGGCCGATAAAGAGCGGTTGGTGCAGGTGCTAACCAATCTAATCAGCAACGCCACGAAGTATTCGCCGCCGGACACGCATATTTATGTCAACATCAGTCAGGATCACATGGCGCTGGAGAAGGGAAACGGCCGTGTCACCCCAGTCGTTGTGTGCGCCGTGCAAGACAATGGCTACGGCATCTCCCCGGAAGACCAAAAACGCCTCTTCACCAAATTCTTCCGCGCCGACGATCCCAATATCCGCAAAGCTACCGGCACCGGCCTGGGCCTCTCGATTACCAAAGGTATTGTCGAACTGCACGGCGGCAAAATCTGGGTACAAAGCGACATTGGGCAGGGAACCACCTTCACATTTGTGATTCCCCAGATGCCAGAATAAGAGGAAAACGGCCGTCGTCGGGGAATAGTAGGTTTCAGACATTGACACAGAAAGGTAGTCAGTTATACTTTTAGCCATGAGGGAATACTTCACCAAGAACTCAGGCAAACAACCAACGAACCATTGTTGACGCACGCAATTTTGCGTGCGTTTTTGTTTTCCGACAGCAGTGACTAAATTGCAGAGAGGAGTAAAAAATTATGGACTATGGGATGATCAGTAAAATTGAGAAAGCCAAAATCTATGCCGAAGAACGCGAACGTATCCAATTCGAGTTTTTGCGGGTCAAGCTTCAGGGCGATAACAACCAGATTCCCCATGCAGTGGAATATAACAACGGCACCTGGCACTGTGACTGTGATTTCTTCGCCTCGCGTAATGTATGCAGCCACACAATGGCCATCGAGCGCATTTTGCATGATATGGTTAAGCTGGGAGAGTCTGCCTAGTCGATTTTGCTGATTTTCACCACTTGGCAAAAAACGCGCCCAATCTCGGATTAGGCGCGTTTTTTGTTATAATCGCGCCCTGGCAATGCAGCACAGAATTTAATCGGACGAGGTGTAGGGATGAACTGGCGATACAGCAGCGCAAAACAGACAGAAAATGAAGGCGGGAGAAACGGCCGTTACCCATCCACACCTCTCCCACCCGCCACAGCATGAGGAAATCCACCATGACCATCGGCGGCGTTGAATTCAATCTCCAACTCACGTTCCTAATCATCTTCAGCGTCGTCGTCCCCATGCTCGATTACTACGGGCACAAACTCACCAATACCAAAGCCTACGACAGGTTTATCCTCTACTTCATCCTGCCCATGCTCATTATCCTGGTGCTGTTCAAAGAACCGGCCGCCGACTACGGCTTCAAACTCGGTAACTGGCGCGCCGGACTGCTCTGGACCATCGGAGTATGCCTGGTCATGGGAATCATTCTTTATTTTGTCGCCCGCACGCCGGCCATGCAAGCCTATTACCAGGCCCGTGCCCCCAAGGAACTCGGCCGTTTGATCTGGCTGAACGGCGTCGAATTGTTCGCCTGGGAATTTGTCTGGCGCGGCTTTATGCTCTTTGGGCTGGCCAAAATCCTGGGGCCAGGCCCGGCTATTCTCATCCAGGCCATTCCCTTCGCCTTCATGCACCTGGGCAAACCGGAAGTTGAAACCCTGACCACCATTTTCGGCGGCATTGGGTTTGGCTTTATCGCCTGGCAAACCAAATCCTTCATGTATCCCTGGCTCATTCACTGGTTCATTGCCTCATTCACCATGCTCATCGCTCTGGGACATTTTTAATGGCCTGCAACCGACTCGCACCTAAATTATGACTGACACACTTACCCTTCAACCCATTTCCATCGCCAACGGCGGCGCCGGTTTTGCCCGCGACGCCCAGGACAGACCGGTATTTATCCCCTTCACCCTTCCCGGCGAAACCGTCGAAGCCCAAATTGTTGAGGAAAAAGCACACTTCTCGCTGGCGGAATTGGTCGCCGTGATCACGCCATCGCCAGATCGCGTGGAGCCGCGCTGCCCCCATTTTGGCATTTGCGGCGGCTGCCACTTTCAACACGTGGCCTACGCAAGACAATTGATCATCAAACAACAGATCATTATCGACCAGCTTCAGCGCATTGGGGGACTCACGGCCGTTTCCGTCGCCCCTACCATCCCCCACTCCAACCCCTGGGCTTACCGCGCCGAAACCGAACTGACGCCCACTCCAACAGGCGGTCTTGGCTATTGGTCGCCGCGTGAACGGGAAGTCATTCCCATTGAAACCTGCCCCATCATTCACCCCGACCTGCTCGCCCTGTGGCAAGACGTAGACCTGGAACTGCCCGGCCTGCGCAAACTCACCCTGCGCATCGGCGACGACGACGCGCTGCTGGCTGCCCTGGAAATTGATGACGTCGAGCCGCCAGAGCTAGAAACCGATTTCCCGGTCTCTGTGGCCATCGTCCTGCCGGACAGAACGGCCGCCACCCTGGTGGGCGATCATTACACCGTGCAGGCGGTCAACGGCCGTGATTTCCGCGTTTCTCCTGGCTGCCACTTTGCGCCCAGCCCGGCCACCCTGCCGGCCCTGATCGACACCCTGCAGCGCTACGCCGCTCTGACCGGCAAAGAGACAGTTATCGACGGGTACAGCGGCGTAGGCTTGCTGACGGCCTTCCTGGCCGAAAATGCGGCCAGCGTCATCGCCATCGAAGTAAACCCGGATGCGGTTGCCGATACGGCCGTTAACCTGCAAGACACCAACAATGTCTCCCTATACGAAGGCTGGCTGGAAGACGTGCTGCCACAGCTGCCTACTCCCGACCTGCTCGTGGTCCATCCGCCGCAAAAAGGATTGTCTAAGCCGGTCATTCACACCATTACCCGGAAACGGCCGTTCCGCATCATCTACATTAGCAGCGATATCGCCACCCTGGCCCGCGACGGTAAACAGCTCAGCCAGGCCGGTTACACCCTCAAAGCCATCCAACCTATCGACACTGCGCCGCAAACCTACCACCTGGACACCGTGTCGTTGTGGCATTGGGAAAATTAGAGATTGGAGATGAGAATGCCGGTGCTAGATTACAAAATTCCTGATTGGCTAAATAGTGTTCATCATGATGGCTCCCAACAGTATGTTTCCACGGCCGTACCACATCTCCATGAACCCGTCACGCTCCGGCTGCGCGTCGGGCACGGCGCGCCACTACGCCAGGTTTACCTGCGCACGTTTCCGGATGGCGAACAAGCCCTTGCCCGCATGACCCGCAGTCAGGCAACCCGCGCCAGCGACTGGTGGGAAATCACCTTGCCTGTCAACCAGCCCTATTTCCACTACCGTTTTGTACTGGAAGCTGAGGATGGCGTGTGGTTTTATACGGCCGTCGGCCCCACCGCCCACATTCCCCTGGACCACACCGATTTCTGCTTGCTGGCCGATTATGCCGCGCCTGGTTGGCTGGACACGGCCGTTTTCTACCAAATCTTCCCCGACCGCTTCTACAACGCCGACCCAACCACCGACCCCAAGCCGGAAGAGTACGAATTTGGCAGCTATCGACCGCGCACCTACCCCTGGGGCGCGCCGCCGCCGCCCGACCAACTGTTCCCCTTCGTTTTTTACGGCGGCGATCTGCCGGGCATCACCGCCAAGCTCGGCTATTTACACGACCTGGGCGTCAACGCCCTGTACCTGAATCCGGTATTCACCGCCCACTCCAACCACAAATACGACGTCGCCGACTACGACCACGTCGATCCCCATTTTGGCGGTGATGAGGCGCTGGTCGCTTTACGACAAGCGTTAGATGCCTACCACATGCGCTACATCCTCGACGTGGTTCCCAATCACTGCGGCTACTGGCACCCCTGGTTCCAGGCCGCCCGCGCCGACATCAACGCCCCGGAAGCCGAATTTTTTACCTTTACTCACCATCCCGATGGCTACGCTTCCTGGCTGGGGGTGTGGCTGCTGCCCAAACTGAACTATCGCAGCAAGGAATTACGGCGCAGGATGTATGGCGGGGAAACGGCCGTATTCCGCCGCTGGCTCCAACCTCCCTTTTCCGCTGATGGCTGGCGGGTAGACGTTGCCAACATGCTCGGTCGGCAGGGCGAAACCCAAATCGGCTGGGAAATCACCCAGGACATCCGCCGCGCCGTCAAAGAAACGCGCCCGGACGCCTACCTGATCGGCGAAAACTTTTTCGACGCCAGCGCCAGCCTGCAAGGCGACCAATGGGATGGCGTTATGAATTACGCCGGGCTGGCGTCGCCGCTGCTGGCCTGGCTGCGCGGCTACCAACAAGGCGCTCATGGCCTGGATGGGCAAATTAAGGCCCCGCTGCCCTGGCCCACGGCCGCTTTGGCGGCCACCTGGCAGCAGGCGCTGGCCAGCATCCCCTGGCAAATTGCCTTGCAGCAGTTCAATGTGATCAACAGTCACGACACGCCGCGTCTGCGGACCGAGCTTCAGGGCAACGACGCCCTGCACCGGCTGGCGGCCATCGTGCAGTTTACCTATCCCGGCATACCCTGTCTGTATTACGGCGACGAAATCGGCCTGATGGATGTGCCCGGGCTGGCGTCACGCGGCTGCATGGTGTGGGACGAAGCGTCGTGGGATGGTGATCTGCTGGACTTTTACCGCGAGTTAATCCGGCTGCGGCGCGAGTCGGTGGTTTTGCAAAAGGGCGGGTTCCAGATTTTAGCGGTGGAGGCGGATTTATTGGCTTATCAGCGCGAGGGGGCGAACGGCCGTTTCCTCATCATCGCCCAACGCAGCCAGACGCCGCGCCCGGCCGGGCCAATGCCGCTGGTCCACAGCGGCATTGCCAACGGAACCCAATTGAGAGAAGTTTTCACCGGGAAAACGGCTGAGGTTGTAGACGGCCGTCTAATTCTGGATACCCTGCCCCAGGGCGCAACCCTCTGGCAAAGCGGCCAAATCTAGGCATTCAATTTGTCATTTAAGCTGTTGTCAACTATCATCACGCCATTTCCGGTGAAAGACAAACCTTCATGGACTCGCGTCGTCGTACAATCCTAATCCTGGTAGGGATCACGTTATTGACATTGCCACTCTATTGTTTGGGAGTTGTGGGCTTGATGTTGGCGCCTGAAGGCGGTATTGATGCCTTGCCGCCTACGCTGCCGGCTGTCTTATCGCCCACGCCCACAAGCACGACGATTGGCACGGTAACGGCCGTTGCCACCCTCACGCCCCCGTCTACCGTCACCCCAGGAAAGCCCACCGTTACCTTGCTGCCCACACCCACCCAATTCCAAACGCCAACCCGCCTGCCGGCCACGGCCACCGGCACCACCACCGCGACGGCTACTCCCACCAACACAGCCACGCCCACCACTACCGCCACCAACACCCAGACACCCACGGCCACAGCCACCAATTTACCCAGCGCCACTCCTAGCGCCACACCCATCACACCCACGGCCACGCCAACGGCGACGCCAACCAACACACCGGAACTCCCAAGCCCCACACCCACATTTACCCCTGAGCCGCCTACGGCCACCCCCACGGAAACCCCCACCGCTGCTTCAGGGAGTCTAACTTAGAGAAACGTTATGGATACATTTAAACTTTTACAAACCCTCACTGAAACAGCCGCCCCATCCGGCCGCGAACAACAAATCGCCCAGGTGATAACCGATTTATGGGAACCGTATGTCGATTCGTTGCACATTGACCGGGTGGGCAGCCTGATTGCCGTGAAAAACGGCCGTGCCCCTGCCCCTCGTCCTCGCCTGCTTCTGGCAGCCCACATGGATGAAATCGGGTTGATGGTGCGCCAGGTGGTCGAACATGCTGGTAACGGCTTTTTGCGCGTCACCAACGTCGGCGGCGTCGATATTCGCCAGATTTACGCGCAGTTGGTCACGGTACACGGCCGTAAAGATCTGCACGGCGTCATGGCCAGCCTACCGCCCCACATGCTGCCCGATGAACGCAGCGACAAACCATTCGGCTACGAAGACCTGGTTGTCGATTTAGGCCTGCCCATTGCCGAGGTACAGGCCAACGTGTCTGTTGGCGATTTTGTCAGCTTCCGCCAACCGCTGCGCAAACTTCTGGGCAAGCGGGTCAGCGGCAAAGCGCTGGACAACCGCGCTTCTGTGGCCGCCGTGACGGTGTGCCTGGAATATTTACAAGGCCGCGCGCACGATTGGGACGTGGTCGCTGTAGCGACCGTTCAAGAAGAGACACGGCTTTTGGGCGCCTACACCAGCGCGTTCGCGCAACGGCCGTCCGCCGCTGTCGCCATCGACGTAACCTTTGGCAAAGGCCCCGGAGCCAACGACGAAAACGCCTTTGAATTGGGCGGCGGGCCAACCATCGACATTGGTCCAAATGTCCACCCAGGCATGTATCAGGCGCTGCAAGACGCCGCCGACGCCCTGGAAATGAGCGTAAACACCGCCACCCATGCCCGCTACAGCGGCACAGATGCCTTTGGCCTGCAAATTGCCCGCGAGGGCATTCCCACCGGCCTGGTGGGCATTCCGCTGCGTTACATGCACACCATGGTCGAATCGGTGGATATGAAAGATGTAGAGCGCACCGGGCGGCTGTTAGGCGAGTTGATTGTGCAGCTGGATGCCAAATTTATCGACACCATCACCGCCGCCATGATGGAGGCAGACAAATCATGAACGAACTGCTAAAAAACCTCACCGAAGCCGTCGGCGTATCCAGCAATGAAAAAGAAGTGCGCCTGCTTATCCGCGATCTCATCGCCGATTATGTGGACGAGTGGCACGTCGATGCCCTGGGCAACCTGTTGGCTCTCAAAAAAGGCACGGGCGCTTCGCCGCTGCGCGTGCTGGTGGACGCCCACATGGACGAAGTCGGCCTGATGATCACCGATATCGACAGCAATGGGACGCTGAAGTTTGAGGGTGTGGGCGGCTTTAATGACCGCACCTTGCTCGGCAAAGTGGTGCAGGTCGGACCCAAAAAGATCACCGGTGTGATCGGAGCGAGACCTGTGCATTTGCTGGAGGCGAATCAGCGCAACAGCGTGGTAAAAATGGACGCCATGCGCATTGACATTGGCGCAAAAAATAAAGACGCCGCCAACGGCAAGGTGAACGTGGGGGATTTTGCCGCTTTTGTGACGGAGTATGAAGAGTTAGGGGTAACGGCCGTTGGCAAAGCCTTTGATGATCGCGCCGGATGCGCCGCCCTGGTGGAATTATTACGCGCACGGCCGTATCCGTTTGACCTGTACGCCTCTTTTTCCGTTCAGGAAGAAGTTGGCCTGCGTGGGGCAGAAGTAGCCGCATACGGCATCAACCCGGATGTCGCGCTGGTATTAGAATGCACCCCCGCCTATGACCTGCCCAATGAAAATGACGTCAGCCCCAATGTCGCGCTGGGCAAAGGGCCGTCGATTTACGTCATGGATCGGGTCACGATTCAGGACCCCAGGCTGGTCGGCCACATCACCCGCACGGCCGTCGCTAACGGCATTCCCTTCCAAATTCGGCAGCCTGGGGGTGGAGGCACGAATACGGCCGTTATCCAACGCACACGCGGCGGCATTCCGGCGGCCACCATCGCTGTGCCGGGCCGCCACGCCCACACGCCCACCATGATCATCAACCTGGAAGATTACGCCAACGTTGTCAAACTGGCCGAAGCCACCCTACGCAGCCTGACGCCGGATGTGATCAAACGAAACTGAAATTAAGACCACAGATTTAAGATTGAAGATGATGTGATTTCTTACCTTTTTATCTTCAATCTTTTTGAGGAAGCAATGAACGAACTGATTAAAAAACTGGTAGAAGCTTACGGCCCTTCAGGCTTTGAAGATGGCATGCGCGATTTAATCCGCCCCGAAATCGAAGCCTATGCCGACGAAATCAGCGTAGATGCCCTGGGCAACCTGATCGCCGTCAAAAAGGGCAGCGGCGGCGGCCTGAAAGTCATGATCGCCGCCCACATGGATGAGATTGGCGTGATGGTGACGCACATCACCCAGGATGGCTTTTTGCGTTTCACCAATATCGGCGGCGTGCTGCCGCACAATTTGATGGGCAGCCGGGTGCAGTTTGCCAACGGCGTGATTGGCGTCATTTCCAGCGACCGCCTTGACGATCGCAGCAAAATCCACCCGCTGACCAAGTTTTTCATCGACGTTGGGGCGAGCAGCCCGGACGATTGTCCGGTGGGTGTGGGTGATGCGGCGGGGTTTGTACGGCCGTTTCTCGCCCAGGGCAAACGCCTTACCTCTAAAACCATGGATGACCGTATCGGCTGCGTGGTTGCCATCGAAACCCTCAGACGGCTCAAAACCACCCCCCACGACGTCTACTTCGCCTTTACTGTGCAAGAAGAAGTGGGCGTACGCGGCGCAATGACCGCCGCCAACCACCTCGATCCCGACGTTGGCATCGCTCTGGACGTCACGCTCACCGGCGACGTGCCCGAAGCGCGCCCCATGGCTATCAGCCTGGGCCAGGGCGCAGCCATTAAGGTCAAAGACAGCGGCATGATCGCCCACGCCGGCCTGGTGCGCCTGATGAAACAACGCGCCGAAGCAGCCCAAATCAGCTACCAGCTCGAAGTGCTTGATGGCGGCTCCACCGACGCCCGCTCAATGCAAATTTCCAACGGCGGCACGGCGGCCGGCTGCATTTCCATCCCCTGCCGCTATGTCCACTCCCAAAGCGAAACCGTCGACGCCGACGATGTCGAAAGCTGCATTAAACTTCTGGTGGAAATCCTCGCAAACCCCATCAACTTGTAAATAAAAAACCGCCCTGAGGCAAAAGCCGGACATCCAGCTTTTGCCCCAGGGCGGCGATCCGTTTAGCCTCGCCTGAGTTGCCCTATTTTGGCAATTGGCCCCCTCAAAAATTCGTTCCTCAGCTCAAAAACCGCGCCCCTAACCAAAACAACGTCATAGTCGGAATAACCTGTGTAAACGGCAGCAGCGCCTCTACGGCCGCCACGCCGCGCAGCGCTTTCAACCCCAACCGATCCAAAATGATCCAGGCAAACGGGGCGGACAAAATATCCAGCCCAAAATCCAACAGATCGATCATCACCACAACCAAAAAAGGCGTCAGGCGCAGCGTTTCAGTAAAATCGGCGTCCGGCGGCACGTCTATGCGCCGCACAGTCAGCAAAATATAGCCCAACAAAAGCAGCCCCAATGTCAGACAGCAGGCCATCATCGCCAGCAAGTAAAGTCCAATTGTTTGTAGCGTATCTGTATTCATGCCGCTTTAGCCGACGAGAACCGCCCAGATAAAGATGATAATCACCAAAACGCCGCCAACCAGTTGAATCATGGTAGCGATACCCCAACCAGCCAACCCCCCTTTGCTGGCGCGCCAGGCAGCATCCCAATCGCGTCGTTTGTGGTATTCGCCCAGCAGCACGCCTACAGCATAACCGATGATCGTACCGATGATGGGGACAATGAAAGAACCAATAATTGCCCCAATAAGGCCGGTGAGGATGGTGCGTTTGGCCGCGCCCACTTTGCGCGCGCCAAAAATAGGCAGCCAGATGTCCGACAGCCCGGCAAAGATGACGATAAACGAAATGAACAGGAACGTGGCGATGCTCAACGTTTCAAAGTTATCGCGCCAGACATAGACAGCCACGCCCAGCCAGATCATAAAAATACCGGGCAAGATAGGGACGATGACGCCGATGAGACCGACAATCATCAAAAGAACGATTAACCCGAAAAATAGCGAATCAACGATCAGGGACAATCTTTTTACTCCTCGCGCTTATCAGATTGGCCGTGTGGCCCGGCTGACAAGCCCGGATGCCTGTGCAAGATATGAATTCTGGGTAGCTATACGGATTTAGGGCTAAAGGGTTTTATGGGCCTGCAAGAAGCGATCAAAAACCCCGGACAAATAGGGGCGAAATTGAATAATGGAGTGAAATGCAGTCCCGGTTAGCTGTTCATCGCTCATGTGGTTGATTTTTTGCCAGGTGTATTTGTTGGGCATTTCGGAGAACCAGGTGGCGAAGTGGGGCAGCCAACTGGAGAGAACGTATAGGCAGCGGGCGGCCGGGATGGCCATGCGCACGGCGCGGGCGTCGAATTCTGCGCCCAGCCTGGCGGACATGGTGAGCAGGTAGCTGTCGATGATGGTTTCGTCGGTGATGGGACGTTCCGGGCGAACGATGATTTGCGAGCGGCTGTCTTTTTCGTAAAGCAAATCGAACTGTTCCATGAAACTGACCAGGTCGAATAATCCTGGTCCAATCCGCAAGTCGTGCCAATCGAGCAGGCGATAATCGCCCAGAAGCGAGATGTGCCAATGGTGGGAGTGGGGGTTGCCGTGGAAGAGCGTCGGCGGCAGGTGCTTTAACGGCTCAAGCATAGGCACGGGGTCGTCGAGTAAATCGGCGACGGCTTGCATGTGGCTTTCGCCGAGGATTCCCGGCCAGCCGTCCAGACTGCGAATCACCGTCAGGCCATTGGCGGCTTCCAGCAAGGTGGTGGCTAACCGGCCGGCGTTGCGGATGGCGTGCTGCGAGAGGATGGCGGCCGGTCCTTGTTCAAAATAGACGGCCCGGTCGCGCCGTAGATCATCCCAGGAATAGGTTTTGCCTTCAATGAAATGGGGGATTCCCAGATTGCGCAAATCATCGCCGCGCTGCCAGAAGAAGGAGTGAAGGGTAGCTAACTGCTCGACTAACGCTTCGGCGTCGTTGGGTGTCCAGGCAACGGCCGTATAATCATTCGGCGCATCTTCCAACACAACCCAGCCATACCTGTCTTGCTGGGAATCCTCGTTTAGATGCGTATAGAGGCAGCGTGGAGCGAGCGTGGGCAGGTGAACGCTAAGTTCTTCATAAAACAACGTTTCTTCGCGGTTGGTTAGCTTGCCGATGAAGGTGATGGGATCAGAGCAGCCTTCCACAGTGAGGATGTAACGGCTGACGCTGCGGCGGTAGGGACCAGTTTTGGAGATGCGAATGGGTTCGGCGGTAACGGCCGTTACCCGCACACTCTCATCCTCTAAATCCAGCCGCAACAACTCTGTCCAGGCGGCCGGATCGCGTTTTTGCAGTTGAGCGACATCTACCTGTGATTGACCCATAACAAGCAGGATTGTAAGTCCGAACGGGTCCGATGACAAACGACGCAATCAGGCGACAGTAAAGGCAAAATGGTTTCACCAGCTACAGGGTAAAATTACGCCCCGCGTCTCCCTACATAATGCGTTCGGTAATTCGAACGAACTCTTCCCCCCAACTTTCATTTTTCACTCATTCGATGATAAAATGATCCGCCAGGAGGATCATTATCATGAACATTGCTGCCAGAAAGGTTATTCCAGTTATCTTTTTTTTCGTTTTGATTCCTTTGCTCGCCAATTGCACATCCGCCCGGCCAACTCCCGCCGCAGCCTTGCCAACCGAGACCGCACACCCGACCACGATTGTACCAACAATGACCCAAACGGCCGTGCCCACCCCCACCGCCTCGCCCACAACCAGCCCACCGACTGAAACGGCCACGGCCGTGCCCACAGCCACAGCCACAACCAGCCCAACGGCAACGGCCGTCGCCACCGACACACCCTGGCCGACGGCCGTCCCGCCCACGGCCGTTTCCGCCGCCATTCCCCTATCCGACTTACCCAATTATGCCGGGCAGGAGGTGACGGTGAACGGCCGTGTCGTCGCCGCCGCCAACTTCGCCAACGGTTTCAAATTCACCCTCGACGATGGCAGCGGGCAGGCCGTCTTGCTGCTGTGGCACAACGTCTACGACGATACCTGGAACGCGCCGCAGCTGAACGTCGGCGCGGCCGTGCGGGCCACCGGCACGGTGGGGCAGTATGAGGGCGAATGGCAAATCGCGCCGGATTTTGGCGGCGACGTGCAGGTCACCACGCCCGGCGGCAGTTTTGCCACCCCCCGAACCATCGGCGAGCTGGCCGGCCACGTGGGCGAGCTGGCGCAAATCAGCGGGGCGATTTTGCGGTTGGAAGCCAACAGCAGCGGCGTGAAGATTTTTGTCGGCGACGATACGGGGGAAATCGTGGTGTTTGTCTGGCGCACGGTGCTGGACCGGATACCTAACAACGTGGCTTTGGGGGAAGTGGGGACGGCGGTAAGGGTAAACGGCCGTGTCGAAAACTACCGCAGCAACCTGGAACTCGTGCCCGCCCTCCCCTACGACGTAGAAGTCCTGCCGTAAAACGGAGATTGGAGATCGGAGACTGAGAAATCTCCAGTCTC
>JAKQCM010000416.1 GCA_029559155.1 Chloroflexota bacterium
AACATCACTATGGGGCGATCAACCGAACGCCTGCTGCGAGAAAAGGTCACCCGCGCTGCCTTATATGGCTTACGCAACCAGATCAACCTTTTCAATTCAAACGAACTCATGCGTGGTCAGATCTACAATCAACTTGAAAAGGGAGTGCGCTGCTATTTGTTCCGCGCCTTTACCAGCCTGGGTATCAGTATTGAAGGCGACGACAGCATCATCGTCAAATCACTGGAACCCTCGCCGGAATTGCTGGAGGAAATTCGTTTACAAAAACTGGCTGAACTAACGCCAACCTTACCACAAGCTCTTTGGCCGGGTTTGTTACATCAACAGGATGAAGTGATTCACCACACGATTACTTCCTGGCCCAACCAACCAGTTTCGCGGGAATCCGCAATGGCTGACATTCAGACAATTATCCCGCTTAAACCTGTGTCTCATGGTGACTTGCATCACCACGCAAATTAATCATTAGCCTATATCTGCTGCACGGAGGTTTTTATCGAATAGACCAATTCCCAAAATCACTTTGGCAAACTTTACCGACACGCCCTAAATAAAGGAGGCGCTTATCGAATAAATCCACACTCACTTCAACGACGGCTTAACTTTGTGAACACTTTTCCATTCAAGGAGGAACTATCGAATAAAAAACCGGGCATTTACAACTGAATATGGCGTCACCCAATCCATATTTCTTCGTATGAAGAAACGGGACATACCCCCAAAAACACAAGGTGAAAAGCGGTCTGATACCATCAGGCCGCTTTTTGGTTGCCGGCCAGCACCAGGGCCACGGCCGTTTCCCACCCCACCACCTGCCTCTCCAACTGACGGCCGTACAACCGTTCCACCTCCCCCACTTCCTCACTCGATAGACCCGCCGCCGCCAGCCGCTCCCCGTAACTCGGCCGGTCGCTGCCCGCGCCAAACCAGCGCGCCAGTTGATTCGGCCCAATTTGCCGCTGTTCCGTTTGCCGTTCCACCAGCAGACGCCCGTCCAAACCGGCCTCGCGCACGGCCGTTTCCAAATCCCCCTCAGCCCAATTCACCAACGGATCCGCCGGATCGTGATAAATCGCCTCTTCCGCTGCCGCCACCCTCTCGCGCAGCCCTTCATGCCCCGCCCAATCCACCAGCGCATACAGCCGCTGCGTATAACGCGGCAGCGTTTGCACCAGGCAGATCATTCCCTCATCTGCCACCCATGCTGCCAACCGGCCAATCGTCAATCGTAAATCGTCAATCGTCAATACATTCCGCCCAAGGATGCGATCAAAACGTAAATCGGCCTCGCCGCGTAGTTCGAGCAGGTAAGCCAATTCTTCCAGAGCGCCGATGAGGATGAACGGCCGTTCCACCTCCGGCAGGCGCTCAGCCATCTGGCGCAGCGCCTGGCCCGCCTGCAGGTCGGGCGTCAGCGCCCACACACCGCCCTCCGGCGCGCGGCGCACCGCTTCCCAGGTCAGCAGCCCGCTGCCCGCGTTCACATCCAGCACCCGGTGATGCCGCTGCACAATCGCCAGCTCAAACAGCTTGTCCCGCTGCGCCGCCAGATTGCCCCCCGCCTGCGAAATCGTGCGCTGCAGCCACGCCTCCCGCGCCCGGTTCGCCGGACTCGTCGTATAAATCTCGCCAATCTCCAGTCTCCAGTCTCCAATCTCCACCATCGCCTCTAGCTGCGCCTCGCGCCGCCGGGCCACATCCTCTCGAATCCGTCGCTCGTAGCCCTGGTCGCTGGGGTCGTAAAACAGCTTGCCTTGCAGCGCGTCCGGCAAATACTGCTGCGCCACCCAATGGTCTTTGTAGGCGTGCGGGTACAGATAGCCCTGCCCATGCCCAAAGCCCTCTTTGTCCCGATTGCCATCTTTCAGATGATTGGGCACGTCGGCTTCTTGCTCTTTTTCCACCGCCGCCAGGGCGTCAAAAAAGGCAAACGCGCTGTTCGATTTGGGACAGGTCGCCAGATACAGCGCCGCTTGCGCCAAATGGAAACGCCCCTCCGGCATGCCGATGCGCTCGAACGCTTCCCAACAGCTCACCACCACCGCCATCGCCTGCGGGTCGGCCAGGCCCACGTCTTCGCCGGCCAGGATGGCCATGCGCCGGAAGATGAAGCGCGGGTCTTCCCCGGCGTAGACCATTTTGGCCATCCAGTACATGGCCGCGTCCGGGTCGGAGCCGCGCAGACTTTTGATGAAGGCGGAGATGGTGTCGTAGTGGACGTCGCCTTCTTTGTCATACAGTATGGTGCGGCGCTGGATCGATTTCTCGGCGACGTCCAGATCAATCACGACGACGCCCTGCGCGTTGGGCGGCGTGGTTTCTACGGCCAGTTCCAGCGCATTCAGCACGCCGCGCGCGTCGCCATTAGCCACATCTACCAGGTGGTCCAGCGCCGCCGGGTGCAGGTCGATGGTCAGCTGGCCATACCCGCGCTCCGGGTCGTTGATGGCCTGATAGGCAATCTGGCGCAGGTCGTCCTGGGTGAGGGGCTTGAGTTGGAAGATGCGGCTGCGGCTGACCAACGCCTTGTTGACTTCAAAATAAGGGTTTTCGGTGGTCGCGCCAATCAGGATGATGGTGCCGTTTTCGACGTGGGGCAGCAGGGCGTCTTGCTGCGCCTTGTTCCAGCGGTGCACTTCGTCGACAAACAGGGTGGTGCGCTGGCCGTACAAATTGCGCCGCTCCTGGGCTACTTCGATGGCTTCGCGGATTTGGGCGACGCCGGAAAGCACGGCGTTGATGGTGATGAAGTGGCTTTGGGTGCTGTTAGAGATGACGCGGGCCAGGGTGGTTTTGCCGGTCCCTGGCGGGCCGTAAAATATGAGCGAGGAAAGCTGGTCGGCCTGGATGGCGCGGCGCAGCAGCCGCCCCGGCCCCACGATGTGCGCTTGCCCGACGTATTCTTCCAGGGTGCGCGGCCGCATCCGATTGGCGAGGGGCGATTCTTTCTCGATTTGGGCTTGACGGCCGTGTGCGAATAAATCCATAACCTTTCACCTTTGCAGACAGCCAGATTATACCACGCGGACCTACCGCCGGTGAGGAACCAGAAGCACGGCCGTTTCACATAACCATTTCACATAACTTACTTTTGGCCCATATCCAATCCCCCAAAAGCGAGTATAATACAAAAGTCAACTTACCGTACAGGAGGTGAATTATGCCGCGTAAGTCACAAATTAGTCTAATTCTTGGTCTGGCCTTGCTCTTGTTATCCGGCCTTTTGTACAGCCCCGCCTACGCTCAAGGCGAACTCCCCACCCCCACTCCACGCCCCACCCCCACCAACATCCCCCAAACCATCGTCACCAATTCTCCAACCAGGGGATCGATCCGTGGCATGGTGTACACCGATGTGAATAACGATGGCAAATGCGTGGGAACGGGCCTGACTGGCGAAACGCCAGTTGCCGGGGTCACCATTCAATTTGTTAGCAGCGACGAAAAAACCGTGATTAGCCAAACCTCGGCCGAGAATGGCGCGTATGAACTGGCCGCCGCCGGTGAAAGTTATTGGCGCGTGACGGCGCAGCCGGCCGCCGGTTGGGTCGTGACTTCGCTAAATCCGCTGTACGCGCCCATCTACCCGGACACGCCGTTGGCGATGGATGTGAATTTCTGCGTGCAAAAGGTAACGGCCGTTCCCCTGCCCATCACCCTACCGTCCAATTCCACCTCAGCCGTTTTGCTGCCGGAATCTGGCGCGCCGGCTAACACAGGTTCGCTTTGGCTGGCGTTTCTCGGTTTAGGGTTCATTCTTTTGGGCATTGGGCTGCAATGGCGGCAGCAAATTTTGCAGAAATAAAAGCGAACTGAGCAGATGAATTAGCAAGACCCTTGGCGTTTTATAAACCCCAAGGGTCTTTTTTTCTGGAGACTGGAAACCGTGCGTCTCCAGTCTCGCGGATAACGGCCGTATGCTGCCTCAACCGCCCGGACGGGCCGGCGTGGCGGTCGGGGTGGGCGTCATGAGCGGCGCGGGGGTCGGGGTGTGGCGCGGGCTGTCATTGACGGGCGGCGCGGACACATCTTGATCGCTGTTAGGCAACCCGCTGACTGTTACCGTCACCGGTCCCAGGCGATTGTTGCCATCGAACGGGCACTCATCCACCGTATCATCGGAATCCACTTGCGCCCAAACCTGGTGCACGCCGCCGCTAAAGGTAAATGGCGCACTGAATGTCTCGCTGTGCCCGGCGCTCATGAGAATGCCTTGCACGCCCCACTCAATCTCGCCGCGTTGATTTGGCGCCGGCTGGCGATCGACGTAAAAGTCCAGGAAGAAGTTGTTGCCATAAGCCACGCCTACCGTGCCCTGGTTGCGGATGGTCACGTATACCATCGCCGGCTGGCCGCCAATTGGCGAGCCAGGCACAATCTGGATGTTTGTCACCACCAGATCGACGCCGGTTGGGACATCACATGCCCTGGGAGTGGGCGACGCGGTGGGCGTAGGGGATGCCGTGGGTGTAGGCGTGGGCGGCACGACGACCGGCGCAGCGCGCGGCACAATCGGTAAGAACACACCGATCATGCTTGTGGTGTCGGTTGCCGTGTCGTGAATCCCACTGTTTGTTTGCGATGTCGCCGTGACCGTGGTGATGTCTTGCGCGCCCAGCAGCGCCCCGGCAGGCGCGCTGACTGTCACGGTGACTTGTCCGCTGGCTCCAGGGCCTAAGGCCAATGTGGCCGGGGAAATGGACTGCGCCCAACTCTGGGTGGAGGCCAGACTTAAGGTGTAGGTGTCGGCCTGATCGCCATTGTTGGTGACTGTGTGGACGTACTGGAAGGTGTCGCCCGGCTGGCCATAGTCGGTGTAATCGGGGACGATGGTGACGCCTGGCAAGCCCAGCACGGTGGTGGTGTTTACGGCCGTTGCCCCCACCGCCGGGCTAATCACCGAACTGGCCGATACGGCCATCACGTCTACCAGGCCTTCTGTGCCCGCCGGTACGGTCAGCGTCACGGCCACCGTGGCCGAAGCGCCGGAGGCCAGATTGACGGGCGAAACGGCCGTCACCAACCATCCCTGCCCACTGACCGGCGCAATAACGAAGCTGTCCGGCCCGTTGCCGTCGTTGCGTAAAGTGTGCGTGTAAACCACCGTGCTGCCCGCCGCCGCTGTGCGCGTATTGTTGGGGAAGAAAGCCAGCGCGTGGAGTTGCGCCGCCCGTGTGGTATCCGTCACACTGTCGGCGATGGTCGCGTTGGTGTTTGATCTCGCCGTGACGACAGTCAGGTCGGTTTGTCCGGGCGTGGCCGCCGGATCAATGGTTACGGAAACCGTCACCTGCTGGCTGGCCCCGGCGGCCAGCGAGAGCTGGGTGGGATTTATTACGGCCGTCCAACCTGAGCCGGAAACGGCCGTCAACGCATAACTATCGGCCACGTCGCCGGTATTGGTGACGGTGTGGATGTGCTGCACCGTTGCGCCGGGCGCGCCAACGGCCGTGCTGTCCGCCTCGATGGTCACGCCCAGGTTAACCGGCGTGCCGGTGACCGTGGTTGTATTCACCACCGCCGCGGCAAACACCGGGCTGATGGTCGAAGTGGCCGTGATTGTGGTGACGTTGCTCAAACCGGCCGCGCCTGGCGGCACGGTCATGGTCATCGTCACCGTTCGCGCTTCACCCGGATCAAGCGTCACATTGGTGGGGAAGATGGCCGGCTGCCAGTTGGGTAAGCTGTTCCAGGTGATGGCAAACTGGTCAATCCCATTGCCGTTGTTTACCAGCGTGTGCGTATAAACGACCACCGCCCCCACGCCCACCGTCGACGCGCGGTCTGGCGTGAAGGTGAAACTGTGAATCTGCGGCGTGTGCGTCGTGTCTGTGACCACATCAAACACCAATGGATCGGTGTCCGAAGCGACCATCACCTGGGTAAAATCTACGGCTCCGCCAATCGCTGTGAGCGGGATGGTTACGGATACCGTGACCGGCGCGCTGGCGCCCAATCCCAACCGCAGATGCTGCGGCTGCACCCCCACAATCCAATTCGCGGCAGAATTGACCGTTAAGGAATAGTCATCCGGCCCGGTTCCGGTGTTGGTGACGATGTGTTGGTACTGAACGGTGTCACCGGGATTGCCCATGCCGTCACGGTCTGGGGCAATGACTACGCCCAGGTTGATGGGCACGCCGCTGACTGTGGTCGTATCGATGACATTCGCTTCATGGACGCTGCTGATGGTAGAAGTGGCGGTGATGGTGGTGACATTGCTCAGGCCAGACGCTCCCGCCGGCACAGTGAGCGTAACGGCGACCGTGGTCTGCTCATCGGGGTTGAGAGTAACCAGAGTCGGCGTTATGTCTAATGTCCACTGCGGATTGCTTTGCCATTGCAAGGCGAATGTGTCCACGCCGTCACCGGTATTGTGGAGAGTGTGAGTGTACACGGCCGTTGTGCCGGCATTCACCGTTTGGCTGCCATCAGGGAAGAAGGCCAGGCTGTGATTTTGCTTGACGATGGTCGTGTCGATTACGGTGTCTGAGGCGTTGGCATTGGTCCCGGATGTGGCCGTGATGACGAGCGTATCGGTAGTGGCGGGCACTGCGCTGACGGGGATGCTGATAACGGCCGTTACCGTCACCCATTCGTCCGCGCCTAACGTAATTGGGCCAGGCGTGAGGCTGGTCAGCCATCCCTGCTGGCTTACCGCTTCCAAAGCAATCGTATCGGTCAGGTTGCCCAAATTGGTCAGACGGTGTTCATAAGTGACCAGCGTGCCGCGATCCGCAGTGCGAGTTTCGTCTTGAACCAGCGAGATGCCGGTGACAGCGCTGACGGTGGTGGTATTGACGGCCGTATCTTGCAGCCCGGTTGTGCGTCCGGTGGCCGTAACCACGGCCGTGTGCATCAGCCCGCCCGCGCCTACCGGCACATCGACGGAAACGTTTACGGCCGTTGTCGCATAAGGGGCCAGCGTTACGGTAATCGGCGACACGCTGACCGGCCATCCTGGCAGCGAGCCGGCAATTTCCAGGTCCACAATGTCGGTTGTGTTGCTGTCGTTATGCAGCGTGTGGGTGTAAGGCACAGTCACGCCATCCAGCACCGTCCGCGCATTATCTGGCGACAAGATCAAGCCGTTGGCTTCCAGGCTAACCGTTGTGGTGTCGGTCAGGGTATCGCTGGCCGCCGGGTTGATGGCCGCCGCCGTGACGACCACCTGATGCTGCGTGCCGCTAATCGTGCCTGCCGGAATTTGCACGCTGACCGTGAAGGTCATGATATCGCCCGGAGACATGATGCCGGTCTGGTCGGGCGTGAGGGTGACGAGCCAGGCGGGGGGAACGGCCGTATACGTCAGGGCAAAATCATCCAACCCGTCGCCGGTATTTTGCAGGGTGTGGGTGTAAACCAGCGTCTGCCCCGGCAAGCCTGATTGGTTGAGCGACGGCCGGATGTCGACGCCGGCCGTTTGGGTGATGGTGGTCGTGTCTTCGACGCTGCCCGACAAGCCGGAATTGGAAACGGCCGTGATCGTGCTGACATTGGCCGAACCCGGCTGCCCGCCGGTAATGGTCAACGTCACCGATACAGCGCCGCCCGGAGCCAGGTCGGTAATCGTTGCGGGCGCAAGAGCTGACCCCCAGCCGGTGGCGCTGATCGGCGCGATGTTTTCCGTCAGCGTCAGGGTGTAGGTGTCGGTGAAGTCGCCGGTGTTTGTCAGGATGTGTCGATAGGTGATCACATCACCAGCGTTAATGGTCGCCGACTGCGGCGTGGGCAAAAACACAAACGCAGGTTTTTGCGTGCGTTCATCTGCGCCCAAATCCACCGCCGGCCCCTGCAGACGCGCTTCCAGATCGAAGTCCTGGCCATCCACAATGGAAATGGCCGACGTGCCCACATCTTTGGCCGGCGAGTTTCGGCTGATGTGCGAGTAAAGGTCTACAAAGTCCGGGTTTGCCTCCCAGGCATGTGTGCCCAGGTTGATCGTTCCCGGTCCGTCAATGGGTGTCACGGTCTGGCCAAAGTAGAGATTGTAGTCGGTGGTGATAACGGCCGTGCTGCTAATATAAACCGCGTCACCCATATTGGCCGAATTGTCAACAAAAATATGATTCAGTAAAGTGGCTTCACCAGCCGCCAGGTAAACAGCCCCACCGTTCCCGGTTTGGCTGCCACTTTGCGCCGCCCGCGAAGCTGAACGGTTGGCCGAATTGTTGCGGAATGTGTTGTTTTCCAGCAAACCCTGACCATTAGCCATGTAGATGGCCCCGCCTTCACCAATATCTGTGCCGGTCTCCGCCGGATTGGCATTATCGAAAAAGGCCGAACTCTGAACCTTTAATAGACCATCGGCATGATACAAACCGGTCCCATACAGCCCTCGATTGCCCTGAATCCAGGCGCCAAAAACAGTCAGATTAGCCCCGGCATTGTAAATGCCGCTGCCGTACTGCTGTGTCAGGCCGTTAACCGCGCTGTTTGCATCCGCTCGCCCATTCTGAATGAACAAACTCGATAACGTCACCGTAACGCCATCCGCTACATAAATGACGCGGTGCTTGTTTTGCCCATCCAACACAACCGCATTGGTGATAGGCTCTTGAATTGTGTACTGATCGGCCGCGTTAAAACCACCGATAATCGAGATTGATTTGTCGATAAACACATTTTGCACCATCGGCTCCAGGCCAACGGTGCGCGTGGTTACGTTTGTATA
>JAKQCM010000421.1 GCA_029559155.1 Chloroflexota bacterium
ACCAACCCGATCAGGCGCGGGCTTTTGCCCAGAACGCCGGCCAACGGACTGAAAAATGATGCTCTGACGCTTTGGTTTGATCAACCTTGTTTTCAAAGTTCAGAACGCTAATTTTGACACGGATAAGCCTTGCCCGGCTAAAATCTTTGCTTCACGAGAATAATTGATCAGCCAACTTCAAAAAACTACCTCGATGGCAAACCCGCCCTAGCGGCTCGCGCATCACCCGCCAGGCGGGTTTGCAGCGTGCCTGGCTGAATAACGCGACATCAACGGCGTAACCAGGTTTGAATTCGGCGCGCGATTAGCCTGGTTGGGTGTATGCGCTGATTAACACGCGCACGATTGTGCCAGATTGCGCTGGTGGAATTCTGTTCAAGCGACGTTAGCGCCACGCGAAAGCCAAAGAAGTCTTCTCCTTCGTGTGGTATATGCTTGAGACGAGCCGCACTACGGCATAGACCCGGCGGATCGTGCCAACAACCCCCGCGCAAAACGCGCTGTGAGCCAGCCCCGCTCTCCCAAACGCGGCCATCCGCAGGCGCGCCCACATAGTTGTCATGCCAGGCATCGGCACACCACTCCCAGACATTGCCGTGCATGTCGTAGAGTCCAAGCGCATTGGGTGGGAAACTCCCTACCTCTGTTGTCTCGTGACGATAGATGCCCTTTGGTTCTGAACAATAGATGTATTCCCCAACGTAGTCCGCCAAATCGGTCGTTATCGTCTCTCCAAAGTAGAATGGCGTCGTGGTCCGCGCCCGGCAGGCGTATTCCCACTCTGCCTCGCCAGGCAAACGATACCCGTGTCCCGTCCTCTCCGACAACCGCTCGCAGAATTCCCTGGCATCATCCCAAGAGACTCTATCCACAGGCCGCCTTGCTCCCCTGCAACGATAGGGAGGAATCCACCCCATCACCGCTTCCCACTGTTCTTGCGTGACCGGGTATTTGCCCATAAGGAAGGACGAGACTTTGACACTGTGCTGAGGACGTTCGTCCTCATATCCATCGCCGGCTGGGGATCCCATCAACAACGTGCCTCCAGGAATCACAACCATTTCGAGAGACACGCCACCATCCAGGTGTTCTATGAACTGCCTGGCTGTGTGCGTTTGACGCTCAGTTATCTCCCCAAGGCCATTGACAATCACCACCTCGAACTCGAATCCCTGATCTGAGTCCGCTTCGATGCCGTCTGGTACTTCGATGAAATGGCTATCCATCGTGACGATTCCCCTTGCCGCAATCACCAACGGCCGTGCCCCCCAATGAAGGCGCAGCATCCCACCAAAGCAAAACCGCCCCGTCGAAACGGAGCGGTTTTGTTTTGTCTTCAGACCAGGAGGGCGGCCTGAAGACCGGAGGGCGGGCAATACGTATACGAGAAAGGAGGGTGTATTAACCCTGAGTCCAGCGGAGCGTTCCAGTCGCGTTTCTCTCGTGCCAGTTTTTTGGGGGGAGGAATTTCTCTCTCGTATTTTAACCCCACTGAACCTGACTACAGTCTACAAAAAAAGCGGCGATTTGTCTATAAGCGAACGGGAACTTTGGTCATGGTCATGGTCTGTGGTAATCATCCAGGAGTCTCATCGGCGGTTCCTGCCCCAGGTGAGCTAGAAATGGCGTTTGCCCAAAGTGGATAATGGCGGAAAATAGGGGCCATGTCGACACTGCCACCTGACATCCCCACGGCCGCGGCCGACATAGCCGCCCAACTCCAGGAGACCCACCCCCCGGCCATCCTGCAAATCCGGCGCATTGTGGAGCAGATTGGGCTGGAGGCCGCCTACGCCTGCCTGCAAAAGACGCTCGATGTCGAAGCCCAGGGCGGCATGCTCACCGCCAATAACAAACAACGCCGCACGCCTGGCGGGACCTACTTCTATATCGTGCGCGGTCAACTGACGCCGGAACAACGGCAAATTCTCTGGCCGCCTGTTCAGTGGTCGTCGCGCACCCGGTCGTCGGACTCCGCCAAAGCCCCTTCCCCGCCGCCGCCGGCGCCATCGTCTGGCCGCCAACCCAAATCCCATCCCCCCTACCCGACATTGCCCTGGGATACACGTGAAACCCTGGCCGCCCCGGCCCTGGAAGAAAAAGGAGTCGCCACAACCGTGAAAATCACTCTCGTTGGTCGCCCTGGAAAAATTATCGAACGTCCTGATGCGGTTATCGTCACCCTGATCGGCCCCAAACCCCCGGCCCTACCCAAAGGTCTGCCTGTTTTACCTGACGAGGCCATCACCGTCTTTCTGGTCTACATCGCCAGCAAACAGTGGCAAAAGGTGTCCGTGGCCATGCAAAACCCTGAAGACAGATTGGTCATCGAGGGCTACCCCTTCATGGATGCCAAACTGAAGGTCATCGGCGTGCTAACGCAAAGTGTGACCACCGTTCTGACGCAGCGCGCCCTGCGTGCCAACAGCTAAAACTCTCCGCGCCCCTGCGCCGATGCGCTCTTCCGAGACGCGAGCCTGCGGGCTAATCGTGTCTCCCCCTGACCACGCCAGCCTTCGTGTAACCACCAGGAAGAATCACCCCCACATGCAGCCAACAAAGAGAGGATTAAGAATTTATCCCTATAAGGGGCGCAGGTTTTTTCCGCTCTTGGAGACAAAAAAAAGAGTCATGACCCCTCCACCGGGTGCCAGATAGCCGCACGGCCGTGTCCCACGGACGGCCGTCGCCAATACCGCACCTCGCCGCTGCGCTGCCGCCCCTGCGCCGCCAGACGGCCGTTGGCGTAATACCGCTTCCCCATCGCTACCGCCACTGCCGACCCGCAGTTCAACGCCCCATCTCCCTCGTTCCCCGGCATCTCTTTCATAACCAGGTCTTGGAGTTGGCGGTTGATCCGCTTCTGCCGGCCCTTGGGCCGTTGGGTGTGCTGCCCGGCGTAGCTGTTGGGCAACTGCCAGGCCAGGTAGGTCTTGCCCTCACGGCCGTGCTGCCCGGCATAATCCTTCAGGGCAAATAGCGCCGGCCCCTGCCGCCAGGCGCGTTCTTCCTGTCCCCCGGCGGCCTCTGCCTCGCCTAAGGCGAAGTTGGACTGCGGCTGTACCCCCAGACGCGCTTCATAGGCCCGCTGGCTGGTCCGCCCCACCCCACTCAGGTCGGCCAGGGTGTCACGGGCGATGGGCATGGCCGGACGGCCGTCTGCCCTCCCTTTGGCCCGCCCGCTGTGGAAGGCGGCATACAGATGGGCGCGGAAGGTCCCTATCCCGTCCCGCAGGGTATCCAACGGCAAGGCCACCGGCTGGCCGGTCAGCCGGTCTACGCCCAGGGCCGCCGCCACCCGCACCGCCGAGTG
>JAKQCM010000434.1 GCA_029559155.1 Chloroflexota bacterium
CCAGCGTCCTGATTGGTCAATTACCCTTTGGCGCGCCGCACCAATTTGGTTTTGCCGCCGCCGCCGCCGGTGACGTTAATGGCGACGGGTTCGGCGACGTGATAGTTGGCGCGCCGGGGTATGGGGATCAATTTGGCGTCTATGGGGCCGCTTTTGTTTATTTCGGCACGCCCCAGGGCGAGGTGTTAACGCCTACAATTTTAAGCGCCTATATACCCGACGCCATGTTTGGGCATGATGTCGGGTCAGCCGGAGATATGAACGGCGATGGCTACGATGAGGTCATTGTCGGCGCGCCAGGGTATAACGCGGGCATCCAGGGTTTCCGGTCAACGGTGGCCGGCGGTGGCGGGGCGTTTGTTTACCGGGGTACGCCCACGATTTCCGAACTGTTTGTACTCTGGTCTGGAGCCAGCCTGACGGCCGATTCCCGGTACGGCACATCGGTCGCCGCCGGAGATGTCAATGGCGACGGCTTTGCCGATGTGTTGGTGGGTGCGCCGCAGCTGCCCAATCCGAGCGGATTTAAAGGGCAGGCGTTTGCTTATTACGGTTCGGGCGTCATTTCGGCGCTTACGGCCGTTAACTCCAGCCCGACGCCGCTCGGCCAGCCTACTTTTTTCCAGGCCTTGGTGCCAGGGGCAGGCTTTTTGCATTACGAATGGGCGTTTGGTGATGGCGGCACGGCCGTTGGCCAAACTCTAGGCCATGTGTATGCGGAACCGGGTCTTTACACTGCGATGGTAACAGCCACCAGCCTGACCGATAGGGCTTATGCCACAACGCCGGTCACGGTTACTGTCGATTCCACCGTGACGCCAGGCGGTGGCGGCGATTTGACTTTTACCAATCCGACCACCGGTTTAGGGCTGAACGTTCATGTACCGGCCGGCGCAGTATCCGATTTGTTGCAGTTGTCTTACACGCCGCTGGTCACCATTTCGCAGCCATCGCCCGCCGGAACGATTGGGTATTATTTCGACCTGGACGCCGTGGACGGGGAAAAGGTGTACCTGCCGCTTATTCCGGTTGGGGATGCGCCGATTGTATTTGGAGAACCTCAGGCTGTGGCCGGGGAAACGGCCGTGCCTCTACCCACTTCTCTCGCTGCGCCAACACCCGGTTTCACCTTCTTGCAGCCGGTCAGCATCAAAATCTTTTACAACGAAGCGACCCTGCCGCCTGGCACAGATGAAAACGCGATGAAACTGACGTTTTGGGACAAACCCAGCCAAAGTTGGATAGACGCAGCCACCAGCTGCGTTCCGGCATCCACCTACGAGTATAATCCGGTCGAAAACTGGTTCCGGGTGGATATTTGCCACCTCAGCCGGTTCAGTGTATCCGGCTAACGAGGCGGTAGTGGGCGTGTTCGATTAGCAAATTGCGCGAAACACACACAAGGAGGCGTCTACTCAACGCCTCCTTTTTGTTTGGCGTACAGATCGTGGATGGCGCGATGGGTAGGAATGTTCGACAGGTAAGCGTGTCTCAGAGCGTCTTCGCTGATTTTTTGGCTTTGTTCAATGAGCAGCGCATGGGCTTTGTCAATAATCTGTTCCGCCCGCGTTTCCTGGTTTGTGCGTGTCAGCGTCTGAGCACAAACGAGCAGGACGTCCAGAGGGTAATCCAGGCCGTCGATGCCGTTTGTTTCGATCCAGGCCAGGGCTTCCTCTACCAGTTCCTGAGCGGCTGTAACGTGCTGCTGCTTCAGCGCGACTCGGGCCAGGTCGGCCAGATTGTCGATGGCGCAGGCTGTTTGCCCGATGTCGCGGCGGATGAGCATGGCTTCGTGGTATGCGGCGTTTGCTTCTTCGAACGCGCCCAGTCCTTCCAGCGATTTGGCTACGGCCGTTAAACTATACCCTTCTCCCAACCTGTCCCCAATTGCCCGGTCGATAGCCAGGGCATGGTCGGCCGCCTCTTTGGCCTGCTCCTCCTGGCCCATATCGTGCAGCACCAGAGCCAAATTGCTGGCCGCCGACGATTCTTCCAGCCGGTCGTGCAGCGTTTCGGCCAGCGACAGCGCCTGCTCGTGAAGCGTTTGCGCCTCGTTAAGGTTGCCCAGCGTATGATAAATGGCCCCCAAATTGTTCAGAATGCGCGCCTCGTTGTGGCGGCTGCCGATCATTTGGGTGATGGTCAGCGCTTCCTCGCCGCTTTCTTTGGCTTTGCCAAAATCGCCCAGTCCATGATAAACGCCAACCAGATTCAGTAAGCAGGCGGTTTGCCGGTGCAAGTTGTTCAGGCTGCGCGTCAGCACAAGCGCTTTTTCATAATGATCGCGCGCCTGGTGATGATTGCCCAAGAAATAATAAACCACGCCCAGGCGCACCAGACTGGTCGCTTCGGTGAGTTGGTCGCCATTTTGGCAGGCGAGAGTTTGCGCCTGGAAGAGAAGCTGTTCAGCTTCGTCGAAGAGGCCCTGACGGACGAGGGCAAAGGCCCACTCGTTCAGGCCGATGGCTTGCTGGCGGGGATCGTTGGCTTGTTGGGCCAGGGTAACGGCCGTTTTCGCCAGGGTAACGGCCGTGGGAAAATCACTGATCGCCTGATAATACGCCGCACATTTCAAGGCCACATCAGCGCGCTGGCCATCCGTGGCTGCCAGCGCCTGCAAAGCGTCCAGGTCTGTTTTTTGCGCCTCCCGGCGGCCGGTTAAATGATAAACTTCGGCCCGATCGCTCAACAACGCATAGTGTTGCTCCTGCTGCAATTCAGACAACTCCGGCTGGTTGGTCAGCAAAATCAACGCCCGGCCGAAATAACCAATGGCTTCCTCGTTGGCAAACTGCGCCGCCGCCTGTTTACCTGCCCGCGTCAGATACGCAATGGCTTTGTCCGGCACGTCTCCCTCCTCAAAATGGTAGGCAATCAGAGGCAGCAAAAAGCCGGTATGCTCGCCCAACTGCTCCTCCAAAGCAGCCGCTACCTGCTGATGGATCTGTCGTCGCGTTTGTTTGGGCACGGTGGTGTAGGCTACTTCTTGGATAAGAATGTGACGGAACGCCCATTCCCAATCCTCAGCGATTTGCGATTGGCTCAGCCGATCGGCCAATTGGCGAACTTCCAGCAAGAGCAGCGTCGGTTCCACCGAATCAATCTGCGTAATTTGGGCCAGCAGCTGCTGCCAGAACGTGCGCCCAATGATGGCTGCGTGCTGCGTGATTTGCTTGTTTTGTGGCGGCAGCCTGTCCAGGCGAGCGGCGATGATGTCTTGAACGGAACCGGGAACGCGCACATCGGCCACGGCGCGGGTAACGCGCCAACCGCCGCCTGGTTCATCTTCTTGCAGCGTGCCGTCTTCGATGAAGGAGCGAATCAATTCCTCGACAAAAAATGGGTTGCCTTGGGCGTGGGCGTTGATCAAGGTCGAGAGTTCTGTGGGCAACGTCTGATCTAACAAACCGGCCATAAGCGCGGTCGATTGGCTTTCGTTCAGCGAGGAGAGGTCCAGGCGGCGGTGTGGCGGCTGGGCAAGTTCGCGCAAAAGTTGGTCCAGCGTAGAGATGGTATCTTCCGCCGGGCGGCTGAGAATGAGCAGCATGACGGTTTGACGGGTGAACAATCCGCGCGCGACCAGGTTCAAAATGCGCTCCAAAAAAGCCAGCGACAACACATCGGCCCAATGGAGGTCGTCGAGGATGAGCAGGAGGGGCGATTCGACGGCCGCGGCCAGGAGAATGCGTTCCAGAGAGAGGAACGTGCGGTCACGGCGCTGTTCGGGGTCCAGATTTTGCAGCGGATTATCGGCCAGCGGCAAGCCCAGGATGCCGGCCAGGGAGCCTAGTTGGTAGCGAAATTCGGTGCTGTCGAGGGTGGGGTGTAAGTTGTGCAGGCGGCTGGTAAGTTGGACCACGGCCGTTTCCACACTCACATCTCGCCCAACCGTAAACAAAGATCGCATCAACTCGGCGAGCAGTGAATAGGGCGTGGTGCGGGTGTGGGTATAGCCGGTGCCGCTGAGGATGTGCGTTTGTGGGTGGGTTTCCGTCATCCAGGCGACAAATTCACGCCGGATACGGGACTTGCCAATGCCGGCTTCGCCGATAACGGCCGTGGCCTGCCACGTCTGTTCTGCCATCGCCTGCCGAAATGTCTCTTTTAAGGCCGCAAATTCTGCGTCGCGCCCCACCATGGGCGCGTACAAACCGGCCAGCCCGCGCACCCGCCCGCGCTCCGCCTTCTCGCCCACCACCAGATACACCGTGATCGGTTCGCTTTTGCCCTTTACCGTAATTTGCTGCGGCGGTTCAAAATCAAAAATAGCCCGAATGTGCCTGACCGTAGACGCGCTGATCAAAATGCGGCCTACCGGCGCGGCGTGTTCCAGCCGCGACGCAAGATTGACCGTATCGCCCATCACCGTGTAGCTGCGCGCCTTCAGCCCGCCGACCAAACCGGCCAATACCTCGCCGGTGTTCAGGCCAATGCGCATTTGCAGG
This sequence comes from Chloroflexota bacterium, assembly GCA_029559155.1. Taxonomy (GTDB): domain Bacteria; phylum Chloroflexota; class Anaerolineae; order Promineifilales; family Promineifilaceae; genus Leptovillus. The sequence goes on from JAKQCM010000434.1 coordinate 4,446, forward strand.
CTAAAGCCGCGCTCCTGTTCCAGAGCCGCGCTGAAATTGGCAATTACTTTCTGCATAGCCAGCGCCGCCCGCACAGCCATTTCTTCGTGGTTTTCCAAAGCTTGTGGCGCGCCAAAAAGAGCCATGACTGCGTCACCGCTGTATTTGTCGATTGCGCCGCCATACCGATGGATTTCGGCTGTCACAGCCTGGAACAGCCGGTTCATGATGGCGGCTACATCTTCAGGGTCCAGGTTTTCGCTTAGTGCCGTATACCCGGAGACATCGGCAAACAGCACCGTGACTCGTTTACGCTCATCGGGGGCCTGGTCAGGCTGGATCAATGTCGCCAGCCGTTCGCGCAGCAATCCCAAAGCAGTGTCTACCACCAGATCGCCCAAAGAGGCGCGTTGGGTTTCCAAAGCCACAATCGTTGTTTCGATATTGTGAATTTCTTGCTGATAAGAGCGATGGGTTTTCTGTGATTCGTTCATGTTGTATCTGTGAACACCTTGTTGCAGGTGCCTTAATTGTCAGTATAGCAGATTGTAGCTCTATGAAAATTTGCGTCTGTAAACGGTGGCTCACTTGATTTGTTCTTGATATAACCCACTGCCATATGGCAATCTGAGAGGCGGCGTAATGGTTGTGGTCTCTCTGGAAAGACCCAAAGGGTTTATGGTCCAGACAATCTGGCTTCTCGAGAACAACCCTTTAGGGCCTGTATGGATACGAGGTGGTTATGTTAAAACCGGCTGATTTTTTTGATTTAACGGATGAGCTTATTGCCGCCATTTTTGCCGACTGTGACTACGTGTGGCAGGCGCTGCCCAAAATCAGCGCCCATGTTGTGCGGTTGGTGGGTGATGGGCAGACAATTTTGGGCGAGGTGATGCCTGGGGCATATTTAAGCAACCGTCCGATTTATGTTGCTGCGGGCGCGCGCATTGAGCCGGGCGCTTACGTGCATGGCCCGGCATATATTGGCCCTGGCGCGGTTGTGCGCCATGGCGCATTTGTGCGGGAAGATGTTATTTTGCTGGAGGGGGCGATTTTAGGGCATGCCAGCGAAGCGAAGAACAGTCTCTTTTTGCCCCATGCGGCTGCGCCGCACTTTAACTATGTAGGCGACTCGATTTTGGGGCATCATGTGAACCTGGGCGCGGGCACGAAGTTGAGCAATTTGGGTATTCTAAGCGAGAAGGATGCGGTGACGGGGAAACGGCCGTCTATCATCCTGCCCATTGAGGATACTCAGTACGATACCGGGCTGGCAAAAATGGGCGCAATCTTGGGCGATGGGGCGCAGACCGGCTGTAATTCGGTCCTTAACCCTGGCTGCCTGGTTGGACGAAATACGTTGGTCTATGCCAATGCCAGCTTGCGCAAAGGTTACCATCCCGCCAACAGCATCATCAAACTGCGCCAAACCATCCGCCGCATAGACAAAGTGGCGGAGTGACCACAAGTGTTGGTTAGCGACTGCCCTTTTGCCCCGATTCTCGCAGCTCCGTAGAAGAGATGTCCTTGCGGAACTGGTTTGGGGGCAGCGTTTGGAAGAGGTTCGCAAACCCCTCAGGGATATCCAGATCGTCGGCGTGGCGGAACTGACTGTCGCCGTCCAGGCGACCGGCGACGAGGAAGCGGCAGTTTTGCTCGCGGATGGTTTCCAGAGCGGCGCAAAGGTTGGCGTGGCTGTGGCCGTAAAAGCGGGGTTGGAGGATGCGCACGGCCGTATCAAACCCCACCACAAATGTCGCTCCCGGGTACAATCGCGCCTTCTCCACAAACGTGGTGGCGTGGCTGACGTAAACCGGATAGCGGCCGGCAAATTGGGCCAGGCGATATAACACGGTGGGGGCGGGCAGCGGCGGCTTGTCGGCGTTGCGGGCGGCCAGTTCAAAGGCTACGGGTTTGCCTAACAAGTGGGCTGCGGCGCGGGCCATGCCCAGATGCCCATCGTGCAGGGGGTTGAAGGATCCGGAAAGTAAAACCTGGGGATGGGCGTCGGTGGTACGGATACGGCCGTTATCCTGCACGCCAAAATATGGGATTTCTCCGTGGTGAAGCCGCCGGGTGGCCAGTTCGTAATCGTAAACCGATTGTTCTAAATGATCCTCGGCCGTCAGCGGCAGCGAGAGACGCTGCTCCAGGCCGCAGGCTTCCGCCAGACAATTTAAAATCAGGCGGCTGACGAGGTTTTCCTCGCCGGCGCGGTCGCGAAACCCTTTGTTCAGGCGCAGCGTGCGGCAGCAGAGGTGGCTCGGCTGCCAGGTGGCGATGTGGGCGCGGTGTTCACCTAATTTTGGCCGATCTGTGATGATGGTGGCCGTGCAAGCCAACCCGACCATCGGCCCTTCGCTTTCTAGCCAGCGGGCGCGGGTGTAAGCGCGACCGGCCATCAGCCGGGCAGTGTCGTCGGCTACGTATTGGCGCGGGCGCTGGTCGAGAAAATCGTTAAAGCTGGCCTGCCCATAGGGGACCAGGGCTTCCAGCAGCGTGCGCGTTGCTCCGGCGACGCCGAGCAGGTCGGAGAGCGCCTGTGTACCCGCTCCGGCGGTGACAAACACGATTCGCACGGGGTTATCGTGGATGGCTTGAACCAGTTGTTGCACATCATTTTCCATAGCGCAAAATTGTAACACGGGTTCCGCGTTTAGGTACCTTTGTTATAATCGGTCAGATTCAGCTATTGGCGGCGTGTATGATACAGCGGGACGATCCAGAACAGAAGAAGCTTGCGGCGATTTATCGGGCGGGGGCAATCCATCCGGCGGAGCCGCTGGATTTGCCGGATGAGACGCCATTGTGGGTGACGGTGGATTTGCGGCGAGACATGGCCGTTTCTCCCCCATCAACCACGCGCCCGCGGCTATCCTGGCTGCGCGAGCGCTTTTGGCGGCCGGAATGGATTTTTTTCACACTCGCTTTGTTGGTTTACGCGCTCACCCGCTTCTGGCGCATTACCGATTACCCCATCTATTTTTTCTCCGACGAAGCCATTCAATCACTCACGGCCAGCGATCTGATCCGCAACGGTTTTCGCAGCCCGGAAGGGCAGCTGCTGCCGGGATACTTCAAGAATTATCAGGTTTATAATCTGAGTTTGTCGGTGTATTTGCAGCTGCTGCCGGTCTATTTCTGGGGGTTGTCGGCGTCGCTGACGCGCGGCGTGTCGGCGTTGGTGAGTGTATTTGGGGTGACGGCCGTCAGTCTGACGCTTAAATCTGCTTTCAAGACGCGCTATTGGTGGACGGCCGTTTTGCTGATGGCCGCTATGCCCGCCTGGTTTCTGCACAGCCGCACCGCCTTCGAGACCGTGCTCATGGTTTCGTTCTACGCCTTATTTCTCTATTTTTACCTGCTCTACCGGCTGCGCGCGGCCCGTTATTTGTATCCGGCGATGGTGTTTGCGGCGGCTTCGTTTTACGCTTACAGCAACGGGCAGGCGATTATTGCTCTGCTGGTTTTATTTTTGGCGCTGTCTGATTGGCGCTATCACTGGCAGGTTGTGAAGGGCGTTATCGCGAAGCGTGCCTGGGGAACGGCCGTGGCCTTCACCGCCCTGACCCTGCTGCTTATTGCCCCCTACACGCGCTTTCGCCTGACCTATCCCACCGACCTGGCTTACCACCTGCGCTCGCTCGATTCCTACTGGTTCAAGCAAGATTTGTCCCTGGCGCAAAAATTCGGCATGTTTTTCGATCGTTATGTCTACGGATTAAGCCCTGGGTATTGGTTTTGGCCCAACAACCATGATCTGGAGCGCCATCGCATGTTGGGCTACTTCGGCCATTTACGGCCGGAGACGCTGCCCTTGCTGCTCGTGGGGCTGGTTATTTGCCTGCGGCGCTGGCCCTCACCGGCGCATCGAGCGGCGTTGCTGGCGCTGTTGGCCGTGCCGGTGGGCGCAGCCAATGTGGACATCGCCATCACGCGCGTTCTGGCGTTGGTGGTTCCCGCGGCCATTCTGATGACGTTGGGGCTGGATTGGCTGCTGACGCGCCTGAAAGAGCAGTGGCAACCGTGGCTGGCAACGGCCGTGTTCCTCGTTTTGTCCTGGGTGAGCGTGGGTCTGCTGGTGGATGCGCTCAATCGTGGACCGTTGTGGTTTCCCAACTACGGCATGTTTGGGATGCAGTACGGGGCGACGCAGCTATTTGACATAATCCCAGAATACCTGGAAGCCGATCCGCAAGTCACCGTGCTGCTAACGCCTACATGGGCCAACGGCACCGATTTGTTCCCGCGCTTTTTCCTCGCACCAGAACAACTTCTGCGCGTGCAAACGCTGAACGTGGATGGTTTTATTCTCGACAAACAGCCGCTCACCGACGATATGCTATTTATCATGACGCCGGACGAATACTTGCGGGCGCAGCAAAGCGGCAAATTCAAGGAAATTGTTATCGAGCGTACATTTGCGTACCCGGATGGCAGCCCGGGATTTTACTTTGCGCATCTGGCCTACGTCGATAGCATCGACGAGATTTTTGCCGCCGAGCGGGCCGAGAGGCAGAAACCGATAGAGGATGTCGTGGTGCTCAATGGGCAGATGGTGGCGGTGCGCCATTCACGGCTGGATTCCGGCAGTATGCCCAGCATGTTCGACAATGATACCTTCACGCTGGGGCGGGTGATGGAAGCCAATCCTGCTTTTGTGGAACTGACCTTCCCGCAGTCGTGGGCGCTGCGCGGGCTGGCCGCCGATTTTGGCACGATGGATTTTGCGCTGACAGTGTCGCTGTACGCCGATTTGAACGGGGAGCCGGTGGTGTATACGCAGGAATTTCGCGGTTTACCGGCCGATCCGCACATCGAAATCAACTTTGACCGGGGTCCGGCCGAAGTGGTGAAGATGCGAATTGATATCCATGATTTAAATGCCGGGGAGACGGCCAAAATCCACATCCGCGAACTGACGCCGCTGTTGGCGACGGAGAGCAATTGATTTGACACTGGAACGGGTGACGCTGCTCACGGCCGTATGCCTGACCATCGTAACGGCCGTATTGTTTGGGTGGCTGTTGCGTCGGCGAACGGCCGTTTCCCCGCCGTCACAACCCCCGGATACCCGCTGGCTTCGATTGGTGGTAGGGCTGGTTTTTGCGGCTTACGGCCAATATCTGCTGACGCAGTCCGAAGCGGTATTTGGGCCATTTGCCTGGGCGCAGGTGTTAAACAGTCGCCTGCGCTTTGATCTGGTCAATCTGGACAATGTAGTGGTGGGTGTGCCGCTGCTGTTGTGGGGAGCCGTGTTGTTTGCCGGGGCGGCGCGATTTGCCCCCTGGGAAAAGGTTGACGAACGGCCGTTATCCTGGGCGGCATGGTCTGGTGGGCTGGCGGCGGAATGGGTAACGGCCGTCTTTTTGTTGGGGGCAACGGCCGTGCTGCTGTTGGGGCAGGATAAAGGCTGGCTGCCGGTGGGGGTGTGGCTGGCGGCGCTGCTGCTTCTAACCCGCCAATTCTGGCTCCACGACCGACAAACCGGGCGAGATCTTTCTCTGCGCCTGGAACGGGCCGACAAAATGTGGCTGCTCTTCCTGCTGTTGAGCGGCATTCTCATCGGGACGGCGTTTTTGCAAGACATTCCGGCGCGCATGATCGGCGATGAAGGTTCTTTTTGGGAAGCGGCGCGAGCCATTGCCGTTGGTCAGCACAAACCCTCATTGTTCGATTTGGGCGTTTACACCTTCCCGATGGCCGGGTCTTATTGGCAGGCATTGGTTTTGCGATTGTTTGGCCTGAATGTATGGAGCTGGCGGTTTGCCTCCGTGCTGGCAGGCGTGCTGGCGGTTGTGCCGTTGTATGTGTTGGGGCGCGAATGGTTTGGCCGGAAAACGGCCGTCATCGCCGGCCTCATCATGCTGGTCAACCCGTATTTCCTGGCTTTTGCCCGGCTGGGTTACAACAATTCGCAGGCGCTGCTGCCGGTGACGCTGGCGCTGGCCATGGCCTCATTGGGGATCCGGCGGTCGAGTTTGTTTTATTTTTGGTTGGCCGGATTGGCGGCCGGTTTGGGCTTTTACACCTACACCGCCGCTCGCCTGGGGTTGATCCTGTTGCTGCTGTTGGGGCTGCTTTTGTTGGCGCGGCGCGAACTTTCCTGGCGGCGCTGCCTGCTTCTCCTGGCGGTGCTGGGCGCGGCGTGGGTCGTGGTTGTGCTGCCATATTGGCTGTTTGGCGCGACCAATCCGCACAAGGCGGAGCCGTACAAATTTTGGGAAAGCCTTTTTTTTAACGTGTTTTACGGCCGTGCTTTTTTCAGCGACGATGAGTTGTTCCGGTTTGCCCAGCCTCTGCGCATTGGATACCAGGAATTATTTTTTCAGCCGTTTGTTTATTTCACGCTATTGCTGCGCGGCGTGGTGCGTTCGCTGCTGGTGTTCAATTCGCCTTTTTTTGGCGGCGAAGAGCATTTTGTGGAAACGGGTTTGTCCGGGGGGATGCTGCCGGGGACATTTTTGGTTTTGGGCGGCGCGCTGGCCATGCGGGGATGGCGGCGGCTGCGATTTGCCATTTTGCTGCTGTGGTTTGTAGCCGGACTCTTGTTTTTAAGCGTCGCCAACACTTTGCCGCCACGGCAAACGCATCTGGTCGTGTTGATACCGGCGGCCGCTTTGTTTACGGCCGTAGGCCTTGTGGCGTTTACGGCCGTGTTGTCCGAATCGTTGGCCCGTAATTTTGCGGCGGCCAGGCAAACCTGGTGGCGGCGCGGCGTGCTGGCGCTCTGCATCATCGGATTGATTGTTGGCGGATTGGGTCAATACTTTGGCGGATTGGCCGCCAAGTACCCGGCCAATTTTGAACAGACGGTGGCGTGGACGGCCGTACGCCTGCAAACAACGCCAGACGTGAAACTGGTGTACGTGGAAACCGCGCCGCGGCATCATGATGTGGCGTACATGCTGTGGGCCAAGATGATCCCGCTGCTGTATGAAAATTTACCCAGCACGGCCGTTTTGGCCGGGGAAACGGCTCCTTTGGACCAGGAACAGGTCTTGGTTTTTATTCCCGCAGAGGAAGCGCCAGAAGTGGTAACGGCCGTGGCCCAAATCGTACCGGATGCCTGGCCGCCGGTCACGCTGCCAGGCGGTTTCGTGGTGGGCAACACGCCGCTGCCGATCGCGCCGGAACTGACCTGGCGCAGCGCGTGGCAGTCGGTTTGGGATTCACCGGCCAGACCGATCGTGTTGGGTTTAGCACTGCTGCTGGGGTTGCTGCTTATCGGCTGGCTGCGGGAGGCGTGGCCGTTGCGCACTGAAACTGGCTTGGGCGACTAAAAAGCCGATGTGGACGAGGGACAGACTCGTAACCACATCGGCTTTGATCGGGAAATAGAAGCGAAGCGACGGCAGGAGGAGTGAAAACTAGCGAGGAGACGGCCGTTTTAACTCCGTTCTGAACATTGGGCTGGGTTTTACCGTCCACCCATCGGCGTCGGTGTCGGTGGCGGTGTGTTCCAGAAAACCTTGTACGCGGCTGTCTAGCAAGTCAATCTGGTGCAGCAGCATGGCTTCCAACGTTTTGGGCACGACGGGCGATCCCCATTCCAGGTTGCCGTGATGGGAAGCGACGAGGTGCACAAGCTGGCGCAAATCGTCTGGCGGGACCGTGCCGAGTTCGGCGGCGGCCGTTTCGATCATGACAATGGCGCGTACGATGTGGCCGATGAGACGGCCGTCTTCGGTGAACGCGAAGGAGTTGTCGGTGTCATATTCCAACGGTTTGCCCATATCATGCAGCAAGACGCCGGTCAGCAGGAGGCTGCGGTTAACCAGCGGGTAGTGCCCGGCCATAAAATTGGCGATGGCCGCCATGCTGAGGGTGTGCTCCAGCAGTCCGCCGATGGTGGCGTGGTGCATATTGCGGGCGGCCGGGGCATGGGTAAACTGAGGCAAAAATGCCTCATTCAGCAGCAAGTGACTGACCAGTCCTTGCCAGGGTTCGGCTAATTGTTCAATGATCTGCCGCAGTTCCAGAACCATTTCTTCGATAGGCCGACTGCTGAAAGGCAAAAAGTCAGCCAGATCGTGCGCATAGCTTGGGTTGAGGTCGGTGGCGTTAATTTGCAGCGCATCTTTATACAGGTTGACGCGACCGCTGACCAGGACAACCTGTCCGGGACGCGTGTATTCAAGAACAGACGCCGGGATGTCCCAAAATACGCCCGACAGGGTTCCGGTTTTGTCGCGCAGCGTGAAGAGGATGAAGGGACGGCCGTCTTTGGTTGTACGTTCGGCTACTTCTTGCAGCAAAAAGGGTTCATTAATAATTTCGGTTTTTGGAGTTAAATCCACGATGTAAGTAGACTTCACAGTACCCCCTTATGAGTTCAGGTATGAGTGGATTGTAAGGTGATTTTGGGAATCTGCCCAGGTGACTTAGAATTTTACCAATGGAATTTAAGGCAAAAGGGCAAAGGCGAGCATGGCAATGAAAAAAATGATCATCGGTATATCCGGCGCGAGCGGGGTAATTTATGGCATTCGCCTGCTGTCGGTTTTGCGGGATTTGCCAGATGTGGAAACCCATTTGGTGGTCAGCCGCGCCGGGGCCATTACGATAGGTTTGGAAACCGAGTACACGTTAGAGCAAGTGACCACATTGGCGGATGTGACCTATCGCGAGCAGGACATCGCCGCCCGCATTTCTTCCGGTTCCTTCAAGACAGATGGCATGATTGTGATCCCGTGCTCGATGAAGACGCTGGCCGGGATTGCCCAATCGTTTAGCGATAATTTGCTGCTGCGCGCGGCCGATGTTGTCTTGAAAGATCGACGCCGGTTGATTTTGGTGGCGCGGGAAACGCCGCTGCATTTGGGACATTTGCGTTTGATGACCCAGCTTACAGAAATGGGCGCCATCATCGCGCCGCCGATGCCTGCTTTTTACCACAAACCGCAAACACTGGACGACATCATCAACCAGACTGTGAATCGGGTATGCGATCTGGCGGAGATTGAGCTGCCGCAGGATTTGTTTACGCGGTGGGATGGCGGGCAGGCCAGCCGTGGCTGAGGGTGTGCGCCAGGCGGCGCTGGCTTATTTACAGACCCATCAGGTGATGACGCTGGCGACGATGGGCGAGGAAGGGGTGTGGGCCACGGCCGTTTTCTATGCCAGCCAGGAATTCGACCTTTACTTTTTATCGGCCGGGCATACGCGACACGCGCAAAATTTTCATTACCAGCCGCATATTGCCGCCGCCATTCAGGAAGATTATAAGGATTGGCCGACCATCAAAGGGATTCAACTTGAGGGGAATGTGGCCCAGTTAGGCGGCGCCGAGTTGGAGGCCGCCCTGTCACTATACCAGGCAAAGTATCCGTTTCTAGCCCAAGACGCGCCCCAAATTCAGGCGGCGCTCACAAAGGTGAACTGGTATCGGCTGCGGCCGACGCGACTCTATTTTATTGATAACGGCCGTGGTTTGGGCCACCGTGATGTAGTTGATTTGTGAAAACGGCCGTTACTCTCCCATCCACTTCTTCATCACCATTTCCAGGTACGCGGTGTAATTGACCGAGTCATACAGCGCCAGCGCCGCTTCCGTCAGGTCGAAGGGTTCGGGCAGCTCTAAAATTTGGCGCAAGTAAGTGGCGTCGCAGCGAACGACCGCCTCTTGAAAGCGCTTTGGGCCTTCCAGCATAAGCAAAACAGGCGCGGTGGCCAGCGATTTCCCTTTGAGTGTACGAATGATTTGCCCTTGTCTGGCCACCAGCATGACCGCGTTGATCATGTTTTTGGAGATCTCTTTGCCATCGGCGTTGTATTTTTGAGCCATCATGTCGATGACCTGCCGCCAGCGAAGCTGCCCTTCTTCATCTAAGGTTAGAATAAGGTCTTTGAGAATTACCAGCCGGTCGGCGGCGGGAATGATGCGGAAGCGCAGCTTTTTGAGGTTGCTGCGATATTGTTCGTGGAGTACGGCCGTTTCCGTTTCCACAATGTGGCGGCGGATGTATGTCGTGGTGTCTTCGCGCTCAATGATCACCAACTGCGGGTAACGGGCCAAAAACTTGCTAAAACTGCCATTGCCAAAATGTGTCTGGCTAAACGCCCCTTTGCTTAATTCCACCATACGTTGTTTTAAGATGCTGGCCCGCACGCGTTCGGTATCGTCGTCTAGCAGATCCTCCAGCGCTTTCACCAGCAGACCGTCTACCTCGTCTTCGGTCAGGCCTGGCGTTGGCAGCAAGTCTTCGTAGAAAAGGTACTCGTCGCACAGGCCAACAAAACTTCGGCTGGCCGTATGTTTTACGCCGACGCCCACAACGCGTTTGCCTCGTTTGCGCAGCGACTGCACCAGCGGGGTAAAATCACGGTCGCCAGTCATGAGGACATAGGTGCTGTATTGGTGCCCGTCGATCAAGGTGTCCATGGTATCCACAACGATCTGCATATCGGCCAGATTTTTGCTGAAATTGTTGATGCGCACGGTCGATTGCGTTGTGAAGCCGGCGGTCGTTAGCTGCTCCAGCAGTTTTTGATCTTGCCGCCAGTCGCCATACGAGCGACGCAGAACGACACGGCCGTTCGTCATTTCCCGAACCTTGTCCAACACCAGATTGATGTCGAAATTGATATTGACTTGCTTGGCGCCTATGACTAAATTGTCTAAATCTAGAAAAATGGCGACATCATCACTCATGATCCGCTCCAAAATATCCTTGACTTTTACTTCTTGTCGCTTGTTTCCCGGGAAACAATATCTTGACCTCTCGCACTGTTTCCCGGGAAACAGGAACGCTTGCTATTTACCTAAAGCATGTTACCATAACGTAAGTATAATATGTCAACCTGTTTTAAGCCAAGGAGGTCGGCAATGGCTGAGAACGATAACGCACAAACAAGCACCAACAGTAACAATACCTCAGAAAGCAGCAAAAAAAGAGGGTGGTTTTGGGATAGCAAGCCCTGGCAAGCCTTCAAGACGGTGGCCATCATCTTCTCGTTCGCCATTAACATCGTCGTCGTGATCCTCTTGCTGGCTATTTTGCCCCTGGTGCTGCCACTTGTCGATTCGGTTGTCAAACCATTGGTTGGTGGGCTGAATGATAGCTTCGTTGATATGAGCGAGGCAACTATAACCCGCACCATTGAAGTCAGCGATAATTTGCCCATTTCTTTTTCGCTGCCTCTGGATACCGAAACAGTTGTGCGTGTTACGCAGCCTGTTCCCCTGAGCGGCATTCCGGCTACGTTTGTGTTGCCGGGCGGCGGCGGGCAAATTAACGGTCTGGTATCGCTTAATTTGCCGCAAGGCCTGGAACTGCCTGTCGCCTTGAGCCTGGAGGTGCCGGTTGAGCAAACCATTCCTGTTAACCTGGCGGTTAGCGTTGAAATTCCTCTGAGCGAGACAGAGCTTGGAAAACCGTTTAATACCCTGGTGGGCCTCTTTGCGCCGCTCGATCGCACGATCAAGCAATTGCCGGGTAGTAACCAGGAACTGTTTGATCGCGTTTTGGCTCCGCCCAACGCCACCCCTCCTGCCGGATACCCCGGCCAATAGTTGAGAGCTTATGTCTGATATTCCGCCAGTTTGTGATTACGAAGGTTCAGATTATCGATCCCGCTTTTGGGAAGGGCAGGGGCGTGATTACGAAGATCAGGTAGAGCGGATTGCGCTGCGCCGCCTGCTGCCGCCGACCGGCCGCACGCTCATTGAAATTGGCGCCGGATTCGGCCGTCTGGCCGATGAGTATCTTGGGTACGACACGGTTGTGCTATTTGATTATTCGCGCTCGCTGCTGCGTGAAGCCCAGGCCCATCTGGGCGCCGATCCCCGCTTTCGGTATGTAGCCGGTAACTGGTACAACATGCCGTTCGTGGCTGGTTTGTTTGCGGCGATGGTGCAAATCCGCACACTGCACCATGCGGCCGATGCGCCGGCGCTGTTTGCCCAATTGGCGCGCATTGCCAGCCCGGATGGCGCCTACGTTTTGGAGTTTGCCAGTAAGCGTAATTTAAAGGCGATTGCCCGCTATGCGGCCAAACGCCAGGATTGGTCGCCGTTTGCGCCTGAGCCGGTGGAATTTGTGGAACTCAATTTTGATTTTCATCCGCAGTGGATTCGGGATCGTTTGCAAGAAGCAGGTTTTCGACCGGGGCGGATTCTAACTGTTTCTCATTTTCGCCTGGGGTTGTTGAAAAAATATGTCCCAACGTCTTTGCTGGTAAAAATGGATGCCGGGGCGCAGTTGACCGGTAATTGGTGGCAGCTTTCGCCCAGCGTGTTTGTGCAAAGCCGCCACCCATCCTGGGGTGAACCGGCCAGACCGGGCACATTTTTTGCCTGCCCGACCTGCCAGACGCCGCTGGGTGAAGCGGAAAACGGCCGTCTTCCCTGCCCAAACCCCGCTTGCCATCATGTCTGGAGTGTCGAAAACGGCCTTTACGACTTTAAAGAACCGTTGTGAGTTGATCATGACGGCCGTTTCCTCTCCATTACGCCGTGCTGTGCTGCCTTTTCTAAAGTGGGCCGGTGGCAAACAGCGGCTCATTGACCAGTACCAGCCTTATTTCCCGCCCCTGGAAACCATCAACCATTACTACGAGCCGTTCATCGGCAGCGCGGCCATCTTTTTTCATTGGCAGCCGCGCCCCGCTACCCTGGCCGACCGCAACGAGAAGCTGATTGAGGTGTACCACTTGGTGCAGCAGGATGTAACGGCCGTTATCGCCGCACTCCAACCGCACCGCAACGACCCCGATTATTTCTACCAGATTCGCGCCCAAGACCCCGGTTTATTGACCCCGGCCGAGCGAGCCGCCCGCCTGATTTACCTCAACAAGACTTGTTACAATGGGTTATACCGCGAGAACAGCCTGGGCGAATTTAACGTGCCTTTTGGCCGTTACAAACGGCCAAAAATCTGCGATGTGGATCGTCTGTGCGCGGCCTCGGCTGCGCTGCAAGGCGTGACGTTGACGGCGGATGATTTTGCGGCAGTGGTGGCAACGGCCGTGTCTGGCGACTTCATCTACTTCGACCCGCCTTACGCGCCGCTAACTGCTACCAGCAGCTTCACCAGCTACCACAAACACGGCTTCACCGCCGACGATCAGCGCCGGTTGGCCCAAACCATTGCCGAACTGACGGCGCGCGGCTGTAAAGTTATGTTAAGTAATTCTAGCGCCCCTCTGATTTACGAATTGTACGACCACCAACCCTATCGCCTCATCGACATCCAGGCCCGCCGCGCCATCAACAGCAAAGGCAACGGCCGTGGCCCGGTTAAAGAACTGCTCATCCTCAACTACTAGAGCATGTTTTAGTGATCCGGTGTGCGGGCGGTCAAGCTTCCCTAAAAGCCTAAACACTTGAACACCTGACTACCAGAGACTAAAATCCCCCGCCATGATGAAGCGAACATTGTGGATTGGATTGAGTATAGGATTGCTGCTGCTGTTAGGGCGGCAGTCGGTGGCCGCAAAACCGGCGCAGCAGGCGCTTGATTGGCGTTTTGGCGTGATTGAGAGTTATACAG
>JAKQCM010000435.1 GCA_029559155.1 Chloroflexota bacterium
GAATTGTACGACCACCAACCCTATCGCCTCATCGACATCCAGGCCCGCCGCGCCATCAACAGCAAAGGCAACGGCCGTGGCCCGGTTAAAGAACTGCTCATCCTCAACTACTAGTCCTAAAATCCATGATCCGATGTGGCCAAGGAAAGGTGTGCAAACCGGAACTCTTTCCGGCCCTCGTCGCGCTGCGCCACAAACCTGTTTTCATTCATTGTCGGTGGTAACGCCGACGAAACCAGATAAAATTCGTGAGACAAAGTGAGCGCAACAACTTTATGCAAATACTTTAACGGCAAGCGTTCACGCAAATTCAGGAGGGGAAAGTGAATCCAGTCCGATTTTTCTTGTCCGGTTTTATCATGATTGCCTTGCTGGGGTTGGCAGCGTGCGCAGGGAACATGCAGCCAACAGCAACGGCCGTGCCTCAGCCCACTGAAACGCCATCCCAAACGCCCACCTCGATACCCACCGAGACCTCCACGCCAACAGCGACAGCTACGCAAACAAACACGCCATCTCCCACACACACCAGCACGCCAACCCCTACTCAAACACCCACCGCCACCCCAACCGCCACCGCCACGTCCGTTCCAGAAATCACTCTGGCCGAACCGATAATTGTGACCAATGGCAATTTTTCTTTTCAGCCGGCAGAAGGGTATGAATCAGAAGTAGACAGTCAAGCCAATTATGGCCTCGTGTCGATGTCCGATGAATCTGGCTTCATCATTGTAACCATCCTGGGAATACCCAACGCTGAAGCAGCTTTGGGCGATAAGAGTGATGTAGAGTTGCTCGATCAGCTTGTGGCTGATTTTGTAGAAAATGTAGGTGGCGTTTACGAGTTCGTAGGGGATTCCTACACCATGAAAGTGGGAAAAGGTGAGGGCACAACTGCGACCATTAGCGGTGAATTGTTCGACAAGCCGTTTATTGGGCAGGCTGTGTTTATGAATCCATTTGATCATCTGGCCTTTTTTGCCATCGCCCTATCCAGAGACTCAGAAGTATGGTTTACTCAGGGCGCACCCGCCTTTGTCGCCATGATGGAATCTGTGCAGTTCCAGCCCAGTGGCGCAGGCGAGACCGGCGACGATTCTGAAGCGACAAGCTTATGCACCATTTCCACAGATACCACCTACGGGTATACCGAAACGAATGCCATCCTGGTGGGCGGCGACGCTTTTGGCGGGCCGCCACGAGAACGAGCCTTCCTGGATAATCTACTAGGGCCAAACGGGGAACCCGTGTCGTACGAACGGATCGGCTCCTTTCCCTTCAATGACACCATCCTGGATATTTATGAGCTGACGGTTGGGGGTAAGTCCGTTACATTATTTGTAGATGAGTACAACTGGAGCCAACCACAAGCGCCGGTAGGCTTTACGTGCGCGGCGGCGTTTCCATTATCGCCCCCATAGCTTCCTGGAGTCCGGCAAATTTAGACCTGTCAGGGTCTTCTGACAAACAGCACACGAGGAATATCATAGGCCTTTGTGGTGTTGGTTTAGGGCTCTGAAACCTGATATCTGCTCTTGAACACTTTTCCGCCAACCATTACAATCCCCCGCCATGATGAAGCGAACATTGTGGATTGGATTGAGTATAGGATTGCTGCTGCTGTTAGGGCGGCAGTCGGTGGCCGCAAAACCGGCGCAGCAGGCGCTTGATTGGCGTTTTGGCGTGATTGAGAGTTATACAG
>JAKQCM010000436.1 GCA_029559155.1 Chloroflexota bacterium
TGGCCGATTGAACCGGAAAATTGTGCGCCAATCGCTAAATTTGCTCCTCTGAAAATAATTTAACGCAAAGGCGCAAAGGCGCAGAGAAAAATCTGCGTCATCTGCGAAATCTGCGGATTTTCATTCATAGTGTTGAGCCTGCGCTCATGTCGTCTCCTTGAATAACGATTTTTCGCGTGACTAAGCCTCCTGGTATCTGTTTCAGAGACCTCCTTCGTCATGCGCCGCTTATCCGTCAGCTTTTGCTGACGCCAATAAAATGTGAGGAAACAATGGAAGAACAAATCACAGCTTTAATCGAACAACTGACCCTCAGCGAAAAGGTATCCATGATTGCCGGAGCCGATATGTGGCATACCGTGGCCGTCGAACGACTGGGCATTCCGGCGATGAAAGTATCCGATGGTCCCAACGGCGTGCGCGGCGTGGATGATAACACTGGGCCAACTTCTGCCTGTTTTCCGGTGGGGGTGGCTTTAGGCGCGACGTGGAACCCGGGGTTGGTGGAGCAGGTGGGGCAGGCCTTGGCCGAAGAGGTAAAGGCTAAAGGCGCGCATGTGCTGCTGGCTCCCACGGTCAACATCCACCGGTCGCCCATCGCCGGACGTAATTTTGAATGTTACGCGGAAGACCCATTCCTCAGCGGCACGTTGGCCAGCGCTTACATTGGCGGGCTGCAAAGCCAGGGCGTGGAAGCGTGCATCAAGCATTTTGTGTGTAACGATTCGGAGTTTGAGCGTCACAGCATGAGTTCGGAGGTGGCGGAACGGCCGTTGCGCGAAATTTATCTGGAACCCTTCCGCATCGCCCTGGAAAAAGCCCGGCCCTGGACCATCATGTCATCCTACAATCGCATCAACCGTGTCTGGGCTAGCGAAAACAGCGCCCTGCTGCGCGATATTCTCAAAGGCGAATGGGGCTTCGACGGTCTGGTAATCTCCGATTGGTATGGCTCGTACACGGAAAAAGTGGCCGCCGGTGGTCTGGACCTGGAAATGCCCGGCCCGGCGCGCTGGCACGATGATCGGGTGCGCCTGTCCGTGGAAAATGGCGAATTGGACGAAGCGCTGGTCGATGACAAAGTGCGCCGCCTGCTGCGCACGTTGTTCCGAGTGGGCGCGTTTGATCAGCCCAATTTGCAGCCTGAGCAGAGCATCGACCGGCCAGAGCATCGTCAATTAGCCCGCAAAGCGGCCGCCGAAGCCATTGTCCTGCTTAAAAACGACGGCGAATTGCTGCCGTTAGATCCCCGCAAGCCGCAGCGCATCGCCGTCATCGGCGAAAATGCGCAGGCAGCCCAGATTATGGGCGGCGGTAGTTCTGGCGTGAACCCGCATTACGCCATCAGCCCGCTGGATGGAATTCGCCAACGAGCTGGTGAGCAGGTAACAGTTTCCTATGCCCTGGGCTGCCCGATTCACCGCCAGCTGCCACAGATTCCGGCCGATTGGCTGCAAACCGGCGTCGACGGCCGTTCCGGACTGGCTTTGTCTTATTTTGGCAATCGAGAGTTAACCGGCGCGCCGGTGCATACGGCCGTGATCCAAAAAACCGAACTGCGCTGGTTTGGCGAAAGTAATCCATACATCGACCCGACCAATTTTTCCTTGCGCCTCAGTGGACGGTTGACTGTGCCACAGAGCGGTGATTACTATTTTGAACTGACCGGCATCGGCCGCAGCCGTTTTTTGCTGGATGGCCAGCCGCAAATTGATTGGTGGACGCCAGGGGCTGAACAAAAGCCCGTCACCCTGCATCTGAATGCCGGACAGGCCTATGATTTGCTGGTGGAATACAGCGGGCCAGACGCGGGCAAAGGGCGTTCGGTGCGGCTGGGCTGCCGCCCACCGCAAGACGCCGACCCCATCCAAACGGCCGTCGATCTGGCCGCCGCGTCTGACGTGGCTATTGTCGTCGCCGGGCTGACCAGAGAGTGGGAAAGCGAGGGGTATGATCGGCCGGACATGGCCTTGGTGGGCGCGCAAGATGAACTCATTCGCCGCGTCGCGGCTGCTAATCCGAACACTGTGGTTGTGCTCAATGTTGGCTCGCCGGTGGCGATGCCCTGGGTGGATGCGGTAACGGCCGTTTTGCAGCTTTGGTATCCTGGTCAGGAGGGCGGCCACGCCCTGGCCGACGTGCTGTTTGGCGACGAGAACCCATCCGGGCGGCTGCCGACCACGTTCCCTCGCCGGCTGGCCGATAATCCGGCGCATCTCAATTACCCCGGCGAAAACGGCAAGGTGCTGTACGGCGAAGGCTTATTTGTGGGTTACCGCTACTACGACAAGAAAGAAATTGCGCCTTTGTTCCCGTTTGGGCATGGCCTGAGTTACACCACGTTTGCGTATGCCAATCTACAAATTCTGGCTGACGGTGAAACGGTGCAGGTGTTGGTGGACGTGACAAACACGGGCAAGCGGGCAGGCGGCGAGGTGGTGCAGGTTTATGTGCGGGATGAAGCGGCGCGATTGGTACGGCCGTTAAAAGAGTTGAAAGCCTTCGCCAAAGTTGTCTTGCAGCCGGGCGAAACCCAAACGGTGACTTTGTCGCTGACCCGGCAGTCGCTGGCGTTTTATGACCCGGCTAAACAGGATTGGGTCACGGAGGCGGGCACATTTACCGTGTTGGTCGGCCATTCGGCGCAGGATATTCGTTTGAGCGGGCAGTTTGAATGGTACGGCGATGGCGGCAAGCCGGGGCGCTTGCACACAGGGCTGCCGTTGCATGTGATCCTGGAAAATGCGCGGGGAACGGCCGTGCTGCGAGAGCACCTGGGCGACCTGCTGAATCATCCGCAGGCAGACATGGCGATGTCTATGTCGCTGGAGCAAATCGCCGGTTTTGCCCCCGATTTATTACCGGCGGAAAAGATAGCTGCCATCAATCAGGCCCTATCCCAATTGGATGGTTAAACGAGTGGTGAATCGGCTTGGCGTAGAATTGGCCGTTGGCAAAAAAGGAGCTGTGAAATGACAGGTGAAGGACGACCCAAACCATCCACGCGCGAAGAAGTTTTGGCGCGGCTGCGTGACAAAGAACACCTGGCAGGCATTGATTTAAGTGGACTAGACCTCTCGGAGATAAAGTTGACCGGGATGGTTCTGGTAGGTGCGAATTTTAGCCGGGCGAACCTGCGCCAGGCCATTCTGGCGGGCATTGATGTGCGCGACGCAAATTTTTCGGCCGCAAATTTGGATGGAGCGCTGCTCGCCGGAGCGAATATGTCGCAGGTCAACTTGCAGGGAGCCAGCCTGAAAGCGGCAAAGCTGAATGGCGTTGACTTAAAAAATGCGAACCTGACCGGCGCAAATTTATCCGAGGCGAAATTTTTAGCGGTGGACGTGGCGGGGGCTGATTTTAGCGGCGTCAATATGGACAACGCCCAGGCGCGCAGTGTGATGTGGGCGAGGGCTAAAGTGCCTCCGGCCGAACGGCCGTCTGCCTTATGGCTGCCATGGTGGGTTTTGGCGTTGACGTTGGGTGCGGCTGTCGGTTTGGCGGTCTGGTTATATCGGCGGCGGCGGGCGGCCGCGTGATGGCAGTGCAACATCTGTTTGGTGAACACGTATAGTCTGGCAAGTTTGCAGATGAAGAATCAGGACAGGAAACGGCCGTTGCGCCGTTCCCTGCAGACAAGTGAGGGACAAACAGATGCGGAATCAAAGTCAATTTACATTTGGTGTGGTGGTTGTGGTGATTGGTGTGGCGCTGCTGGTAGCCAATTTGCTGCACATCGACCTGGGCGTTATCTGCTGGCCTTTGGCGTTTATTTTGCTGGGCGTCTTTTTGCTGATGCGGCCGCGCACAATTGAACCGGGAACGGCCGTTACCCAAAAATTCCTCGGCGAAATCAAACGCCGTGGTGAGTGGTCGGTGGAAGATGAAGAGTTTTGGTATTTTATCTGCGACTCCAATTTCGATATGACTCAGGCTCATCTGCCAAAGGGCGAGACGCGTTTGCGCATGTTGGGCTTTGTCAGCGACATCGACATTCGCGTGCCGCAAGATGTCGGCGTAGCCGTTTTGGTAACAGCCTTTGTCAGCGAACTGGATGTTTTCGGCAGCAAAGAAAACTCATTTTTAGGGCCGCTGCAGCGAGAAACGCCCAATTATAAGCTGGCCGAGCGTAAAATTCGGTTAGAAACAACTTCTTTTGTCAGCGACATCAGCATCCGTCAGGGATAATCAGCCTGCCAATTCATCCGTCATGAGCAGCCGCTGACTGGCTGCTCATGACGGCCCAGCCCCTAACAGTACGTCCCCACACCTACCTACAACATCAAGGAGAAATGCCGTGGAAACCTGGGTATCGCGTGAAATCATTCACGAAGGACCGATATTTTCGGTTGTCGTGGGGCAGGCGCAGTTGGATGATGGGCAGTTGGCCGGGCGGGAAATGGTGGCCCACCATGGCGGCGTGGCCGTTGTGCCGGTAGATGGGGATGAGGTGATTCTGATTCGCCAGTATCGCATTGCCGTGGAGCAGGAGATATTGGAACTGCCCGCCGGACGATTGGAAGGGGATGAATCGCCGGTAGTTCGGGCGGCGCAGGAATTGGCAGAGGAGATTGGGGTAACGGCCGTATCCCTTCTGGAAATCGCCGCCTATTTTTCCTCGGCCGGGTTTACCAACGAACGAATGTACATTTTTCTGGCGGAGGGGCTGGTGGAAACGGCCGTGTCCCCCGAATACGACGAGCGCATCGAGCCGGTTAGAATCCCCATTGCTGCCCTGCCCCGCATGTTGGCCGCCAAACAATTTGAGGACGCAAAAACCATCATAGGCCTGCGCGAGTTTCTGGCGCATCGCGCCGCGCAAGCTCCTGACGCCAATCACTCTTGAATGATGACATTTGTTACTGGGGGGTAAAAGGCTTGTGGCCTAAAATGGACACAAGTTTGACGTTATCTGTAGTTGAGGAGCCTGATGAAACAAGAATTAGTTCGTGACTGGATGACCAAAGAGGTCATTCGTATTAGCCCAGAAACCACGTTGCCCAAAGCCCACGAGATGATGGCCGAAAACAATATCCGCCGGCTGCCGGTTGTTGATGACGATAATCGCCTGATCGGGATTGTTACCCTGGGCGATGTGCGCGGCGCGGAGCCGTCGCAGGCGACTTCCTTAAGCATGTGGGAGCTGAATTATTTGTTGACGACGGTTTGTATTGAAGAGTTGATGACCAAAAATCCGGTGACCATCGGCCAGGACGCGACCATCGGCGAGGCGGCGCGGTTGATGTTAGATTACCGCATCAGCGGCCTGCCTGTGACCAATCAACTGGGTAAACTGGTGGGCATCATCACCGAGTCGGATATTTTTCGTATGGTTGTGCGGCATCAGTGGGACAAAAACGCGGTTGAGGTGTAACGGCCGTTCCCCATTCCCCCACGCTACTTTTCAGCCTCTTTTTCCATCTTCCATCGCGGGAAATCCGCGATGGAACTCTCGATAAAATATTCCGCAATTTCGCGCATACGATTGTTGGTAATGTTGTTGGCGATCTTATCGACCATTTTGCTGGGCATAAAGCGCATCCCTTTGGGCCTCGGCGGTGTGGCCAACATTTTTAGCGTATATTCCACCCTGGTCTGGTCCCCCTCATCCTGAAAAAAAGCCTCGCTGCTGTAATAACCGCGCGTTTGCGTCGAATTAATGGTTACTTCCGTTTCAATTGGCGGCAAGTTTTCCACGGACACCATGCGCATGGTGTGGTAGCCGGGCACAATGTCCAGCCGCACATCAGCATAGACGTGAATGTGGTAAGTGCCCAGTTCAACTGTGTTGTAATATAAGCGATAGTTGTGATCAGGACTGGCGTTTTCTAACTCAATGTGTTGCAAATAACTCACCAACCGATGAATGTCACTGTAGAATTCATAAGTCGTAACACGATCGGCAGGAAACAAAAAAGAAAAACGTGCAGAGGCGGCGATTTTGATCATGCGCGTTTGTTGACTCTCCGGGTCGTGGAATGGGTAGCTACCGCGTGCTATGATAACATATTCTTCCTGTTCAGCATAAGAAGATGACGCGCTGCGTCCTAAACGGAGGTTTTAGATGAGTTTGTTTAATGGTGAGCGGTTGACCAATGATGTTTTTAAACTGGATATCGAGCGTATGCGGCGCGGGTGGTATTCAGACCAATATTTTGCCAATATCCTGGCTTTGCTGCGCGGCGTCAGGCTGGCCGATGGCTTTCAGGGCGCTTATGCTCGCGAAATTGGACAGGACCCGACCGGACTCAATGTAGGCGATATTGAAGTAGAGATGCAATTTTTTACCCGCCGGCCCGGCAAAACGGTGATTGTCGGTGTGGATAAGGCGTTGTCAATGCTGCGTCACTGCACCGGTTACGTAGACGATGACGGCAACTGGGTCAGTACGTGGCAAAATTTGGAGGTAACGGCCGTGCACGATGGCGCCATCACCGAATATCAAGGCGACCCTTTGCGCGTTCAACCGGTTATTCGAGTACACGGCCGTTACCGTGATTTCGCCCTCTTGGAAACCCCCATGCTGGGCATCCTCAGCCGCAGCAGCCGCATTGCCACCAACGTCTATAAAACCCTCCGCGCCGCCAAAGGGAAACCAGTGTTGTTTTTCCCCGCGCGCTTCGACCTGCACGAAGTTCAGGCCGCCGACGGCTACGCCTACGACATAGCCGTCGCCCGCTTCAACCGCGATTTTGCCGGCCAGCTCCTCCCCTTCATCTCCACCGACGCCCAGGGCGACTGGTGGGGCGGCGCGGGCGGCGGCACCGTGGCCCATGCCGTCATTGCCTGCTTCCTTGGCGACACCGCCGCCGCCATGATGGCCTACGCCGAGCACGTCGCCACCACCATTCCCCGTATTGCTCTGGTCGATTTTAACAACGATTCCATCACCGACAGTTTGCGCACGATGACCGCTATGTTTACCCGCTACGCAGCCTTGCTAGACGATGGGAAAAAAGAAGAAGCACAGCGTTACGTGCTTTATGGCGTCCGCCTGGACACCAGCGGTACTCTGCGCGACGTGAACGTGCCCCCACTTGGCGACCCCATGTTAGACCTGGGCGTTACGCCGCGTCTGGTTTTCAACGTTCGTCAGGCGCTGGATGCGGCGTGGCAAAATTGGGACCTGCGGCCCGATCAGATAAATCTGGCGCAGCAATACTGTCGTGCGGTGAAAATTGTCGTCACTGGCGGATTTAACCCCGAAAAAATCATACGCTTTGAAAAGCTTTCCGTACCGGTAGATATTTACGGCGTGGGGTCGTCGCTGCTGATCAATGATAAGGAAACGAACAACGATTTTACGGCCGATGTGGTGCGCGTGAAGATAGACGGCCGTTGGCTAGACATGGCCAAAGTGGGACGCGGCCCGGCGGAAAACCCGGAGCTGGAACCGGTGAACCTGGCTGTTTTATAGGCCGGCGGCGCGCCCATCCAGGCGCTGGGGATTTACTCCCCTCGCGCCATACTTTATAATTGACGGTGAGTTGAGCCTTTTGCAGTCCCGAATGTTATCATCACAGCAGGCAGAGTAACCTGGAAAGGATTATTTCTAGTCACATCTTGCCCATCCTTTTTAGACGAGTAGCGGGAGTTTGTGCTTTCGGTAGATTAAGGAGAAGGGCGTGATGTTAACCGGGAATGTTACTTTTATTTTACTGTCGTTCGAAGGCCCAGACCTTTATTCATTGGCTGGCGGTTTGGGTGTGCGTATGACGCATCTCGCCGAAACACTGGCGCGGCGCGGGTTCGACTCTCACCTCTTGTTTGTTGGCGATCCCCTGGCTGCCGGGCGGGAAATACGGGAAAACGGCCGTCTCACCCTTCATCGCTGGTGTCAATGGATCAGCGCCCGTTACCCCGATGGCGTTTATGCCGGCGAAGAAGAAAAACTAAGCGACTTCAACTTTTCCGCTCCCCCCTTTATTTTGCAAGAACTTATTCGCCCGGCGGTACAAAACGGCCGTATCGCCGTTGTCCTCGCCGAAGAATGGCACACAGCCGAAGCCATCAATCGCCTGCACGACCAATTGGTCGCCGCCGGGCTGCGTGATCGCGTCGTTATTTTCTGGAACGCCAACAACACCATGTCTTTTCATCGCGTCGATTGGCCGCGCCTTAACCACGCTGCTCAGCTAACCACTGTCAGCCGCTACATGAAGCATCTGATGTGGGAAATGGGCCTAAATCCGCTGGTCATCCCCAATGGCATCCCCGGCCATCTGCTCCACCCCGTCGACAGCCAGATCGTCGGCCGTTTGCGCCAAACCCTCGCCGAAGACCCCAGCACCGTTTTTCTCTTCAAAGTCGGCCGATTCGACCCCGCCAAGCGGTGGATAATGGCTGTCGAATCGGCGGCGCAGTTGAAGGCGCAGGGGTATTCCGTTGCCTTTCCGCTGCGCGGCGGCATCGAGCCGCATGGCGGCGAAGTGTTCCATCTGGCCGCCCAATTGGGCCTCAGCGTGGCCAACATCACCCGCCAGCCAGACAGTTGGGATCAGCTGCTGGCCGATTTGCGAGATCGCCCGGCCGATATTTACAACATTCGCTTTTTTATGAATCAGGAGTTGTTACGGCCGTTCTACGCCGCCGCTGACGCCGTCCTGGCAAACAGTGGGCACGAACCATTTGGCCTGGTCGGGTTGGAAGCCATGGCTGTTGGCGGTGTGGTGTTCACCGGCGCGACAGGTGAGGAATATGCCACCACCGGCCAATGCGCGGCCGTATTGGACACCGATTCGCCGGCTGAAATAACTTCCCAAATCCTCACCCTTAAAGAGGATCCGGCGCGCGTGCTGGCCATCCGCCAGGCGGCCCGGCTGCGCGCCGCCGATTTTACCTGGGAAAAAATCAGCGATATTCTTCTGGATAAAATTGAATTTGCCGCGCAAATTTCATCTATCTTACCCCGGCAAACAAACCAAAACGGCCGTCGCGCCGCAACCGCGCCCGTCGAGGATGTACTCATCTACACAGTCATCCACCAGCCGCGCCGCCTGCGCCTGCCTGCCGCCGAACTTCCTGCCGGCGCAGACCCATCCACCATCGCCGACCTGCTCTTCGACGAGCCTTTAAACGAGCATTATTTCCGCAAAGTCGCCGAAAGCTGCTACTACCCGGCCATCGCCCAGTTTCGCGCCTTGTTGGACAAAGGGCTAAAACTATCTATTGGCCTTTCACTCTCTTTTGTGCGCCAGGCGCAAACATGGGACTTGCCTCTGCTTCGCCAGCTTCAGGAGCTTATTCGCCACGAGCGCGTTGAATTGATCGCCGTCGAGCCGACCCACAGCTTTATTTTGCTGTTAGATGTGGCCCGTTTCATGGACCAGATGCGTTTTGCCGCCGACGAGTTGGAGGCTGTTTTTGGCGTTCGCCCGGTAGTCGCCGACACCACGGAATTGATGATGTCGGACACGATTTACCACGCGCTGGACCTTGTGGGTTTCCAGGGCGCGTTTGTGGACGGCCGTCCCTGGGTTTTAGAATGGCGCGACCCCACGCACATCTACCATCACGGCCCGGGGGAGATGAAACTGCTGGCCCGTCATTACCAACTCAGCGACGATGTGGGCTACCGGTTCTCCGACCGCAGCTGGAATCGCTGGCCTCTGATGGCTGACTGCTACGCGCGCTGGCTGGCGCGTACGCCCGGCGAATTGGTGGTCATCGGGTGGGATTTTGAAACATTCGGGGAACATCATCGCCTGGAAAGCGGCATTTTTGGCTTTTTGCAGGCGCTTCCCCACGAAGTCCAGCAGGCTGGCCTCTCTTTTGTCACCGCCAGCGAAGCCATTGCCAAACACGGCCGTCACAGTTATGACCTGCCCCTTTCTCCTTTTGCCAGTACCTGGGCCGGCAGCGGTGGATTGGACTTCTTTTTGGGCAATCAGGCGCAGCAGAGCGTGTTCCAACTCATGCAGCAGGCATACCAAAAGGCGTGCCTCACTCAGGATGCGGCGTGGATAGACCTGGCCTTGTGGTTGGCGCAGTCGGACAACCTGCATCTCATTCAGTGGTACGGCCGTTCCGGTTCGGAAGCCGAAGTCTCCGCCTACTTTACCCCGAAGGAATGGTGGCAGTTGGGCGGCGAACGCATCATCTGGGAAATTCAGCAGGTGTATAAAAACTTCATCGCCGCCCTGGACCCCTTTATGCTGGCCTCCCATATCCCTCTGCCCGACCATACGCTCTTGCATTCACACCAGTAAATCCCGGCGAGACGCCCCAGCCCGTTCGAATCGCCATTTCTGGCCTGCCAAGATTTATTTGCCGGACGACCGGCCTTCGATTGCGCTTTTTCTCTTGCTTTTCCCTTGCCCCCCGCTAAACTCCTTCAGAAAATTTCTGGTCTGATGGCGACCCGGATTGTGCTGTCCTTTGTTTGCACCCTACGCATGATCGGGCACAGTCGCGTGGCTCCGCGCTAAGACCCAAACTCTTGTAGGAGAACCTATGCGCCCTCAATTTTCTATCCAAGATGCCGTGCGTCTGGCGGGCGAACTGTACAACCTGGACGCCACGGCCGTTTCCCTGCCCAGTGACCGCGACCAAAATTTTCGCCTGACGGCCGTTTCCGGCGCCCAATTCGTCCTCAAAATCGCCGCCGCCAACGAAGAGCGCGACGTGCTGGACCTGCAAAATGCGGCCATCACCCACCTGCGCCGCCGCGAATCCCTGGCCCCCTGCCTGCCAGACATGATCCCTGCCCTGGATGGCCAGCCCATCGCCACGGTTACTGACGCAGACGGCCGTACCTACTTCGTGCGCCTGGTGACGTATCTGCCCGGCGTGCCGCTGGCCCAGGTGAACCCCCACACGCCCGATTTGCTGCGCGACGTCGGCCGTTTTTTGGGCGAAGTGGACGCCGCGCTGCTCGATTTTCAGCACCCGGCGATGGGCCGCCGCCTGCACTGGGACCTGGCCCACGCCGCCGACACCATCCGCAGCCGCTTCGAGCATCTGGGCGACCCGGCGCAGCGCGCCCTGGTGGCTCGCTTTCTGGCCGAATTCGAGGCCAACGCCGCGCCGCGCCTGCCGCAGCTGCGCCGCAGCGCCATCCACAGCGACGGCAACGACTACAACGTGCTGGTCACGGCCGTTTCCGACCCACCGCGCCGCGTCGCCGGGCTGATCGACTTTGGCGACATGGTCTACGCCTGCACCGTGTTTGATTTAGCCATCGCCGCCGCCTACGTCATGCTGGACAAGGCCGATCCGCTGGCCGCCGCCGGCCAACTGGCAGCCGGGTATCACGCCGCCCTGCCGCTGAGCGAGCTGGAGCTGGAACTGCTCTACCCG
Source organism: Chloroflexota bacterium (assembly GCA_029559155.1). GTDB lineage: Bacteria > Chloroflexota > Anaerolineae > Promineifilales > Promineifilaceae > Leptovillus. Next base: position 11,299 of record JAKQCM010000436.1, read on the forward strand.
CTCATCGTTATGCGCCTGTGCACCAGCGTGGTCATGTCGGCCTACCAGCAGACCCTGCACCCCGACGACCCGTATATGGTCATCAGCCAGAAGCCGGCCTGGGCGCTGCTGGCAGCGCTGGCCGAGGTACCGTTGGACCTGGCCCACTACCGCCTGCGCGCTGCCTGCGGCCTGCCGCCTGTGCCGCAAACGGCCGTTATCTCCCATTGGCTCTCCACCTACCAATCCGCCTTTGCCCCGGTGATGGCCGGATTGGACCGCGCGCATGTGCTGGACCTGAGCGTGGGCAGCCAGGAAATCGGCAGCCCGGCCGACTTTAACGATGGGCCGAAGCTGGCGCGGCGCATCCAGCAGCTGCTGGACGAGGCGGGCGCGGCCGTGGGCGTCGGCCGCTACGACGAGCCGCGCCTGATCTACACGGCCGATTTTTTCCGCACGGCGAGCGGCGAACGGCGCACCATCCACATCGGGCTGGATCTGTTTGCAGCGGCGGGCACGGCCGTTTACGCGCCCCTCACCGGCGTCATCCACAGCGTGGCCGACAACGCCGCGCCCCAGGATTACGGCCCCAACCTCATCCTGGCCCACCAGACCGACGACGGCGAGACGTTTTACACGCTCTACGGCCACCTCAGCCGCGCCTCGCTGACCGGCTGCCGCGTGGGGCAAATCGTCTATGAGGGCGAGCCTATTGCCGCGCTGGGCGACATGACTGAAAACGGCGGCTGGCCGCCCCACCTGCATTTCCAGGTGATTGTCAATTTGCTGGGCCTGGATGGCGATTTTCCCGGCGTGGCCCCGGCCAGCCAGCGCGACGTCTGGCGCAGCCTGTGCCCCGATCCCAACCTGATTTTGGGCCTGCCCGCCCACCTCTTCCCGCCGCCGGAACTGCCCAAGGGCGAGATTTTAGAGCGCCGCCGCAGCCACATGGGCAAATCGTTGAGCATTTCTTACCGGGAGCCGTTGAAGATTGTGCGCGGCTGGCGGCAGTATTTGTATGATGAGGTGGGACGGCCGTATCTGGATGTGGTGAACAACGTTTGCCACGTGGGGCACAGCCACCCGCGCGTGGTGCAGGCGCTGGCCGGGCAGGCGGCGGTGCTGAACACCAATACCCGCTACCTCCACGAAGCCATCATCGACTATGCCGAACGGCTGCTGGCGACGCTGCCGCCGCCGCTGGAGGTGGTGTTCCTGGTGTGCAGCGGCAGCGAGGCCAACGAACTGGCGCTGCGGCTGGCCCGCACCCACACCGGCGCGCAGGATATGATCGTAGTGGATGGGGCGTACCACGGCAATACGCAGGCGCTCATCGACATCAGCCCGTATAAGCATGACGGCCCGGGTGGCCGGGGCGCGCCGCCCACCGTGCACAAGACGCTCATGCCGGACCCGTATCGCGGGGTCTACAAGGGGTATGGCCGGGAGACCGGCCGGGCCTATGCCCAACACGTCGCCGCCATTGTGGAAGAATTAAACCGCGGAGAACGCAGAGAGCGCGGAGGAACGAGAAAAACCTCCGCGTCCGCCGCGCCCTCCGCGGTTGAACCCGCTTCTCTGGCCGGGTTTATTGTTGAGTCGGTGTTGGGCTGCGGCGGGCAGATTGTGCTGCCGGAGGGGTATCTGGCGGAGGCGTTTACGGCCGTGCGCGCCGCCGGCGGGGTGTGCATTGCCGATGAGGTGCAGGTGGGGTTTGGCCGGGTGGGCAGCCATTTTTGGGGCTTCGAGACGCAGGGCGTCGTGCCGGACATTGTGACGATGGGCAAGCCGATTGGCAACGGCCACCCGCTGGCCGCCGTGGCGACGACGCGGGCGATTGCCGATTCGTTTGCCAACGGGATGGAGTATTTCAACACCTTTGGCGGCAATCCGGTGAGCTGCGCGGTGGGCACGGCCGTTTTGGAGGTGATCCACGACGAGCAGCTGAGGCAAAACGCCCGGTCTGTGGGCGGCCATTTGCTGGCGCGGCTGGCGGCGCTGCCGGAAAAGCACCGGCTGGTGGGCGACGTGCGCGGCCTGGGGCTGTTCATTGGCATTGAGCTGGTGCGCGACCGGCAGACGCTGGAACCGGCGGCGGCGGAGGCCAGCTACATTGTGGAGCGGATGAAGGCGGCGGGCATTTTGCTATCCATTGATGGGCCGCTGCACAACGTGCTGAAGCTCAAGCCGCCCCTCGTTATTGACCATGACGACGCCGATTTTCTGGTGGAGACGCTGGATAGGATTCTGGGTGAAGATGCGGCCCAACCCTAGGCCGTTTTCCCGGCTAACGGGGATTGGCGGGCGGGGTGTGGCGCGGCGGGCCGCCGGCCACAGCGACAAATGGAAGACCGCGCTGGAGCAGTGGGGCCATTAGATCAGTGCTGAGGATGTGCTTAATGAACTCAAAATACTTGTCATTGTTGATAGTAGTAATATTCTTATGGCTTTGCGGGTTTGTATTAGTCGGTTGTGATATGCCTGATTTTGC
>JAKQCM010000503.1 GCA_029559155.1 Chloroflexota bacterium
GCGCCCGTGAACCCGCCTATGCAAAATGAGTCGGACGAAAAAAAAGCCCGCGTTAGGAGCTATCTTTTTGAAATCGGTGAAGCCCGATCCGGGTCTCAGGCTGATTACTGGGAAAGCAGCGCTGCGGCTCCTTTGCCAGTTTTTATTTTTTGAATTCAGCTCAGGTCTTTCTTCAAGGCTTCGAGAGGGAAGTTTATGGAAGGGTGAATATAAAAATCACCTTTGGAAGTTGTTTTAATGGCGTCGATTAATTCGGATTCAAGCGCGCGTTTGACAATATAGCCAGAAACCCCGGCATAATCCGCCTCTTGCAGCAGGTTTGCGTCTTCATAGTTAGTCATAATCAAGACGTGAGTGTCCGGGCAGGTTTGTTGCAGCATCAGAGTTGCCCGGACGCCCCTGTGATTGGAAATATTCATGTCCATGACCACAACATCCGGTTGGAATTTGTTCGCCAATTGCAGGACTTCCTCACCATCGGATGCTTCCCCGACAACTTCCAGGCAGGATTGCGTTTTCAGCATTGCCCGCAGCCCGGCTCGTAATAAAGTGTGATCATCAGCTAATAAAACGCGAATTGCCATACGCCGCCTCGATATTGGGTGTGAGTTCCACGAATCGTATAGGGATAACATTACTAAATTTATTAAGGTGGTTAGCGTATGGGCGAATGAGGGCTTGTTTTACCAGATTAAGCGGCTTCGCAGGCTTGTTGCAGCCGTTTTAATTCTTCATTGGCTGAGGAAAATTCACAAGCGAGAAACTCGTTTTCCGGTAAGGCGATTTCCATGATGCATGGTGCATTTTCCCCATCGGCGGCCAAGGACATATTACGTATTTGGCGGCGGGGAATATACGTAAAGATGCCGCCATCGGTATTGTCTCGGTTGGTTCTTATGGATGTGGGTTCGCGGATTAAAATCAGCTCTTGGGCGGTTAAAATGGCCAGGTGACTTGTTTTGTATCGTCGAAAGATGGTTTGCTGGAAGAAACTGAGTTCTTTGATGGTTTGCTCTGGCTGGTAGGCAATGCTGACCACAGCGTCGGTGGGCCGAATGCTTTTACGGCCGTAATTCAGATACTTGTAGTTTACGCTCTCCAAATAATCAAACTGGGCTAAATCGGGCGTGTCTTTTTCGCCTCCATTTGTCACGGCCAGGGCGCGATCGCCGCTCATCCCCTGACGGATTTTCTCGATAATGGGATTAAACAATGCCTCGTTGGTTGTGTTAAATGTCAACGTGTACGAACCGGACGCCGTCACGATTTCTAGCCAGGAGTGCAGCAAGATCATGCCACGTTCCAGATAGAAAACATCGGCAAATTGGACGGAAACCGATTCGGTTTCGTCGTCGATCTGTTCTAACAAGAGGAAGTGATCGTCATAGGCGCAAATCATTTGTTTGTTTCGTTTGTTGGCCCGCGATAATTTATCTTCGGGAATTAACACTGTATATGGGAACGGCTTTGCGGCGTCGGGGAAGGCAGATTTGAACTCTTCGGGGACATCTTCAAAGGTTTTGAGGCGGATCGCCCATGTTCGCATTGTTTGCGTTGACGAGGTATAGGAGTGCCATTTTGTATCTTCAAAATTTTTGGCCATATGAATGCTCCACCGATCAGTTGCTGTGTTTTGCCGCATTGAATGCAGGCATCGCAAGCATAGCATAAGGAAAACGGCCGTACCACTTCCCATCCTTCCCCAATCGCGCCAACCAACTCAGGTCGGATCGCATCCGGTTACAAGGTATAATCGGGGCAAGGTACATAATGAAAGCACGTTTTCCCCTCTTATTTTTGGCGATCCTGGCGCTGTTGGCGGGCATGTGGGCTGGCCTTTTGCGCATCGGTTGGGCATGGCCGCCGCTGCGCGACACGCTACCGGCGCTGCATGGCCCGCTGATGATCAGCGGCTTTTTAGGCACGCTGATTTGCCTGGAACGGGCGGTGGCGCTGCGGCAGCGCTGGGCGTTTGCGCCGGCGCTGCTGTCTGGATTGGGCGGCTTGTTGTTGTGGCTGGGTTTGGGTGGCCGGGGCGGCATCCTGCTGATTACTTTGGGCAGCCTGGGGCTGGCCCTGTTGTTTGGCTGGATTTTGTGGGGACACCGCACGCTGCACACGGCCGTTATGACTCTCGGCGCGTTTTTGTGGCTGCTTGGCAACCTGCTCTGGCTGCTCGGCCGGCCGATCCATCTGGCCGTCTGGTGGTGGGCCGGCTTTCTGATTCTGACGATTGCCGGTGAACGGCTGGAATTGAGCCGGGTCTTGCGCCTCTCGCGGCAGGTGAAAGGCTTGTTTGGGGCGGTTACGGCCGTTTTCCTCGGCGGTTTGCTGCTGACCCTGGTTGATTATGGCTGGGGCGTGCGGGTTACCGGCCTGGGTATGCTTTTCCTGGCTTCCTGGCTGCTGCGCTACGATCTGGCGCGGCGCAACCTGCGCAAACCGGCCATCACCGGCTTCATCGCCACCTGCCTCTTTTCCGGGTATATCTGGTTGGGTGTGGGCGGCGCGCTGGCCTTGTGGATTGGTCCGGTCAGCGCCGGTTTGTATTACGACGCCATTTTGCACGCCCTATTTTTGGGATTTGTATTTGGCATGATTTTTGGCCACGCGCCGATTATTTTTCCGGCCGTGTTGCAGCGGCCCATCCAGTACCACCCGATTTTTTACCTGCCCCTGGCCTTATTGCAAGTTTCGCTGCTGCTACGGCTGATGGGCGATTTGTTTGTGTGGCCGGTGGCGCGGCAGTGGGGTGGTTTGTTGAATGCGATTGTGCTGCTGCTGTTTTTAGGCATCACGGCCGTTGCCATTTTTCGCCAGCGGTGATCAGGCAACGGCCGTTTCATACACAAACGCCCTGGACTCTTGCGCCGCGCCCAACGACGCATAAAGTTTGATGGCCGCCTCGCTGTAACCGGTGATATACGCCTTTCGCATGCCCATTTCTTGCAGCCGAACCAGACACTCCTGAATCACCGCGCGGGCAAACCCGCGCTGCCGGAAACTGCTGTGCGTACAAACGCGTTCGATGTCGGCCTCGGCATTCCAGGCATCAATCAACGCCTCGCAGCCGGAAACGAAACGGCCGTCTGCCGCCATCACGCACAAATCTGTTTGTGGATGGTAAATCGGCCCGTTGTGTGAATGGTTGTAAAACAGCATTTCGCGCCGCAGCGCCTCTTCAGAAGCGGGAATCCTCCCTTGAAACGCGTCGTCGCGCAGGATGCGTTGGGCCATGTAGTCTGGATGGGCGGCCATGTCCACAAGGACAAACCCCGCTTCCAGCGGAAAACGCGCCCCGAGTGGCTGTGTCAGATCAAACGCCTGCCTGAAAAAAGTTGACCCGTGTCGAAAGCCGAAACTTGCCAGAATTTCGGCTTCATAGGTTTGTTGCTCAGTTATTTCAATGGCCAGCCTGGGCTGCCGCTCGCCCCAGTTGGCCAGAACCCACTGCAGCATATCGGCAAACAAAAAGCGATATCCGACGGTGGTGAGAATGGCAAAATCTGCGTCGCCGTTTTCAGCGATGGCAAAACCGGCCAATTCGCCAAAACCATCGAACCAGAGGTGGGCGTTTTGGCCGCAGAAGTCGGGCACGGCCGTTTTGCTTTCATACAGCCCATACTTCCAGTCCACAAATCGGCCAATGCACCATGTTGAATAGGCGCGCAGGTCGTCGTTATGTTCCAGAATGAACCGGGAAAGTCGCCGGAAGTCGTCGGCTTCTTCGTCATACTTGCGATGTGTCGTTTTCATCTGTGCCTCATGAATGCCGCGCGGAAGCTGGACCCAGCCTCCACACGATTATCGATTGTGGGGTGGCTCGGGTTTAGCCGGTCCAGCGGCGTACCATTTGCCGTTGGAGGTTGGTTTCCGGCGAAGTGCGGTAACCATCCGGCGTATTTGCTCGCCAGGCGGCAATGTTGGCCAGCGCTTCCTCGCCGGTCAGGCCGTGGCGTACCAGCCAGCAGCCAATCACTGTGCCGGTGCGCCCGATGCCGCCGAAGCAGTGGACGTAGACAGTTTCCCCATTTTGCAGAGCGGTGTCCAATGTGTCTAAAATTTCGGTCATTTGGGCGGCTGAAGGCGCGCTCATGTCCGGCACTGCCTGCCGGTTGTGGTTGACCAGTTGGCCGCGGGCGGCGGCCATGGCTTGCACGGCCGTGGCATATTCGCGCAGTTGGTATTCGCCGGCTTCTGTGAGATCGAGAAAGAAGGTGACGCCAGCGTCGAGGTAGCGGGCCAGTTTGGCTTCCGCTTCGTCCTGGTAAGGGGCGCTGGGGTATTCGCCGGCCAGCAAACGGCCGTGAGGGGGAACGGCCGTTAAGCCATCGAATACCACTTCATACGAGTCTGGGGTTGGCAAGAAGTGAATCATATCTTTCTCCGGTGCGTATAGGGTGATAGGTCCAATTCGACCGGGACAGCTTTCTGCGCCGGACCGTTGGCTTCAAGTCTAATCGGTTGTTTGTCTGAGGACAACCTCAGTCCATGTGAGAGAAACCTGAGGGATTCAATTCTCAAAGATATGGCTTCTCCAGGGCAAACCTTTGGGGCCTGTATAATCAAGTGCAAGATCGTTGGTGGCGCTTTGCGCCAGTACATTATCGGAGAGACAGCGCATGATGGATGATGAAAGAATGGACACGGACGGGCAGGCAAACAGCCTCCGCGAGATAGGCGAAACTTTAAAGTCTCATGTCATGATTTTGGGCGGGTTTGTAGCCTTGTTGTGGGCAATTAACCTGGTGAATATGTTCATTTTTAACGGCGGGTTAAATATCTATGGCATCCGCCCGCGCAGCGTGGATGGGCTGCAAGGGATATTGTTTGCCCCGCTCTTGCACAGCAGTTTTGCCCACCTGATGGCTAACACGATTCCGTTGTTGGTGCTGGGCTGGTTTGTGCTTCTACGCGGCACGCGCACATTTTCCCTGGTGACGATTGTGACGGTTTTGGTGAGCGGCCTGGGTACCTGGCTGATTGGGCCGGCGAACTCGGTGCATATTGGGGCCAGCGGACTTATTTTTGGTTATTTTGGCTTTTTGGTTCTGAGCGCATATTTTGAGCGCAGTCTGGCGTCCATTTTGTGGGCGGTGTTGGTGTTTTTCTTGTATGGCGGTTTGTTGTGGGGCGTCCTGCCGCAGGGCAATGGCATTTCCTGGCAAGGCCATTTGTTTGGGTTTGTGGGCGGTTGGATAGCGGCGTATTTGTTGGCGAAACGGCCGTCTCCTCCCGAATCGCTGGATGATGGCGTTATCCGCATCCGGCCGGAAGATTTATTCTGAGGGCGGCGCTCAATTTTGCTGTACTGTTACCTGATCAGCCAAAATGAGCTGGCCTTCGGGGCCGCACCGTATGCGGTCCCGAAGGGTGCTCGGGTCTAAAAATTGGCTGAACCAGGCGTGCCATCGGGCAGCGGCCTGCCGGTCGACGGAATAATAAATCCAACGGCCGTCTATCCTATCGCGCTCGGTGTTAACCAGACCGGCCTCGTTGAGGATGCGCAGGTGATGAGACAGCAGGTTAGACGATAAATTCAGTCTGTCTTTGAGTTCCCCATTGCATGAATCACCCTTCATTAGTTCGGCAAAAATTCGCAGACGGTTAGGGTCTGAAAGGGCTTTGAGTACGGCCGTTATTTCCGCTATCTCTGTCTCATGGTCAAGTAACATGCGCGTCATCCTCTTGATCTGCGTGTTCGGGTTATGCAGTCATTCTAAACCAGGGTCAGCGCATCGGCAATCCAGCTCATCACTTCGTTTTCGGCCGGAATCCGGCCAGCAGAGACCAATTTTTCATTGATTACCAGCCCGGGCGTGGCCAATATACGGTACGCCTGAATCTCTTGGTGATCGGTCACTTTGATGATTTCGGCCTCGATGCTGAGGTTAGCCGCCGCGTGTTGGGCGATGGCGGCTAATTTTTGGCAGTTGGGGCAACCAGAGCCTAAAACTTTAATGGTTAACATGGTTTCTCCTTCGAAAATAATTTAACGCAAAGGCGCAGAGGTGCAAAGGTGCAGAGAAAAATCTGCGTCATCGGCGAAATCTGCGGATTTTCATTGATGGTGTTGAGCCTGCGCTCATGTCGTCTCCTTCGAAAATAATTTAACGCAAAGGCGCAGAGGTGCAAAGGTGCAGAGAAAAATCTGCGTCATCGGCGAAATCTGCGGATTTTCATTGATGGTGTTGAGCCTGCGCTCATGTCGTCTCC
>JAKQCM010000440.1 GCA_029559155.1 Chloroflexota bacterium
GCCAACACCAACGCCAGCACGCCCAGCTGCAGAACCCGACAAATCAGGCCGCCTGACCGCATTATTTATCCTCCAACAAAGCAAAGTCAAAGGTTGGGGCATCGGGTGGAACCTGCCACCAACTTACCCGCGCGGCGCGTAACGGCCGTTCAAACACATCAACCGGCGGCCCGTCCAACCGCTGCGGCTGCTCCACGCCGGGCGTGGGCAGGAGAATGGCGTGCAGGCGCGCCCCAGCGGCCAGCGGTTCGTCTGCCGAAGTGTAGACATAACAGGGCAAACGCATGGACAATTCCAGGCTGCGCAAGAACAACTGCGTCTCGCTGCCGTCCATATCAAAGCCAAAGACTTCGGCGCGCGGAAACTCATCGCCATGCTCATGGATGAAACGATAAATTTCCAGGCCGCGAATCTCGCTGCCCCAATCGTCCAGCAGCAGCGCGGGCAACACATGGTCTTCCGGGCCGCGCACGATGAGGGCAAACCGCAGGTAAAGGGAAACGGCCGTTTGCTCAGCCGGTTTAGGGTCAGTTAAAAGCAGGGCGGAACGGCCGTTGTCTTGCCACAACCGCCCATGCACATGCTGTCTTACTGCTTTCATAACCATCGGGGAATACCTCGCCTTACAGACTCAACCATTACCAGACAATACCAAAACCTAAGCCCGGCGACAAGCACAAACCGGTTGCGAATTTAGCCGCGCATGTCTATCATTCAAAGCAAGATCCAACAATGACCCATCATGAACATTCAGGAGAAAGACGTGGAGACAAAAGAGGAACGAATTGCTCGCGCGCGTGAACTGCGCGACCAGGATCAATTAGAAGAATCGCAGGCCATTTTACTGGCTTTGATGGATGATTTTCCCGAAGACCCGCTTGTTCTATACGAAGTCGGCGGCTCATACGACGTGCTGGGTGAAGAACGCGAAGCCATCCCGTACTACGAAGACGCCATCGAAGAAGGTCTCAACGGCGACGATTTGCAGGAATGCCTGATTTGCCTGGGCAGCTGCCGCCGGGTGATTGGCGAGTTTGGCGCGGCGGTGGAAGCATTGGAAACGGCCGTTGCCCAATTCCCAGACAACAAAAGCGGCCACGTATTCCTGGCCCTGGCCTACTACAGCAACGACCAAAAAGAGGCCGCCATGCGCACCCTGTTGGACGTACTGCTGCAAACCACCACCAACGAAGACATTTTGGGCTACGCCGACGTTTTCGAATTCTACAAAGACAATCTGGAAGAGGTCTGGGACGACGAATAAACCACGGAGGCGCTGTGAAAGCTGTCGTATTTCATGAACATGGGACATTGGCGAACGTCGTTTACACCGATGTCGCCGAGCCTACCATCAAACCGGACGAAGTGCTGCTGCACGTAAAAGCGGCTGCCCTGAACCGGCTGGATTTGTGGGTGGTAGAAGGTTGGCCGGGGCTAAAATTAAAGCTTCCGCACATCATGGGCAGCGACGGCGCAGGTGTGATTGCCCAAATTGGAGCCAACGTCGTCGATTTTGCCGTGGGCGACCGGGTGGCCGTAAATCCGTCGCTATTTTGCGGGCAGTGCGCCTACTGCCGCAGCGGCCGTGACAATATGTGCCAGCAGTTTGCCATTCTGGGCGAGCATGTGGATGGCTTTTTTGCCGAGTATACGGCCGTTCCCGCCCACAATCTCCTCAAAATGCCCGACACGTTCCCCTTCACGGCCGCCGCCGCAGCTTCCCTGGTATTTGTCACCGCCTGGCACTCGCTCATTAAGGCCGGCGGCTTGCAGGCCGGCGAATCCGTGCTCATCGTGGGGGCAGGCGGCGGCGTTAACACAGCCGCCATACAAATCGCCAAACTGGCTGGAGCCGGCCCCATCTACGTGGTCGGATCGTCGGCAGAAAAGCTGGCTCAGGCCCGCGATTTAGGCGCAGACGTGACCATCAACCGCCAGACCGAAGATTGGGGCCGAACCTTATTTCAGGCCACGGCGCGGCAAGGCGTGGACGTGGTGGTGGATAATGTAGGCGCAGCCACGTACACCACCTCGCTGCGGGCGCTGAAGCGCGGCGGCCGCTTGCTCACTGTGGGCAATACCAGCGGTCCCAAATTCGAAATCGACAATCGGCTGGTATTCGGCAAACAATTACGCATTATCGGCAGCACCATGGGAACCAGCATAGATTATGAAGAAGTCATGGCGCTGGTGTTTAACGGCCGTCTCCACCCCATCATCGACACCCTTTACCCTTTGAACGAAGGACCAGCTGCCCTGCTGCGCCTGCAAGATGGCGACTTCAGCGGCAAGCTGGTGCTAACAAACGAATAATGTAAGGCCGTAATTCGCCTATGGTTTACGGCTAAAGGCAGCCCATGACCCAATACGCCTTCAAAAACCTAGTTTTCCAGGGCGGCGGTATTAAAAGTTTTGCCTACCATGGCCTGATCCCAGGTCTGGAAGAGGCTGGCATTTTGCCGCAAATCGAGCGCGTCGGCGGCACCTCAGCCGGGGCCATGATTGCCGCTGTCCTCAGTTTTCGCCTGAGCGCAGCCGACAGCCTGGCTATTTTTCGCTCGTTGAATTACAGCAAAATACCGGGCTTAAAAACGGCCGTGCGTATGCCATCCCGCCTTATCAACGCCAACTTAGGCCGCGACCTGGCCCAAAATGTCGATGCCCTGAACCGCCTGATGCGCCACTACGGCTGGTACGACACCGAATACGCCTATGATTGGCTGCAGAGCACTATCGCCGACCAACTGGGAAACAAAGAGGCCACATTTGCCGACTTTCAGACCCACGGCTGCCGCGATTTACACGTTGTGGTCACCAATATATCTCAGCACCGTCTGGAAGTTTTTTCCGCCGCAACCACGCCGGACACGGCCGTTTCCGATGCCCTCCTCCTCTCGCAATCTATCCCGCTCTTCTTCGCCGCCCCGCAATACGATGGGCGCACGTTGGGCCAGGGCGATTTTTACGGCGACGGCGGCATTCTCTCCAACTATCCCATCCATCTGTTTGATGGGCCGCAGTACGCAGCCAACAACCCGCTCTATGAAAACGGGGTCAACTGGGAAACCTTAGGCTGCCGTCTCTGCACCCCACCCGACTGCCCCAACGCCGGTCGGCGGCCGATTACCAACATTGCCACTTACCTGTCTAATCTTTTCGAAACGTGGATGGAATCGCAGGTCGCCACGCACGAGCGACGCCCCATGGACCGGCGACGCACCATTGACGTAAGCGACTGCTGCGTCTCCACAACTGACTTTAACGTGCAGCCCCTGCCGGAAGACAAGACCTATCAGAAATTGATGCTGGCAGGCGAAACGGCCGTGCGCGAATTTTTAGACAACTACACTCCCCCAGACCTGGCCGTCAGCGAATCATTTGCCACCCGGCTCCGCCGCCAGCTCGAAAGCCTCTTCAGCAACCGTTTGCCCAGGCGCGGCGAAGACAAATGAGCAAACCCCACCAACCTACAGCTAAACGCCAACAGCCAACAACTTACAACTTCCTAACCTGCACTTCCTTATACCGCCTCTCCCCCTGCAGCAGCGGCGACGGCCGTTCCCGCAGCGCCGCCTCAAAAAACGCCAGCGTATAGTCGTTGATAATCCGCGCCGCGCGACGGCCGTTAATCGGCCCTTTGGCCCCAAACATGCGCGTCACCGGTGAAAGCAGCGGCAAATCACTGTAATCGTAATGGCCGCTGCCGGCGATGGAAGCCACCATGCTCCGCTCGCCGCTGGCCGCTGCCAACTGCTCGGCCAGCGCCCCATTCGTTTTACCAAATTCCCCCACGCTCATCAGGCACAAAATTGGAAAGGCGAAACCCTGCCGGATGATGGCCTCATCCACCGGTCGCAGCCAGGGGTCCAACAACAACAATGCCCGGCAGCGGTTGTCCAGATGGGCAAATTGCACGGCCGTTCCCCCACCCATTGAATGCCCAAAACTACCCACACGAGATAGGTCTAAACGGCCGTAAAACGCATTCGCCTCATCAGCCTGCCAGCAGGCCAACTGATTAAGCACAAACTGCACATCCTCCGCCCACTGCTGCATTCCCAACTGCCCGGCCTGCTCCAGCGGCATATCATCCGGCGGCGCAGTCGTGCCAAAAACCACACGGCCGTCTGGGAAAACCGTGCAAATCGACCCACCCGTATGATTGGTCGCCGCCACTACATAGCCATGACTGGCCAACTCCTCCATCTGCCACGTATTTTGCGAATGAAGCCCCAGATATCCATGCGAAAACGTCAACACCGGAAACGGCGCGCCATCGTCGGCTACCGGCAAATCCAGAAAACTGTGCGTCCGCGCCAGGTCTACATGGCGCAAAATAAACGGCGGGAAACCAAAGCGGCGGGCAATAGCCGGTCCGCCAATCTTAAAATCGGCAATGAAAGGGGCACGGCGAGCGTTCGGCGTTTTGCTGGCCGGATACCAGACCTGGAACATTAATTCGCGCGGTTCGGCTTGATTTGCACCAAACACATCCGACCGTGAGGCGTCTACCACGTAAAATGTGCGCGTGCCAATGGCGTACCGGCCGGTCGGCTTGGGCAAATTGGGCACAGCCAACGCATACGGCAGCCCCACCGATGCGCCATAAACCACAACGCCGAAAATAATCGCCCAGCCGCTGCCGGCGAACTGCGGCCATTTACCGGCCCAATCCACCGTTAACACCACCAACGTTTGCAGATAAGCCGGGGCCATCTGCCAGCGCGGTTTTTCCCACGCCGTATGGACGATGACGAGCAGCGGCACGAGCAGCGGCACAGCCCGTTCGGCCGTAGCGCTGGCGTCAGGATTGGTGTAGAGCCAACCAACAGTCAGCAAATGGCCTGCCAGTATGGCTATTTCCAGCGGTCGCATATGATTCCTTGCCGAATTTTCTACCGGGGGTTAACGGCCGTTCCCCACCACAGTCACTTCCGGATACACAACAGGCAGCGGCTCATCCGCGCCCTGTAAGGTCTGCGCAAAAAAACGCACCACAAAATCATTCACCAGGCCAACCACATAATCGCCGGCCATCGGCCCAGACAGCCCTAACTGCTGCGCCAAAGGCGAAAACAGCGGCAAATCGCTGAAATCGAAATGCGCCGCCCCACTGACCGTCGCCAAATAGCCGGTGCGGGTCAGTGAATTGTACAATGTCTCGGCGATGGCGTCGTTGGCCGCCGCGTCGTTAAACTCCCACTGCGCTGCCCGCAAGAACATAAATGGCTGGTCCAACCCGTCGGCCACAATGACCCCAGAAACCGGCACGACCCAGGCGTCCAGACCGACGCCAGCCTGGCAGCGCGGATCGCGGCCGCAAAACTGCACCGTCGCCCCGCCGCCGGTAGAATGCCCAAACACACCAACGCGGGAAAGGTCGAGACGGCCGTTAAACGCATTGCCCGCCTCCTCATTCCAGACCGCCAGCTTATCCAGCACAAACCCAATGTCGTCGGCCCAGACACCCACCAGGGTATTGCTGGTGTGCGGCGGCTCGCCCTCACCCGAAAGGACGTCGGGATTATAAAGAACCGCACGGCCGTCAGGAAATACGGTGATGGCATTGCCATAAGTATGGTCAATGGTCGCCACCACAAACCCATGACTGGCCAAATCGCGCACCAAACTCGTATTTTGCCCGCGAATACCTTGCAGCCCATGCGAAAAAGTTAGCACCGGAAACGGCCCGCCATTGCTCGCCAGCGGCGCGTCGATAACAGCTTGCGTATGCACCAGATTGATGTGATTCAGCAAAAACGAGGGCAGCCCCAGTCGCTCCGCCAATGTCGCGCCCACCACATCCAGTTGGTCCATATACGGCGCCTCTTCTCCCTGGGCGTCAGCCGCCGCCGGGTACCACACCTGCACCATAATCTCGCGCTTATCGTCCGGCTGCGCGGTGTAAATTTCTGGGCGCGATCGATCCACCAGGTGATAGGTTCGTGTGCCAACGGCGTATGGGCCGGTGAGCGATGGCAGTTTGGGAACCGGCAGCAGCACCGGCAGCGCCAGAACGGCCAGCCAGAGCAGCAGCCCGGCCACAACAGCGATGATCTTCTTGCCGGAGATACTTGCGACGGCTGGCGGTGGCGACAACGACGGCCACAAGCGGACTGCCGTTGCCAGAAAAACCACCAGCGTAAACACATAAGCCGGTATCATTTGCCAACGCCCGCCTTCTACAAAATAGTGGAGAAAGAAGAAGGCCACGGCCGTTAACGGCAAAAAATCTACCACGCGCGGCCGTCGGACTGGCAGCAGCGGCCAAATCAGCACCGGCAGTAAGGGCAACAATATCAACCATTCAAACAATCGCATGTCTCACCTGTGTATTCTTTTAATTCGCCGGTCCTGAACAATGCCCCACACGCTCATGGCCAGAGCGACAAGTGTCAGAACCATCAACGCCAGGAAGGTATCGCTTAAACCGGCGATTTGCGCCGAAACGGGCGCAGTCGTGGCGCCGCCGGGCAGCGTTGTCCCGGCATAAGCGGCCACCCGCCCCGCCCACAGCGCGCCAAACAGCGCAATGCCCGTCGTTTGGCCCAGCGTGCGGCTCAGGCCGAGCAGGCCGGAGGCAATGCCCAGATGCTCGTGGGGCACGGAACCCATCACGGCGCTGTTGTTGGGCGATTGGAACACGCCAATGCCCAGCCCAATCGGCAGCACGCCCAGCGCAAAAGCGAACACGGCCGTATACAAATCAAACCCGCGCATAACCCAAAAGCCGGCCGCTAAAATGACCAGCCCCAGGCTGGCGATGCTGCGCGTGCCATACCGGTCGGAAGCCGCACCAGAGAGCGGCGCAGAAATTCCCAAAAAAACGGGTATCAACGCCATCATCAAGCCAACCTGCCGGGTGTTATAACCTACCATATCTTGCAAGTAAAATGGCAGCAGCAGCGTAGTCCCCGCGATAGCCACAAAAACCACCGCTCCGGTAAACAAACTCAAGCTGAACAGGCCATGACGGAACAGGCGTAAATCGATCATGGGCTGAGGATGGCGGCTTTCCAGCCATAAAAAAAGAACCAGAAAGAGAACGGCCGTGCCAAACAAAGCCAGAATGCGCCCAGCCACAAAACCCACCTGCTGGCCCATCGTCAGGGCCAACAACACGGCCAGCAAACTGACAAACAAGGTCACTGCGCCGGGGAAATCGAACTGCGCCTGCCCGGCAGGGCGTATGTCGGGCAAGTAACGCCAGGCCAGCACCAAACCCACAATCCCCACCGGCAAATTCACAAAGAAAATCCAATGCCAGCTAAACGACCCCAAAATCAGGCCGCCCAACGTGGGGCCGATGACCACCCCAATCGAGACAAATGTGCCGTTTAGGCCCAATGCCTTGCCCCGCTCCTGCGGCGGAAACGCCTCGGTGACGATAGCCATGCCCAACCCCAAAGCCAGAGCCGACCCCACAGCCTGCACCACCCGCGCCCCAATCAACCAGTAAACGGTTGGCGACAGGCCGCACAACACCGAACCCAGCGTAAAAACGGCGATACCGGCCGTGTACAACCGTTTTTTGCCCAGCATATCGCCCAAACGGCCGATGCTGGGCAAGAGCGTGGTTTGGGTAAGCAAATACGCCAGAATCACCCACTGCGCCAACGAAAACACTGTGTTTAGCTCCGTGACCAGGGTTGGCATGGCGACGTTGATGATGCTGCCGTCGATGGTAGAGAGGAAGGTACTCATGGCAACGGCGGCCATCACAAACCACTTGCGGCTGTAATCTATGGGAGGGAGTTCTGTTGGGTTCATGGGTTCCGGTGTGGGGGTGATGAGTTATTCGCTCAGGGCGGCGGCTTCGTGGCCGACAACGCGCCGCAGTTCAGCGGTGGTCAGGCGCATAAGGGCGTGGATTTCGCCGCCGCCGCCATAGACAATAGACTGATCGTACACGGCCGTATCCACCACCGTGCGCAAGGGAGCTAGATGGCCAAAGGGCGGCACTGCGCCCACCGGATAACCGGTAATCGCCAAAACCTGGTCGGCAACGGCCGTTTTCAGGCGGCGGCGTGATACACCCAGATAATCGGCCAGCCGTTTCCAGGCAATCCGCGCCAGACCATTGGTCACCACCAACACCGGCGCGCCATCGGCCAAAAACAATACCGATTTGATGATCTGCTCAGGCGCCACGCCCATCACGGCAGCGGCGGCGGCCACCGTTGGCGTATCGGCCGTCAGGCGCAAAATTTCCGCTTGAATTCCCTGCGCCAAAACAAACTGTGACAAGGTTGAACTGTCTAACGTCATAACCCGTTCCTTCTGTTTCTTGCAAAGGCAGTGTAACAAAAGCGGGCGATGACGCAACCGAAAACTGATGGGAAAACGGCCGTTGCTCAGTTTGCAGATGGATCAATGGGGCATGGACGGACACGGGCAAAGCAAATTTTCGCGGTTAAACCGGATGGATACCCGCCTCTTTCGGCCGCATCCGTGAAAATCCGCGCCCCAGTCCTGAAAATGCAAAGGTCGTGGGCGCTTCTTATTTTTCATGAATTCAACCAAACATATTTACCACAATCGCCGCTCACCGCCCGACATCAATTAAGGATACGGATTCGGGGTCGCGGTCGGTGTGGCCGTGGGCGTGGGTGATGGCGTAGCGGTAGGCGTTTGGGTGGGCGTGGCGGTTGGCTCCCCGGACACGACCGGAATACGTTCCACACGCGGCAAGAAGGTGCATAAATCTTGCCCCGGATACCCCGGATAACCGGGAACCAACGATTGGCCCGGATAGCCCGGATAAGCCCACAAACTGCACTGCGGCATTTCCGTCGTCGGGACAGAAGCCTGACTGCTTGCTACAATATACCCTGTAAACAACAATCCAAGCACACAAACAACGATAAAAAGATATTCTATAGAGTGTCTAATCCGGTACATGGCTACTCCTGTGATTGAACAAATTACCAATAAAAATAGAGCATCCTGAAACCATCTTAGCATAGATTTTTGGCGAAACGGCCGTAATAGTACACAAAGGGCATATCCATGAAACTCCACAATTTAGGCCAAACCGGCCTACGCGTATCTCCCATCGGCCTGGGATTGGCCGCTTTAGGCCGTCCCGGCTACATTAATTTGGGCCACGCCCAAGACCTGAGCGCCGGCCGCGATGTGGCCGCAATGGAAATCCACGCCCACGCCGTGCTAGACGCTGCCTGGGCCGCCGGTGTGCGTTACTTTGACGCCGCCCGCTCATACGGCCGTGCCGAAGCGTTCCTCGGTTCCTGGCTGCAATCCCGCGAACTTACCCCCGATCAGGTAACAATCGGCTCGAAATGGGGCTACACCTACACGGCCAACTGGCAGGTCGAAGCCGAAAAACACGAAGTCAAAGACCATTCGCTGCCGGTTTTAAAGCGCCAAATTGGCGAAAGCCGCGCCTTGTTGGGCGATTTTCTCGACCTGTATCAGATTCATTCGGCCACATTAGACAGCGGCGTGCTGCAAAACGAGGGTGTTCTGGCGGAATTGGCACAGCTGAAGGCAGACGGGCTGAAAATCGGCCTATCGCTCAGCGGCGACCGGCAGGCCGACACCCTGTACCGCGCTCTGGACATTCAGCTGGCCGACGGCCGTCTACTTTTCGACGCAGTACAGGCCACCTGGAACTTACTGGAACCTTCGGCGGGGGCAGCCTTGCAAACGGCCCACGAAGCCGGGTTGGGCGTGATTGTGAAAGAAGCGCTGGCCAACGGCCGTCTGACTCCCCGCAGCCAGGAACCCAAAATGCAGCTCCTGCGCCAGCTTGCCACCGAAAAAGGCGCCACGATGGATGCCCTGGCGCTGTCCGGCGTCCTGGCGCAGCCCTGGGTTGGCGTCGCGCTCAGCGGCGCGGCCGCTGTGGACCAACTCCAGGCCAATGTACAGGCAATAACGGTAGACTGGGATGCAGAAACGGCCGTGCGCCTGCAATCACTTGTCGAACCGCCCGCCCAATACTGGCGCACGCGCAGCCAGTTGGCCTGGAATTGATGCGAAACGGTAAGCATACCCCGGCTACAAGAGCGAGAGGGGTTTCTCTTTTTCTTCCTCTCGCTCTTCCTCTCGCTCTCGCTCTTGCTCTCGCTTAACCGTAGCCGCGATTTCTTATCTCGAATCGCGTCTGACGGAGCCGCCTGTACCTGTCGGCGGCTAGGGCATCAGCGGAATTTGCGCCGGTTGTTGGCCATCGGCGGCCACAGTTAGCTGCAAGGTGGCCGCGTTGGCCGGAACCAGAAAATAAAAAGAGACATCGGTGCTGGTGTTCAGGGTGACGGACTTCGCCCCGTTCACGTCATAGGTGACGGCAAAGGGCACGCCATCGGCCAATACCTGGAACTGCTCCGAGTAGATGCTGACGCCGTTCTGCCCGCCGGTATTGGTGGCGTGGACAGTGGCCATCAGAAAACGCTGCCCCAGCGGCCGGTGGATGTAGTACCCGCCCGGCTGCGGCCCATCATCCCAAAGAGCAGCCTCCGTTACCTCATAAGCAATCGACTCGTCGTATTTGTTCAGCCCGGTGGCCGCGCCGCCGCTGGTCAGCGGCTGCGGCTGCCCCGTCACCGTCTCCGCGCCGGTCAGGGCGATGGTCAAGGGTTCTTTGTCCGCCTCACTCACCGTTAGCGTCGCGCCGTCCCAGGTGGTGGCAGGCAGCACATCGCCGCTGATGGTGAAGGTGCGGGTAGCGCCATTTTCGATGGGATCGATGGCCAGCTGCTCTACGGCCGTACCATCGGCAAAATTCAGGCGCACGATGCCGTTGCGAATGTCCGCCTTAAAGCCAGACAGGTTTTTGCCTTCCAGGGTCAATTCGGCGCGCAAGGTATTGGGCACGGCCGTGTTCGGGTCGATGAGGCTGCGGTTGGTCAGACGGCCGTCCGTCACCGTAAAGTCTACCCCGGCGTAATGAAACGCGCGCGGCAGCGTCGTCAGGGGAATGTCGAGGGGCGCGGCGGCCGGAGCCGAGGAGACAGCGGCCGAAACGGCCGTGGCGGCCGGGCCGTTGGCCGCCGCAAAACCAAGCAAAGCGCGCGCCAGTTCGATGGCCCCATTCCGATTGGGCGCATCGCCAACAGCCACGACGATGGCCTTCTCGCTGCCTACGCGCACCCAAACCTGCTCGGCGTCAGCGCCTTTTACCGCATACGCCTCATCGCCCAATCCGGCAATGGCTTCCGCGCCGCTGAAGCCGGTAAAGGCGCTCGGCGGCAGCACGGCCGCGTAGGCAAAATGCGCGTTGCCGCTGCTATCCTGGCCGCCATCCCACTGGCAGCCGGAAACGGCCGTGCCGTTGAATTCGCTCAACGGCGCGGGCGCGCTCACCAGGTCGCGCCCCAAGATGCTGGCGACGGTTTGCGCTGGAATCAGGGCGCAAACCTCGCCGCTGTTTGCAATAGAAACGGCCGTACCGCCCAGGGCAACGGCCGTTTCCGCCACCGGCACAGCCGAACCGGCCAGCGGTGCGACCGTCCCCGCCACCACCGTCGCCGCCATTTCCGCCGATTGCGACAACACCCCACAAGCCAACAGGG
>JAKQCM010000484.1 GCA_029559155.1 Chloroflexota bacterium
CCAAAAGCCTGTGGGGGCTAACCGTTGCCTTATCCATTTTACAAACCTTTCTAATTATCACGCTATGGGCCTGGCTATTCACCTAAACGGCCGTCAACCATCAGCCGTTCCCTTGCCATCAATAACCACCACACAAAACACCCGATGATCAGACACAGTGGCAATACCAGAAACGGCCGTCCGCATAACTCCCAAAATACCAAA
This sequence comes from Chloroflexota bacterium, assembly GCA_029559155.1. Classification (GTDB taxonomy): domain Bacteria; phylum Chloroflexota; class Anaerolineae; order Promineifilales; family Promineifilaceae; genus Leptovillus. The sequence goes on from JAKQCM010000484.1 coordinate 205, forward strand.
AAACTTAAACCGACTTGAATCTGTGCGTGTCAGCCCACGCCCTTTTCCGGCTGACACCTACAGTTAAATGATTTTATCCACCCAACACCATCAATATCGACCCATACGGAGGACTTATGGATTCAAAATTACGCATACTACCCCTCGGCGGCCTGGGCGAAATCGGCAAAAACATGACCGTCATCGAATACCAGGACGAAATTCTCATCATCGACGCCGGCGTCATGTTTCCGGAAAACGACATGCTCGGCATCGACCTTATCATCCCCGACTTCAAGTACCTCATGGACAAACTCGACAACGTCCTCGGCATCCTTGTCACGCATGGCCACGAAGACCACGTAGGCGCTCTGCCTCACCTCATGGAATACCTCAGCGCCCCCATTTACGCCACCCCGCTCACCGCCGGACTCATTGAAGTCAAACTGCGCCAGACTGTCCGCGAGCGCGTAGACATCGTCGAAATTCAAGCCGGTGAAACGCTGTACATCGGTTCCTTTAAAATCGAGCCGTTCCATGTGGCCCACAGCATCCCCGACTGCGTCGGATTTGGCATCACCACGCCCGTCGGCCTGATCGTCCATACCGGCGACTACAAATTCGACCATACGCCCGCCGATGGCTGGCCGCCCGACTTCGCCAAACTGGCCGAATTTTCAGAACGCGGCGTCCTCTGCCTGCTCGCCGACAGCACCAATGCCGACCGCCCAGGCTGGACACCCTCAGAAATGGTCGTCGCCGAAGCGTTCGACGATTTATTCCGCAAGGCCGAAGGCCGGATCATCGTGGCTACCTTCGCCTCCCTCATCTCGCGCATCCAACAAGTGGCCGACATGGCCCAAAAATACGGCCGTAAACTCGCCATCACCGGCCGCTCCATGCGTGAAAACACCAAAATGGCCTCCCGCCTCGGCTACCTCACCATCCCCGACGACCTGCTCATTGACGTCAGCCTGACAGCCAACCTGCCCGACAGCCAGGTCGTCATCATGGCCACAGGCTCCCAGGGCGAGCCTTCGGCCGTCATGGGTCGATTGGCCAGCGGCCGCCACAACCGCTTCCGCATCCACGCCGGCGATACCATCGTTTTCTCCGCCCACCCCATCCCCGGCAACGAAGAACTGGTTTTCCGCACCATCAACCGCCTCTACCAACGCGGCGCCAACGTTCTATACGAACGCATCGCCAATGTCCACGTCTCCGGCCACGCCAGCCAGGAAGAGATGAAACTGCTCATCAACCTGATCCGCCCCAAATTCCTGGTGCCGATTCACGGCGAACTGCGCCACCTGAAGCAGCACGCCGAACTGGCCCGTCAACTGGGCATCGCGCCGGAAAATATCGCCGTTGTCGAAAATGGCACCCCGCTGGAATTGGATGAAAACAACCTGACCATCTGCCCACGCCTGCCCGGCGGGTATGTTTTTGTGGATGGCGCGGCTGTCGGCGATACGGGCTGGTCGATTGTCCGCGATCGGGAAAAGTTGGCGGAGAATGGCTTCTTTATCGTGGTCGTCGCCACCAACGGCCGTGGCGATTTGCTCGGTCAGCCGGAATTTATCTCCCAGGGGTTGGCCAATATGGACGATGAGGAACTACGCGAAGGAGCAGAGGAAACCATTGCCCGTGTTTTGCGGCAGCATGCCGATAACCCCGACGGGCTGGCGGGAAAACTGGAAAGCGCCCTGAGTCGCTACCTGTATGATGAAATGCGCAAACGGCCGTTCATCAAAGCCATCCTTAAATAATCACACCCAGACCCGAAGGGTTGAAGAAAACCCTTCGGGTCTGCCTTTAAGGCACAGGCATCGCGCAGCGAAAGCCTACATTCGCCTGCGCCACCAGCGGGTCGAATGAGCCGCGAGCCGTATTTTCCACTTCATCCGCCGCTGCCAGCCACGAACCGCCTCGAATCACCTTAAACTCCCCTTCCGTCGGTCCCAGCGGGTTGTTGTCGCTGCCTTCACGGTAATAACTGAAGCCATACCAATCACCCAGCCACTCGACAACGTTTCCGGCCATATCGTACACGCCTAAAGGTGAACGGCCGTCCGGGTAAGTGCCCACCGGCGCGGCAAACCGATAGCCATCGTTATAATTCGCATCGCGGTTGGTGTGGGTACAATTCACATCACAAAAATTCAGTTTGTTGCCATCAAAAGCATCCCCCCAGGGAAAACGATAACGCACCGCCTCAACCGAATCAAAACTGGCGGCCATTTCCCACTCCGCCTCAGATGGCAGCCGCGCGCCGCGCCATTCACAAAACGTTTGCGCATCGTACCAGTTCACAAAAATCACCGGGTAATCGTTGAAGGCGCTGTTGCCGTAATAATTTTCACTGGAGACGCGCGGTTCGCGGCACGCGCCCGCATCCACGCACTGGGCATACTGCCCCACGGTCACTTCCGTTTCGTCAATGAAGAAGGCATCAACCTGCACCAGGCGCGATGGCCGTTCATCGCGTTCCCCGTCATCATCCCCCATGCGAAATGTGCCCGATGGCACATACAACATCCGCGATCCGGTTTCCGTGGTGAACGGCTGCGGCGTCGGCGTGGGCAGTTCCGTGGGGCGCGGCAGCGGCGATGGCGTGGGCGCAATCGCCGTCAGCGCCGCCACGACGGCCGATTCGACAGTCGCCGTGGCTTCAGCTTCGCCGATGGTGTCGTCGGCGGCGTTGATGTTGACCAGGCTAAAGGTAACGCCTACGGCAATCACAATAACCAGCAGCGCCAACAGCCCCCAAATCGTCCGCTGCTCGATCTGTTTGCGGCGGCCCGGCAGCGGGCGCGGCGGCAGCGCCAGAATTTGCGGGTCGGGGGTGCGGCGCAAGTCGCTCACTTCCGGCGCGGGGCGGCCAGACGGCCGTTCCAACGCGCGGGCAAAATCGACGGCCGTGTCGTAGCGCACATCCGGTCGTAAAGACAGCGCCCGGTTGGCCACCACCGACAGGTAAGGCTCCACATTGGGGTTTACTTCCCGCGCCGGGCGCAAATCTTCCAGGCCGCTTTCTCGAGCCAGGGCGTTGGGCGGCGGCCCGCCGGTCAGCAAGGTATACAGCGTTGCGCCCAGGCTGTAAATATCGCTGGCCGGTGTAACACCTTGGCGCGCCTGCTGCTCCGGCGCGCCAAAACCGCTGTCGTGCGGGCGCACACCCAGACCAGGCAGGCCGCTGTCCACCAAAAACACCTCGCCGGTCGGCGTCAGCCGAATGTTGGCCGGTTTGATATTCAGGTGCAGCTGGCCTTTGCCGTGCAAGTAGGCCAGCGGTTTGCAAATTTCTTGCAGCCACACAATTACCAGATCGGATGGCAGAGGACCGTATTGGGCGAGTAAACTTTGCAAGTCCACCCCGTCCACGTAGTCGCTGACGAGGTATTGGCCCACGTTTTCCAGGGCGAAATGATCGCGCACGGCCGTTAACTGCGGATGTTGCAGTTCACTCAGCCGGCGCGCCTCTTGCCGGAACAGCTTTTGCGTTTCCACCGCCGGGTCCAGATATTCCTTGATGGCCACATCCCGCGCCTCCACAACATCCCGCGCCCGATAAGTGCAGCCATAAGTCCCCGCCGCCAACAAATGAACCATGCGGTACCGCGTATTTAGAATTTCACCAGGTAATAAAGGCATAAGCATCCAATCAAGGTCAAAAAAGAACCGGTCTTAAAGATTTCTAGGGTTAGGTCTGATGCGTGAAGCGTGATGCGTGACCAGAGAGGTCTCACGCACCGCGCTTCACGCATCAAGGGCTGTTAACCACCCGAGTTCCTAAAGAACTAAAAAATTTAGGTTCCAAAGCGTACCATGACTTCTTCAAGTTTGGCTAACGAACCGACCATGGTGATCCTATCTCCTAATTCCAGGCGGGTGTAGCCGTGCGAAATCAGGGTTTCGCCTTTGCGCTGCACAGACAGCACCAGAATGTCCAGCGGCAGACGCAAATCGCGCAGGGTCAGGCCGTGTAAATCGGGGTTGCGCAGCTCGATGTCGACCACATCCTGCGCGGCGCGCATACCCAGCAGCATGGATGTGCCCACCGGCGCGCGCACAAAATGGTCCAGCAGGGTGACCACGGCCGTTTGTGGTTCCACCACCGACACCCCCAATTTATAAAATTGCTCAAATCTCGTCCGGTCCAACAAATAAGCCACCATCGTCGGCGTGCCAAAATGCTCATAGGCCAGTTCACAAATCTGGTAATTGAGCGCATCCGATTGCATGGCTACTATCGCGTCTGCCTGGTCCATGCCCAGATCGCGCAGGGCGGTCACGTTCAGCTCAGACAGGTATGCGACGGCCACGTCGGGCGCTTCCAGACCTTCTATTTCCGCCGGTTCCAGGCAAACTACCTTCACCTGCCAGCCATGAAGGCTCAGCTGGCGGGCCAACAGCACTGCGTCCGGCCGCAAGCCAAAAATCAAGGCGTCGCGCACACCGTCAAACGAGGGCGTTTCATGCCGTGGATGCGCTTCGCCGCTGTGCATAATGGCCCATTTGAACAGCGGCGGCCCGACTAACTGGCTCACCACAATCACGGCAATTACCACTGTGGCAAATTCAATGCCAAATTCAGGGAAAATGTCGGCCGCCTCTTTCGCCAGACCCAACCCAACGCCGGCCATGGTTACATAAGCCATCCAGCTCAGGCGATTATGCGACATGGGATCGCCAACTGCCACGCCGCCGGCAAATGACCCCAGGAAAATACCCACCAGACGGACAACAAACAAGACCAAGGCCGCCACCCAGGCTGTCGACAGCACGTCGAGCGCCAGCGACGCGCCCGTTAGCGTGAAAAAGAGGACGTAGGTGGGCGGGCCAACATCGTGGAGGATGCGCATAAATTCGGTGCGGTAAGGGGTGTAATTGGTGACCCAAAAGCTGGCAATGAGACAAATGAGCAGCGGCTCCAGCAAAATCTCGAAGGGCAGGTAAACGGCCGTTACCTCACGTAAACCTGTAGCCAGCACAAACGTCGCCAGGCCCACCGCCAGCAAAAAAACAATTTTACCGCCAGGGCGCAGCTTTCGGGCCAAAATCCAGGCCATCAACCAGCCCAAGGCCAACCCTGCCAGTCCGGTAAGCAGCAGTTCCCCGGCCAGCAGCAGCAAAAAAGTCAGGCTGATGCCCACCCGGGTCAGAAGCGCGTCGGCCACTTCCAGGCTGATGGCAAACAGAACAATCACTGCGACGTCGATCACCATCGTCACGCCGAGAACCGTTTTGGAGAAGGGGCCTTTGGCGCGCAGTTCGTTGACAATGGCAATGGCCGACGACGGGGAACGAGCCAACAAGATAGCGCCGATCATGAACGACACGCCTAATCGCCCCGCCCCGTCCATTGTTTGCATGAAGGGAATGTAATCGGCGAGCAGAAGGGTAACGGCCGTGCCCAACAGCGGCACCACAATCACGTTGCCCGCCACCACGCGGGTAATACTGCGCAGGCTGCTGCGCATCTCTTCCAGATACAATTCGCTGCCGGCGGCAAAGGCGATCACCGCCAACGACATCTGGTCGACCACACGCAAATGTTCCAGCGCCGCCGCCGGTATGAGGTTGAGCACGTAAGGACCGGCGGCCACCCCGGCCAACAAAAAGCCGCTGATGAGCGGCAGCTGCGCTTTGTCGGCCAAAAACGCGCCAATTTGTTTGGCGGCCAGGGCAATCACCACAAATCCGGCTATAAAAATAAAAAGTTCGCGGTATTGGGTCATGCTGGTCATCGTTTGCTGGTCTGGGAAACGGCCGTCTCGGCCATTAGCCCCGCCAAATTTCTGACTGAAAAAAGCGCTCCTGAAAGTGGACAAGGGCGCGAATCTGGTCGTCGGTGTAGGTTTGGCCGGCCGGCGTCAGAATGAGTTTGTCGTCGTCGTCGTTGAGGCGGTGGAGAACGGCCGTGCACACGCCCGTAAACGCGGCCAGCGGCGCAATTACGCCCAACACGTAAGCGTCCAGTTCCTCCCCATCACCCCCGAAAACGCCCGGCACATACCCATAATTCAGCGGGTAAACAAAGCCCCATTTCGGATGGCGGCTGCCCGCCGGACGGTCAATCTGCACCGTTACTTCCTGCCCAATAAACGATTGGGCAGATGGCCGCTGCGGTTGGGTCATGGTTGGGAACGGCCGTTAATCTGCTCAAACCGCCGCAGTTCGGTGGGATAAGCCTCTGCTGCGCCAATGGCCGACACCATCTCCGCCTCGATATGCACCACGTTGTGCGTCGGCTGGGCAAACCACTGAATCATGGCAAAATCGCTGGGAATGATGGTCTGGCACTCATGCAGCCGCGTGATGTCCCCCAACGTAAACCAGGCCACGGCCCCTTCCTTTTGTTCCGTGGCTATGCCGTCGGGCGCGGCCAGTTCACACACCAGGAGCAGGAAGTGCGCCCCCGGCAGCGCGTCGCTGGGCGGCACAACCCGCTCGCTCACCACGCCGCGCAAGGCGACAAACTCGGCCAGCAGACCTGTTTCCTCACGTACTTCGCGGAGAACGGCCGTGTCCAATGTTTCGCCAAAATCCCACTTACCGCCCACCAGCGCCCACTGCCCCTGGTACGTATTCCCCTTACGCCGAATGAGCAAATAACGCGGAGCCACGCCCTCTTCTTCACGCCTTATCAGCGCCACGACAATAGGAGCCGGATAAGGCTGTTGCCGCCAGCGTTGGGCGGCAGGCAAATCGGGTAACGCATCAAACATATTTTTCTCCCAGGCAACCATTCGCACCTACCAGAAGTGTACCGGATGATATAATTGGGGGCGAATGAAATCAATTGACTCAGAGCCTGTCAGCCATCACTTCCCTTTGGGCAAGATCGGCCTCCTATTTTCCTCAGGCGGCAGGATGGTTGGACGGGTTCTCACAGGAGCTAATAATGACACCCGACCCACAAAAATTTAGCCAGGCGCTTTGGCGCATTTACAACCGACCCGAACAACCGGTTCCCTGGGCCTACGGCGGCAATCTCCCCTGGAACGACCCCGAATTTTCCGCGCGCATGCTGCGTGAACACCTGGACCAAAGCCACGGCGCGGCCTCCCGCCGTGACCCGGAACGCCAAATCCAGCTCGACTGGTTGTGGTCGGTTCTTGATTTGCAGCCGGAGGCCCACATTCTGGATGCCACCTGCGGGCCGGGTCTCTACGCCGTCGATCTGGCCAAACGGGGCGCGCGCCTTACGGCCGTCGATTTTGGCCCGGCGTCTATCGCTTACGCGCAAAAACTAGCCGCCGCCGAAAATATGGCTGATCGCTGCACTTTCATCGAACAAGATGTGCGTGATTTTGTCGCGCCGACCGACGCCTACGACGCCGCGCTGTTCCTGTATGGCCAACTGTCCGTGTTTACGCCGCAAGAAACGGCCGTCCTGCTGAAAAAGATCGCGTCAGCGCTAAAACCTGGCGGCAAACTGGCGGTGGAACTGCTTGATCCGGATCGTCTGGACAAAAAAAACAGCACCTGGTGGTATACCGACGACAAAGGCATCTGGGGCGACGCGCCTTTTTTGCACCTGGGCGAACGCATCTGGTATGAAGAGGAACAACTGGTGTTGGAGCGTTTTCAGATTTTGCATCTAGAGACGGGGCAACTGGACGAAGTGCAGCTTTGTGATCAGGCGTATGATCCGGCGAAAATGGCGGCGGTGATGAAGCAGGCGGGATTTACGGCCGTTTCCATCCATCCCGCCTGGGCCAACCTCCCCCTCTACGACGCGCAAGAATGGATTGTCTACATCGCTACAAAATAGCCCTTAGCTGCAAGCTTACATTTACGACTTCCGGCGCAGACTGGCAATAAACCCGACCAGCAGCCCGGCGGCCAGCCCCAACAGGCCAAAACCCGCCTGTTTTGCCCGCTGGCGCAGCGGCGAATTTCCCTCGTAGGGCAGCGGTTCATACAACGGCATAGGCGGCAGCGCCGCCGGCGGCATCTCGTCTTCGATGCGCTGGCGGCGCACGGCCACGGCGTTACCGGCCGGCATTACCTTGGAGCCATACCGGTTGGCAAATACCTTGGTAAATTCCGCGCCAAAGAAAAATATCTGCGCCGAGTAGTACACCCACAACAGCAGCACAATCAACGACCCGGCCGCGCCATAGGCTGAGGCCACGCTGCTCTGGCGCAGGTAAATGCTGATGAGGTAGTTGCCAAAGGCGAACAGCACGGCCGTTACCGCCGATCCCAACCATACATCCCGCCAGGCCACTTTCGCATCCGGCAGCGCCTTAAAAATGACCGCAAACGAAACCGCCGGCATCAGCACAGACAACAAAAATGTAGTCAGGTCGCTTTCGGTAACGGTGGAAAAAGCGGGAAGATAATCAACAATAAACCCATTCACCACCGCGATGATGGTATTAAACATCACCGTCGCCACGAGCAAAAAACCGACGCCCAACACCATCATAAACGACAACAAACGCGTCTCAATAAAATAAATCACGCCGCTGACGCCGGTAGGCAGTTCCGGTTCCACACCCCAAATTGTATTCAACGCTCGCTTCAAATGATTAAAAATGCCGGTCGCGCCCCAGATCAGGATGACTGTACTGATCACCGAGGGCAGAAGGCCCGATGAGTTTTTCAGCACCGACGATTGCAAAATACCGGCTACAATTTTGGCGACGTCTGGCCCAAAGTTTTTCGTGGCAAATTGGGTGATGACCTCTTGCACATTGGCTTGCTGCAGGACGCGGCTGGCCATGGCCACCACCAGAACCAGCAGCGGCGCCAGCGAGAACATGGTGTAATATGCCAGCGCCGCCGCAAACATCGAGGCTTTATCCTCGCTCCACCGCAAAATCGCATCACGGATTAGCTCATAAACTGCCCGTACAACCTTCATGGAAACCTACCCCACCCGACTCAAAACCCGCGCCAGGTCGTCAATGAGGTCCTGCGCGTTCTCAATGCCCACAGAAATACGCACCAATCCCGGGTCCACGGCCAGCGGCGAATCGGCGACCGAGGCGTGGGTCATGGGCGCGGGCAGTTCGATGAGGGATTCGACGCCGCCCAACGATTCGGCCAGGGTGAAGAGGCGCGTTTCGCGGGCCACCGCACGCGCGGCCGCTTCGCCGCCGTGCAAAATAAAGGAGATCATGCCGCCCGGACCGCTCATTTGCCGCCGCGCCAGCTCGTACTGCGGATGGCTGTCCAGGCCGGGATAGATCACCTGGGACACGGCCGTATGGTCACTCAAATATTGGGCCACCAGCGTCGCATTGCGGCAGTGGGCGGCCATGCGCAGCGGCAAGGTCTTCAGGCCGCGCAGGGTCAGGAAGCAGTCCATCGGCCCCGGCACCGCGCCGATGGCGTTTTGCAGGAACTTCAGGCGGGCATACGCTTCGTCGTCGTTCAGCACAATCGCCCCGCCGACCACGTCGGAGTGGCCGCCGATGTATTTGGTGGTGGAGTGAATGACAAAGTCCGCGCCGAGGGTTAACGGCCGTTGCAGCACCGGCGACGCAAACGTATTGTCCACCGCCAGCCAGGCCCCGTGGGCATGGGCCAGTTCCGCCGCCGCGGCAATGTCCGCCAGCCGCAGCATGGGGTTGGTCGGCGTTTCCAGCCAGACCAACCTGGTATTGGGCCGCATCGCCGCCGCAAACCCACCGCTGTCGGCCGCATCCACAAAGCTAAATTCCAGGCCGTAGCCGGTGAGAATCTTGTCGAACAGGCGGAAGGTGCCGCCGTACACGTCGTTGCCGCACAGCACATGTTCGCCGGGCTTCACCAGCCGCAGCAGGGTGTCGATGGCCGCCATGCCGGAGGCAAAGGCCAGGGCATGCCGCCCGCCTTCCAGCGCGGCCAGCGCCTGCTGCAAAGCGGTGCGTGTCGGGTTGTCGGTGCGGGAGTATTCGTAGCCTTTGTGCACGGCCACGTCTGCCTGGGCATAGGTTGAGGTCTGATAAATGGGGGTCATCACTGCGCCGCTCACCGGGTCCGGCTCTACCCCGGCGTGTACGGCTATGGTTTCCAGGTGTAGATTGGCGCTTGGTTCAGGCTTTTGGGTCACACTCATCACCTCCTTGGGAAATTCGCTGATGATTGTAACAGACCTGGCCGGTTTTTTGTAACTGCGCCCTTGAGTTTCCAGTATTTGGTAACCAGGCAAAACAAGTTGGCGGTTTT